>CP075528.1:1527602-1833123 GCA_025808875.1 Enhydrobacter sp. | reverse complement strand
AGAAAGCGGACGCGATTTCGCAGGACGTCGAGTTCGGGCCCACCGAGACGGGCGATGTCGGTGCCGAGCAGCCGCAGCTTGCCCTCGGACGGCCGGCGCATTGTGCCGAGGATGGTAAGAAGCGTCGTCTTGCCCGAGCCGGACGGCCCAGTGACGATGACGATCTCGCCTTCGCGAACCTGCATGTTGATGTCGAACAGCACGTCGACCCGCTGCGGCCCCTCGCCGTAATGGTGGTGGACGTCGACAGCCTCGACGACCGCCGGACCGAACACGTGCGTTTCGGCCGCCATGGCCTACTCGAACAGCATGATGGGATCGACCCTCCACAGGCGGCGGATGGCAAAGACGCTCGATACCGCCGTCATGATCAGCGATGCCACCAGGGCGACCACCATCTCGCGCAATCCCATCGTCATGCCGAGATGGATCGACGCCTCGGCGACGCCGTAGACCAGGCGCGCCAGCGTGAAGGCGGCCAGGAAAGCCGGCGTGATGATCGCGGCACCGATCTGGCCGATCATGCACAGGAAGAACCACCAGTCGTAACCGAGGCTCTTCAGGATGGCGTATTCCGGGAGATAGAAGCGGATGATCTGGTACTGGGCGTAGTAAATGAAAACCATGCCGATCATCAGGCCCATGACAAAGCCCAGGTCGGTGATGTAACCCACCGGCGTCTCGCGCGACCAATATCGCCTCTCGCGCGCCTCGAACTCCTGTTTGGTGATCACCTCGCCGCGGCCGCCGACGGCGCGGCCGAGCGCGGCCTTGGCCTGGGCCGGATCGGCCTCGGGCACCAACTTGATGCCGATGAAGGCCGGACGGTCGGCCCACCAGACACCGAACACTTCCGACATCGACCCCTCGGACATGATGACGGCGCCGTCGTTGACGACGTTCGGCCCGATGGCCACCGTGCCCACGACGAACATCTCGCGCAACAGCAGGCGGTTGTCCGGCGGGCCGAGCACTGGAACCTCCTCACCCTTCTCGGCGACCGTCGCGAGGTCGCCGAAATAGGGCCGCGAATCGCGGTCGAAAAGAATGCGCCGCACTACGCGCAGCTTGTAGAGGTTCTCGGCCAGGCCGGGCACGTCAATGGCCGGTCGTTCGACGTCGATCGCGTACCAGGCAAGTCGACGCGGCGTGGCCATGCCGGGATGGTTGAGCGACATCACGCCGAACCAGAAGGGCCGCGTCTGGGCAACGGAGGGATCAGCCGAGACGATGTCATTCATCGCCACCGGCACCTCGGCATGCAGCTGTAGGGACTTGAAGCCGGCCGGCACGAGCACGAGGTCGGCAGCGACCGAACGATGGAGCCTGATCGAGGAGTCGTAGACGGCGCGTTCGATGCCGAGCTGGGCGAAGATCACCAGCAGGCTGGCCGTCACGCCAGCCAGCGACAGCAGGGTACTGGTGCGCTGGCGGCGCAACTGCTGGGCGCCCAGCGGCATGGCCGAGGCGGTCCTGGCGGCGGCGCGAAACTTCGCGAAAGAGAAGCGCGGCCACCACCGGTCAACGCCCGGTGATCCCGCCACAGGCAGGGTCACGGCCATCAGAGGAAGGTAACGCGTGTCTCGCGCCCGAGCACCTGGGGCATTCCCGCGGGATTGTCGAGCTCGATCTCGACCTGCACGACCCGCGCGTCCGTCGACGAGCCGCCATCGGGTTCGATGCGCTGCATGCGCTTCACCGTGGCGGCGATGCGCGAGATCGTGCCGCGGTACACCGCCTGGCTGCCGCGGAACGTCACCTCGACCTTGCCGCCCGCGGCGACGCGACCGAGATGCACCTCATCCACGTCGGCGAAGACGCGCAGCTTGCTCATGTCGACGATTTTGACGATGCCGGCATGGGCGACGCGCTCCCCCTGGCGGGTGAAGATCTGCAGGATCACGCCGTCGATGGGCGAGCGGACCAGGGCCATCTCGCGATTGGCGCGCGCATTGTCGAGATTGGCCTGAATGATGGTGATGTCGGTCTCGACGTGGGCCAGATCGGTGGCCAGCGTCTCCTTGAGGATGCGAAGCTTGATGTTCTCGCGATCGTACTCCTGCTCGGCGATCGTCTGCTCGATTTGCTTCATGTCGGGCGGTTTGCCCGACCGAGCGAGCTCCAGCTTCTTCAGCTTGAGTTCCTCGGCCTTGGTCTGGACAACGATCTCTTGCATCCCTATCTCGGCAACTCGGTATCCCTTGGTTATGGCATCGCGGGTGAGGCGGGCCTTCTCGAGCTCCACCTCGGTCGTACGGACCTTGTTGTCGGACACGGCGTAGTTGGACAGGACGGCCACGACTTCATTGCGCTTGACTTTCTGGCCATCAACGACACGCAACTCCGTGAGCACGCTGCCCCCTCCGGGATCGCCAGCCACGACGACGGTGCCCGCCGGTGCATCGGTGTAACCGCGCGAGATCAGCGGACCGGTCGCGCGAATGCCGTCCTGCGCGCTGCTCGTCTGGCGCGTCGGCGCCAGCCAAAGGACAATGGCCGCGACGACGAACAGGATCGCCACGCTCGCTGCGCCCCACCTGTACTTCTGTGCCCTGGCCATCCCTGTCGGTCGCCCTCAATCCTGCCCCGAGCGCCTAGAACGCCGTCGCCGGGATCACCGAACCCCTCGCCACTCCTACGATGGAGAATGTACGATAAATCGCGGTGAGAATCTTATTGTACTCGTGAAGTGGCGCATTTGTGACATAGACCACGTCACTCGGCCGGATACCGAACTGTTGCGCGACAAAAATAGACACCGGCTGGTTCAGGTCCAACCGAAAAACGCGGGCCCGGGCGGTCGGACTGCTCTGGATTTCCCCCATTCGGAAAACGAAAACGCCGGTTTTGTTGGCCCTTTCGTCCGACAGGCCGCCGACCTGGCCAAGCGCCTCCAGCAGGGTGAGGTTGGCCTTGGTGACCGGCACGTTGCCGGCCTTGAGAACCGCCCCCAACACCGTGAAAACCTGGGAATTGGGCCGCACGATGACTTCGTCGCCCTTCTGGACGGCGACGTCCCGGCCGGCGAGGAGCTCGGAATACTGGGCAGTCATGACGACGTCGCCTCGCCGGCGAAGGACAACCTGAAACTGGTTGGCCGGGGCACCTTCCTGCCCTCCGAGCAGACCGCCGGCCCGGTTGATCACGTCCACGACCGTCCGCACACCGTCCAGAAGCGAAACGCGTCCCGGCGCCTTGACATCGCCCGCAACCAAAACGGTGTGGGTACGGTCAGCCACGAAATCAACGATAACCTGCGGGTCCTGTGCCTTCGAGGCGACCTGGTCGGCGATCCGGCGCTCGATCTGCGTCAGATCGAGCCCGGCGACCTGCACCGTGCCGACATAGGGGACGGTGATGGCCCCGTCCTCGCCGACGCGTTGTGAGCCGAGATCCGCGCCGGGGCGCTGGATCGTCGGGAATATATTGCCTTCGTAGGCCTCGAAGATGCGCACCCGCAGCACGTCACCGGGGGCAACGGAGATCCTGGGGGCAGCCGAGATGCCGCCGGTTGCCGAGGGCTGATCGATGCTGACGGGAGGGCGATAAGCGACGACCGAGGTTGGGGTCAGATCGACGACGTCGAAAGGAAGCGCCTCACTGCTGCGCGAACTCGCGTCGTTCATCCACGGCCCGTCGCCGGGCAACGCCGTACACGCCGCGACGCCGACACCCAAGACGAGGACTATGGCGGTTGGCCGCGCAACAAGGCGCAACCAGGTCCACATTGTCAAATTCCGATCTCCGTCCGGAACCGACGGCACCCGCGCTCGGCCCCGCGTCCCTTAAAGTCTTGTCTCAGCCAGAGATTTAATAACCCGTGCCACGCTAGCCGTGCAAGCGCTCGGGCGAACCGGCCGCCCGGACGGTTCACAGCCTTGCCGCCGCCGCTTCCGCCGATTCCGCGACGTCGAGCAGGTGGCCAAAGCCACTGACCTGCAGACAATCTGCGGCCGCGCCGGTGAAGCGGCAGAACACGATGCGCGCCTGCATCTCCTGCGCGCGGTGCAGCACCGTGGCCAGCGAACGCACCCCCGCCGCGCTCATGTAGGTGACCGCGCTGCCGTCGATGACGACGCGGGCGCCGGGGTGCAGCGACGCCATCATCGTCTCTTCGGCCGACCGCGAAGTCTCCGAGTCGACTCGGGCGGGCAGCATGACCGTAGCGATGCTCTTTTCGGCAGTCGTCTCATTCATCTCGATCTCTCGCGCGCATCGGTCGCACGCTCGCGCCAATTGCTGCCCAGGTCGGTCCCCCGCCAGTCGATCGACCGGCTGGCCAAGGCAAACAGCATCAGCGCGGGCGCCAGCGCTTCGCGGGTCAAGGCCGCCAGCGCGGCGCACGGACCGAACGCGAGGTTTCGGCCAGAGAGGAACCATTTCTCTCCGGCGAGCCAGACCGCCACATGTATCGATAATGCGCCTGCGATGACGGCCCCACCGAACCCGCAGCCGGCCAAGCCGATCGCGGCAGCCATGCCCGACACCAGCAAACCTATGGCAGGCTCCCAAAGCACCAGCCCCCACACCGGCAGGCGCAGCCGCGTCCGGGCCCAGCGCACCTGGCGGCGCCACACTGCCGACCAGGACCGCTCGCCAAGCGGCAGGCGCGGCATCACGTCGCCCAGCCTGGTCGACAGGCCGAGTTCACGCACCGAACGGGTGACGGAATAGTCGTCGGCGATCCAGCGATTGAAGCCCATTGACACACCGATGCGATGCAAGGTGTCGCGCGACAAGACCGTGACCCCGCCCGACGCCACGACGAGACCGAGCCGATCGGCGGCAAACAGGAACCGCGCGTGATGGCCGTTGATGTAGGCACGCTCCAGTTCGGCCGCAAAGTTCGCCGGTGCATCGGCCGACTTCAGCGCTAGCACGAGACCGACCCGATCGGACAAGGCCGCCGCCGCACGCGCCAGATCGCGGGCCTCGAGTCGCACGCCCGCGTCGCACAGCGCCACGACCGGCCGGCTCGCCGCCTCCAGCCCCTTGCGCACGTTGTTCATCTTGGGGTTGAAGGTGGTGTCGCTGCCGACGAGGATCGGGGCATCGGCCCAGTGACGGCGGGTCTCGGCGATCGCGCCGTCGTCCTCGCCGGCCACGCAAATCAACACCTCGGCGCCCGCCGCCGACAGCGCCGACAGTGCCGCGACGTAGCCGGCCGATGCGTCGGCGGCACCCGCCATCGGCGCGACGATGCTGAAATCGGCGGCCGGTCGCGGCGCCGGCGCGGGAAACAGGCGCGGACTACGGGCCAACGCCGCGCTCACCCAGTGGATCCCCGCGCTCACCGCCCACCAACCCAATCCGATCCATGCCGCGAACTCGGCCGGCATCGCTCATCGCTCGCCCGCCGAGAAGCGATGGAGGTCATCCTTCTCGACCATCAGAGCGCGGTGGTAGGAACGGATGACCTCGCTCGGATCGCCCTGCTGGCGGATGCGGCCGTCCTCGATCCAGATCGCCCGGTTGCACAGCCGCCGCACCTCGGTCGTCGAATGCGACACGAAGAGCAGGGTGCCCTTGGCGCGGAAGCTGTCGATCCAGTCCAGGCACTTGCGCTGGAAGGCGGCGTCGCCGACCGCCAGCGCCTCGTCGACGACCAGGATGTCGGCCTCGACATGGGCGCAGATCGCGAAGGCCAGTCGCGTGCGCATGCCCATCGAGTAGTGCTTGACCGGCTGCTCCATGTAGTCGCCAATCCCGGCGAATGCGGCGATAGAGCCGAACTTCTCCAGGATCACGTTGCGCTTCAGCCCGAGCACGGCGCCGCCGATCATCACGTTCTCGCGCCCCGACAGTTCGTGGTCGAAGGTCGAACCGAGCGCCAGCACCGGTGCGATCCGGCCCGACACCCGGAGCTCGCCGTGGCTCGGCAAGGTCATGCCGCAGATCACCTGCAACAGGGTCGACTTGCCGCAGCCGTTGCGGCCCAGGATACCGACGCTGTCGCCGCGACGGACGTCGACGTCGATGTCGCGCAGCACCCAGAACGGCTTGTAGTAGGTCTTCCACCAGCCCAGCATGACCTGCTTCAGCCAGTCGCTGCGGTGCGCATAGAGTTGGTATGCCTTGCCCAGGTGCCGCGTACGGATGACGATATCAGATGACGTCGACGATGACATTCCGATACCTGTCGAAGAACCAGTAGCCGAAATAGAAGGTCACGACCGACGTCAGCAGCACCCAGCCGTAGACCGTCCAGCTCGGGATCTGGCCCAACAGCACCAGGTCGCGCATGCATTCGACGTAGGCCGCCAGCGCATTGGCGTAGATCCAGAAGTCGAGGGGCGGCGGCAGCGCCGACTGTGGGTAGAACACCGGCGTGGCGAACATGAACAACGGCACCACCGTGATCATCAGGTAGCCGGCATCGCGCGTGAAGGCGCCAATCGCGCTCAGGAACCACGACAGGCCCATCAGGAACACCATGAAGGGCAGGATCACCATGGGGATCAGCAGCACGGTCCAGTGGAGTGTCCCCGTCACCGCGAACTGGCAGACCAGCATCACGCCGATCGAGATCGAGGCATAGACGCCCGCCCGCAGGGTCGAGATGACCGCCAGCATGTCGCTGGGGAAGATCGTCTGCTTGATGAAATGGGCATACTCGTGCAGCAGCATCGGCGCACGAAACGCCATCTCCGAGAAGAAGTTGAACACGACGATGCCGCTGAAGATGAACAGCGCGTACGCCAGCCGCCGCCCACCCGCCGCGCCCTCCGCCATCGGCAGCTGCAGCGTCGTGGTGAAGGCGAAGGTATAGACGGTGATCGCCAGCAGCGGCGCCACCACCGCCCACATCCAGCCGGCGGCCGAGCCCTTGAAACGGTCGCGCATCTCGCGCCGCAGGATCGCCGCGACGATCTCCTGATTGTGCCACACCTGCACGAACGGCTTGGCGAAGAAACGAACGACGCGCTGCCCCGCATCGAGGTCCTCGACCACGATCTGCTTGCCGTTGACGACGTTCACCGACGGCATAGGCCGCGCTACTCCTTCTGCGAGCCAGTGGTGAGCCCGGTCGGGATCGAACCGACGACCACCTGATTAAAAGTCAGATGCTCTACCGCTGAGCTACGGGCTCGTACCGGCGTCGCGCCACACCCGGGGGCTTGGCGCGGCGCCCCTATAAGGTCTGGCACGCCGCCGGTCAACGCGGCCGGCCGGCCGGCCCCATCGGACCTCACTTCTTGCCGAATTTTGTCTTCAGCCGCCCGAACACCTGGCGGGACACGAACTGGGAGGTGTCGCCGCCCAACCGGGCGATGTCCTTGACCAGCGACGAGGCGATGAACTGATGCCGATCGGACGCCATGAGGAAGATGGTCTCGATGTCGGGCTCCATGCGGGCGTTCATGTTGGCCATCTGGATCTCGTACTCGAAGTCGGACACCGCGCGCAGCCCGCGGATGATCACCTTGGCGCCGACGTCCCGGGCGAAGTGGATGAGCAGTCCCTCGAACGGCACGACCTCGATGCGATCTTTGTCCGACTGAGGAAGCTCCAGCGCCGCGATGTCCTCCTTGATGATGGCGATCCGCTCCTCCAGGGAGAACAGCGGGCCCTTGCTGATGTTGATCGCCGGCCCGATCACCAGCCGGTCGACGAGGCGGAGCGACCGGCGCACGATCTCCATGTGTCCGCTGGTGATGGGATCGAACGTGCCCGGATAGACGCCGGTGCGCTGCACGGCCATGGCTCCCCCTTGTGCGCCTGAGCGAAGTGCCCCGACTACGGCGACAAAGTCTTAGCGACACGGCCGGACCTTATCCACCGTTTGTTTCGGCATGGTCCTCGCCGTTGCCGTTGCCATTGGCCGCATCGTCCTCGCCAATGCGGATGGCCGACACGACGCGCTCGCCTTCGCTCACGTTGACGATTCGCACGCCGCGCGTGGCGCGTCCGGCGATACGGATTTCGTCGACCGGGCAACGGATCAGCGTGCCGCCGTCGGTGACCAGCATGATCTGGTCGCTCTCGCCGACCGGGAACGCCGCAACGACCTGGCCGCCGTCAGGCAGGCGCATCAACTCGACGCCCTTGCCGCCGCGACCAGTCACCCGATACTCGTAGGCCGACGTGCGCTTGCCGAATCCCGACGCAGCGACGGTGAGCACGAACTCCTCCTTGCGCTGCAGCTCCTCGAAGCGCTCGGCCGACAGGCTCGCCGCTGCCGTTGCCGGCTCGTCCGCCGGCGCTGCCTCCTCCTCGACATTCTCCGCCTGCCTGAGCGCCCGCGACTGCCGGAGATAGGCGTCGCGATCCTCAGTGGTGATGCCCTTGCCGCCGTCGACCAGCGACATCGAGATCACCTCGTCGCCCTCGGCGAGGGCGATGCCGCGCACGCCGGTGGAGGCGCGGCTCTGGAACACGCGCACGGTGGCCACCGGGAAGCGCATCGCCCGGCCCTGGCGGGTCGCCAGCAGCAGGTCCTGCTCCTCGGTGCAGACACCGACGCCGATCAGCCGGTCGCCGGCGTCGTCTCCCTCGAACTTCATGGCGATCTTGCCGGACTGGTTGACGTTGACGAAGTCGCTGAGCTCGTTGCGCCGCACACCGCCGCGTGCCGTGGCGAACATCACGTTGAGGTCGGCCCAGCTCGATTCGTCCTCGGGCAGCGGCATGATCGTGGTGATGGTTTCGCCCTCGTCGAGCGGCAGCAGGTTGACGAATGCCTTGCCGCGGGCCTGCGGCGCGCCGAGCGGCAGGCGCCACACCTTGAGCTTGTAGACGATACCGCGGCTCGAGAAGAACAGCACCGGAGTATGGGTGTTGGCGACGAACAGGCTGGAGACGAAGTCGTCCTCGCGCGTCGCCATGCCCGAGCGGCCCTTGCCGCCGCGGCGCTGCGCGCGATAGGCCGACACCGGCACGCGCTTGACGTAGCCGCCATGGGTGACCGTCACCACCATGTCCTCGCGCTGGATCAGGTCCTCGACCTCGAGCTCGCCTTCGTTGTCGAGGATCTCGGTGCGCCGCGGCGTGGCAAACTTCTGCCTGATGTCGAGCAGCTCGGAGCGCATCAACGAGAACAGCTTGTCGCGGTCGGCCAGCAGCTCGAGGTAGCCCTCGATCAGCTTGGCGACCTCGGTCAGCTCCTCGGCGATCCGGCCGCGCTCCAGACCGGTCAGGCGCTGCAGGCGCAGCTCCAGAATCGCGCGCGCCTGCGTCTCCGACAACCGGTAGGTGCCATCGGGCGCCACCTCGCGCCCGGGTTCGGCGATCAGCAGGATGAGCGGCGCCACGTCGGCCGCCGGCCAGTCCTTGGCCATCAGTCGCTCGCGCGCCACGTTGGGATCGGGCGCACGCCGGATCATCTCGATCACGTCATCGATGTTGGCGACGGCAATCGCCAGGCCGACCAGCACATGGGCGCGGTCGCGCGCGTGATTGAGCTCGTACTTGGTGCGCCGCGTGATGACCTCGGCGCGGAAACGGATGAAGGCCTCGAGCAACTCCTTGAGGCTCATCAGCCGCGGTCGACCGCCGTCGAGCGCCAGTGCGTTGACGCCGAACGTGGTCTGCAGCGGCGTGTAGCGATAGAGTTGGTTCAGCACGATGTCGGCCATGGCGTCGCGCTTGAGATCGATCACCAGCCGCACGCCGTCCTTGTCGCTTTCGTCGCGGATCTCCGAAACGCCCTCGACCTTCTTGTCGCGCACCACCTCGGCGATGCGCTCGTGCAGGCGCGCCTTGTTCTCCTGGTAGGGAATCTCGCTGACGATGATCGCCTCGCGGCCACCCCCCTTCTCCTCGATCTTGGTCCGCGCGCGCATGATCAGCGAGCCGCGGCCGAGCTCGTAGGCCGCGCGGATGCCGTTGCGGCCGAGAATGGTGGCACCGGTCGGGAAGTCGGGGCCCGGTACGTACTCCATCACCTGCTGCACGGTGAGTCCGGGATTGTCGATCAGCGCGCAGCACGCATCGATCAGCTCGCCGAGATTGTGCGGCGGGATGTTGGTCGCCATGCCGACGGCGATGCCGCCGGCGCCGTTGGCCAGCAGGTTGGGGAAGGCCGCCGGCAGGACGGTCGGCTCCTGCTCGCGCTCGTCGTAGTTGGGCTGGAACTCGACCGTGTCCTTGTCGATGTCGGCCAGCAACGTCTCGGCGACGACGGCGAGCCGCGCCTCGGTGTAGCGCATGGCCGCCGGCGGATCGCCGTCCATCGAGCCGAAATTGCCCTGGCCGGAGATCAGCGGCAGGCGCATGGAGAAATCCTGCGCCATGCGCACCATGGCGTCGTAGATCGCGTTGTCGCCGTGCGGGTGATACTTGCCCATCACGTCGCCGACAATGCGGGCGGACTTGCGGAATGGCCGCGACGAGTCGTAGCCGCCTTCCTTCATGGCGTAGAGGATGCGGCGTTGCACCGGCTTCAGGCCGTCGCGCGCATCGGGCAGCGCGCGCGACACGATCACGCTCATGGCGTAATCGAGGTAGCTGCGGCGCATCTCCTCTTCGATCGTGATCGGCGCGATATCGGGGGTCGGGGGCAGCGGTGGCGGCGCGTCGGAGGGCGGCGGCGGCGGAAGGGTCGTATCGTCGCTCACGAAAAACCTGGATTTTTACTCGTTCTAGTGGCCGCGCCGGGGCTCCGGTGCGGCGAGCGCGCACCCTAGCAAAACGGGCTCGCAGAACCAACAAAAAACGCACCGGATCGAGGTCTTTAACACTTTGATTTTATTGTCTAAATTCGCCCCGAAATTACTCCCGAAAGAGGCCCTGTTTTGGCTCCGAAATCCGCCTTCCGGTCGGTCTCCGTCGCGGTCTTCGACCTGGGTGGCGTGCTACTCGACTGGAACCCGCGCCACCTCTACCGGAAGCTCATTTCCGACCCCGCCGAGATGGAGGAGTTCCTCGCCTCGGTGACCACCGGGGCGTGGCACGGCGCGCAGGATCACGGCGGCGATCCGGGCGAGGCGACGCGCGAGCTGATGCGGAAATTCCCCGACCGGTCGGCCCTGATCCGGGCCTTCTACGATCGCTTCGACGAGATGTGCGAACACGCCTTCGCGGACATGGCCGCCCTGGTCGAACGACTGCATGCCGCCGGCACGCCGCTCTATCTTCTCTCGAACGCGCCGGCGTTCATGGACGGGTGGCTGCGCGGGCCGTCGCACCGCCGCCATCCCTTCCTCGGCTGCTTCGGCGACTATGTCGTCTCGGGCAGGGTCGGTTGCTCCAAGCCGCAGGCCGAGATCTACGATCTCGTCTGCCGCACCGGGGGCTTCGCGCCGGACGACGCCGTGCTGGTCGATGACAACCTGCCCAACGTGGAGGGCGCGCGCGCCTTCGGCCTGCACGCCGTGCACCACCGCACGGCAACGGAGACCATCGCCGAGCTCAGGGCGCTGGGCCTACCCGCCTGACAGCGCCGCCTAGAACGGAATGTCGTCGTCGAGCTCGGCCTTGGCGCGCGCCGCGGGACGTCCGCTGCCGCCAGCCGCCGCCGGCGCCGGGGAGAATTCGTCATCGCCGCCGCCCGCCTGCTCACCCGCGCCGCCGCGGCCGTCGAGCATGGTGAGCGCGCCGCCGAAGCGCGGGATCACCACTTCGGTCGTGTAGCGCTCCTGCCCGCTCTGGTCGGTCCATTTGCGCGTGGCGAGCTGGCCCTCGACATAGATCTTCGAGCCCTTGCGCACGAACTTCTGCGCCACTTCCGCCAGCTTTTCGTTGAAGATCACCACGCGATGCCACTCGGTGCGCTCCTTGCGCTCGCCGGTCTGGCGGTCGCGCCACGTGTCCGACGTGGCCACCGACATGTTCACCATGGATCGGCCATCCTGCATGGACCTCACTTCGGGGTCGCGGCCGAGATTGCCGACCAGGATGACCTTGTTCACGCTGCCCGCCATGGGGGCCTCCTTCGCTTTCCCGGTGCCGCACGAGCGCGGCACCTACCTCACTGCCCGGCAACCTACTCCCGCCGCCCTGTGGGCAGCCACCGATTTTGGGTTGTGGCGTGAGCCCCGCTCATGGGCGCCCTCCTGAAATTCATTGGTCGGGCAGAACGCCCTTCCGTACCCTCCGCCGCCATGAGCAAGTCCTTCCACGTGCCGCAGGTCTCAACCGGGCAGGCCTACGCCATGCTGGGCGGCGCCGCCCTGATGATGACCATCGCCATGGGCATCCGGCAGAATCTCGGCCTCTTCCAGGCGCCTGCATCGCGCGACCTCGGAATCGCCATTTCGGACTTCGCGCTCGCCATCTCCGTGCAGCAGGTCGCGTGGGGCGTCTCGCAGCCCATCGCCGGCATCTTCGCCGACAAGTACGGCACGCGCTGGGTGTCGATCTTCGGCAGCGTGCTCTACTTCGTCGGCCTGTGGCTGACCGCGACGGCCGAGAGCGCGCTGCCGATCGTGATCGGCGCCGGCGTGCTGATCGGCATCTCGCTGGCCTGCACGACCTCGGGCATCACCGCCAACATCGCCGCCCGCGTGGTGGCGCCGCAGCGCCGCACCCTGGCCTTCGGCATCGTCTCGGCGGCCGGCTCCGTCGGCACCATGTTCACCGCGCCGATCGCGGCCTACTTCGTCGACGGCGAAGGCTGGCGCGCCGGCGTGTGGGCGTTCGCGATCCTGGCGCTCGCCATGCTGCCGGCGGCCTTCGTCGGCAGCCGCGCCGACCGCCTGCCCAACATGTTGTCGACCGACCGCGATCTCACCCTGTGGGGCGCGCTCGGCGAGGCGCGCCGCCACACAGGCTACGTCGTGATGTCGATCGCCTTCTTCGTCTGCGGGCTGCAGCTCGTCTTCCTGACGACCCATCTACCGACCTACCTCGCCCAATGCGGCATGGACGCTTCCTACAGCGCGATCGCCCTGATGCTAATCGGAGGCTTCAACATCCTGAGTTCCTGGCTGTTCGGCTGGCTGGGCGACCGCTATCCCAAGCGCCTGCTGCTGGGCGGCATCTACCTGCTGCGCTCGGTCACGGTGGCGCTCTTCTTCCTCTATCCCCCGACGCCGCTCAGCGTCGTGCTGTTCGGCGCCGCCATGGGCACGCTGTGGCTGGGCGTCATCCCCCTGGTCAACGGACTGGTGGTGCAGATTTTCGGCTTGCGCTTCCTGTCGACCCTGACCGGCATCGCCTTCCTCAGCCACCAGGCCGGCTCGTTCCTCGGCGCCTGGGGCGGCGGCTACCTGTTCGACCTCATGGGTTCCTACGACCTCGCCTGGAAGATCGGCGTCCTGATCGGCCTGATTGCGGGCACCCTGCAACTCCTGATGAACGACCGGCCGACCGACCGGGTACTGGCGGCGCAGGTCGCCGCCTGACATTTCCTGACACGGCGGGCGTGGAAAACGCCGCTGTGGATAGCCATATGCGCGTTTCGCGCCTATCGCCTATTCTCCGCGTCCAGATGGCCAAGTCCCACCTCACCGCCGCCGAACCGTTGCGCTGCATTTCCATCCGCGGCGCCCGCGAGCACAATCTCAAGAACGTCGACCTCGACCTGCCGCGCGATCGGCTGGTCGTGATCACCGGCCTCAGCGGCTCAGGTAAATCCTCGCTCGCCTTCGACACGATCTATGCCGAAGGCCAACGCCGCTACGTCGAGAGCTTGTCGGCCTACGCCCGTCAGTTCCTCGAGCTGATGCAGAAGCCCGATGTAGATTCGATCGAGGGCCTGTCGCCCGCCATCTCGATCGAGCAGAAAACGACGTCGCGCAACCCGCGCTCGACGGTCGGCACCGTCACCGAGATCTATGACTACTTGCGCCTGCTGTTTGCCCGCGTCGGCGTGCCCTACTCGCCGGCCACCGGCCTGCCGATCGAGAGCCAGACCGTGTCGCAGATGGTCGACCGCATCAAGACGATGCCCGAGGGCACGCGGCTCTACCTGGTGGCGCCCATCGTGCGCGGCCGCAAGGGCGAGTACCGCAAGGAACTGCAGGAGCTGCAAAAGAAGGGCTTCCAGCGCGTCAAGATCGACGGCAGGCTCTACGAGATCGCCGAAGCGCCGTCGCTCGACAAGAAGTACAAGCACGACATCGACGTCGTGGTCGACCGCATCGTCGTCAAGCCCGACCTCGGCAATCGCCTGGCCGACTCAATCGAGACCGCGCTCAACCTCGCCGAGGGCCTGGCCGTCGCCGAGAACGCCGATTCGGGCGAGCGCACGGTCTTCTCTTCGCGCTTCGCCTGTCCGGTCTCGGGCTTCACCATCGAGGAGATCGAGCCGCGCCTCTTCTCCTTCAACGCCCCGCAGGGCGCCTGCCCGACCTGCGACGGGCTGGGCGTGAAGATGTTCTTCGACCCCGAAATGGTCGTGCCGGACGACCGGCTGTCGCTCGCCGAGGGCGCCGTCGCGCCGTGGGCCGATTCCTCGGGCCAGTACTACCTGCAGACGCTCGAGAGCATCGCGCGGCACTTCAAGGTCAAGATGTCGATGCCGTGGCGCGACCTGCCGAAGAAGGTGCGCGACGCGATCCTGCACGGCAGCGGCGGCGAATCGATCGCCATGCGCTACGACGACGGCATCCGCCAGTATCAGACGACCAAGCCGTTCGAGGGCGTGATCCCCAACCTCGACCGGCGCTGGAAGGAGACCGATTCGTCGTGGGTGCGCGAGGAGCTCGAGCGCTTCCAGCACGAGAGCAAGTGCGAGGCCTGTGGCGGCGCGCGACTCAAGCCCGAGGCGCTCGCCGTGAAGGTCGGCGGGCTGCATGTCAGCCAGGTCACCGAGTTCGCCATCGGCGACGCGGTCAAGTGGTTCCACGACCTGCCGCCCAAGCTGACGGCGAAGCAGAACGAGATCGCCGCACGGATCCTCAAGGAGATCAACGAGCGGCTGGGCTTCCTCGACAATGTCGGGTTGTCCTACCTGACCTTGAACCGCACCTCCGGCACGCTGTCGGGCGGCGAGAGCCAGCGCATTCGTCTCGCCTCGCAGATCGGCTCCGGCCTGACCGGCGTGCTCTACGTGCTCGATGAGCCGTCGATCGGCCTGCATCAACGCGACAACGATCGGCTGCTGAAGACGCTGACCCGCCTGCGCGACCTCGGCAACACGGTGCTGGTGGTCGAACACGACGAGGACGCGATACGCGCCGCCGACCATCTGGTCGACATGGGCCCCGGCGCCGGCGCACACGGCGGCAGAGTGATCGCCGAGGGCACGCCCGAGGAGGTCATGCGCAACAGCGCGAGCCTCACCGGGCAGTATCTCTCCGGCTTTCGCCAGATACCCGTTCCCAAGATGCGGCGCGTGCCCGCGGCGAAAGGCGGCCGCTGGCTGACGGTCAAGGGCGCGAGGGCCAACAACCTGCAGAACGTCACCGCCAGCATCCCGCTCGGCACCTTCACCTGCGTCACCGGCGTCTCGGGCTCGGGCAAGAGCACCCTGATCGTCGAGACGCTCTACAAGGCGCTGGCGCGCCGGCTGAATGGCGCGCGCGAGCACCCCGGCGAGCATGCCGGGCTCGACGGCCTCGGCCACCTCGACAAGGTGATCGACATCGACCAGTCGCCGATCGGGCGCACGCCGCGCTCCAACCCGGCGACCTACACCGGCGCCTTCTCGCCGATCCGCGACTGGTTCGCCCAGCTCCCCGAATCGACCGAGCGCGGCTACAAGCCCGGCCGCTTCTCCTTCAACGTCAAGGGCGGGCGCTGCGAGGCCTGCCAGGGCGACGGCGTCATCAAGATCGAGATGCATTTCCTGCCGGATGTCTACGTCCAGTGCGACGTCTGCAAAGGCAAGCGCTACAACCGCGAGACGCTCGAGATCCATTTCCGCGGCAAGTCGATCGCCGACGTGCTCGAGATGACCGTCGACGAGGGTGTCGAGTTCTTCAAGGCCGTGCCGGTGATCCGCGACAAACTCCTGACCCTGCAGCAGGTTGGGCTGGGCTACATCCATATCGGCCAGCAGGCGACGACCCTGTCGGGCGGCGAGGCGCAGCGCGTGAAACTCGCCAAGGAGCTGTCGCGCCGCGCCACCGGCCGTACGCTCTACATCCTCGACGAGCCGACCACCGGCCTGCATTTCGAGGACGTGCGCAAGCTTCTCGAGGTGCTGCATCGCCTGGTCGAGGGCGGCAACACCGTGCTGGTGATCGAGCACAATCTCGAGGTCATCAAGACCGCCGACTGGATCCTCGATCTCGGCCCCGACGGCGGCGCGGGCGGCGGCCGCCTAGTCGCCGAGGGCCCGCCGGAAGAGGTCGTCAAGGTCGCCGAGAGCTACACCGGCCAGTATCTCGCCCGCCATCTGCCGCGCAGCGCGGCCGCCAAGAAGCGCGCCTGACGCCGCGGACCGGCAATGCGCGCGGCTCACGGCGAGCCGAACAGCCGGGCAAGCCGTTCGCGCGCCGTTCCCGGCCGGAACATCGACTTCGCGAGTTCCCACAATCCCCCGTAGGCGATGACAAACGGGTTGTAGAGCGACGAGCGTTCGTGGAGGAGGCCGTAGCGGATAGCGACGTCAGGCCGCTCGGCCTGGTAGATGCCGAACAGATGGTCCCAGACCAGGAACACGCCGCCGTAGTTCTTGTCGGTGTACTCCGGATTGCTCGCGTGGTGGACGCGGTGCGCCGACGGCGTGTTGACGAACCATTCGAGCCAGCGGACGTGAGGCACCAGTTCGGTGTGGACGAGGAACTGGAACGTGGTGTTGACCGTCACCGTGCCATAGACCCAGATCGGGTCGAAGCCGATCCAGACGAGCGGAAGGCAGAACAGGAACAACACCGACACGATCGGCGTCCAGACCAGCCGGAACGAGGTCGTAGCCAGCATCTTCTCGCTGCTGTGGTGGACGCTGTGAGAGACCCACATGAAGCGCATGCGATGGGCCGCGCGATGCTCGAGGTAGAAGCGGCGAGCGACCAGCACGAAGAGGATCGCCAGATTGACCCAATGGTCGAAGGAGACCCGTATCGTGGCAAACCGCACGGAGTGGACGGCGACCGCGATGGTGCCGATGACGAGGCCGTGCGTCGCGTCCTAGGCGACGAGATGGCCCAACGCCACACCAATCGAGGTCGACGCGTTCTTCCACGGATAGCTGCCGTCACGGCGCACCAGCAGGACGGCCTCGACCATCATCAGGAAGATGGCGATCGAAAGCACGATGACCACCGCAAAGTGCGCGCCCAGCAGGTGCTCGAAACTCGGGTAGAACTCCATCGGCCCCCCCGCCTGTGACCCGCGCCGGCGTGCCTTCAGGACGCCGGACCGGCGCGCGTCCAGCGGATCTCGCCCAGATCGTAGCCGAACTGCCGTTCCACGACGTCGGGGGTCGCATCGGAGGCGTCATTCGTCCGGTTGGCAACTCGCGTTTGAGCGACCTCCTTGGGCACATCGAGCCAGACGCCTTCGAATGGCACGCCGGCCAGCCGCGCCACCGCCTCGACGGCCGCGCGCTCCTCGGGCCTCGCGAACACCGCGTCCAGGATGACGCTCTGCCCTGCCCCTAGCGCCCGTTCGGCGCGCTCCATGAGCCGGGCGTAGACCCGGGCCGAGCCCTCCGGCGTGTAGCTGCCGGCCGGCATGCGCTCTTCCAGCGCGACGCCGGCCAACCGCTTGCGCTCGACGTCCGAGCGCACGACGACGGCGCCGGGTGCGCGCCCGATCTCAGGCGCGCGCCTCAAGGCCTGGGTGGTCTTGCCGCTGCCCGACAGACCGCCGATCGCCAGCAGGCGCGGCGCCGCCGGCTGCAGGAATGCGAGCGCGAGCTGCTGGTAGGCGCGTGCCGGTGCGTTTTCCGCGCCGCTCACCGCGGTGATCGAGGAATCGACATAGGCGCGGATCGAAGCCCGGCGTGCGAGGAACATCGGCAGCAGTGCCAGCGCCTCGTCGTGCCGTGCCTCCGGCAGGTCGGTCACCCGCCACAGCCACTCGTTCAACAGCCGGTTGGCGAGCGCGCGCAGGTCGCGGTGGCAGAGATCCATCAACGCGAAGGCGAGATCGTAGAGCACATCGATGTTGGCGATGCGCTCGGAGAACTCGATGGCGTCGAACGGCACGGGCTTGCCGTCGATCAGCACGATGTTGCGCAGGTGCAGGTCGCCGTGACAGCGACGAATTGCGCCCGCCAAGACGCGGCGCGCGACGAGATCGAGATGCGGCTCGAGGGAGGCCGGCATCGCCGCGGCCAGCGCCTCGCTGGTTGGCGGATCGAGCCGCTCGCCCTGCTCGCGCATCTGGCGCACGTCGGCGGCGACGGATTGGCGGTAATCGTCGGACCGACCGAAGCCGTCGCGGATCGGCGCGAGGCCGTCGTGGAACGCGGCGACGCGCGCGGCGAGGGCGGCCATCAACGCGGGCGTGAGCGCGCGTCGATCGGCCAGGCGATCGAACAGGCCCTCCTCGTCGAAGCGGCGCATGACGACCAGCCAGTCGACCGTACGACCATCGATGCGGACCGGCTCGACGCCGAGGTAGATCTCGGGCGCCAGCGCGCGGTTGGTCGCGATCTCGGCCTCGCACATCGCCCGGCGGCGGTCGACCGTGGAAAAATCCATGTAGGGGAACTTCACCGCGCGCTTCATCTTGTAGGCCCGGTTGCCCGCCAGGAAGACCACGGCGCCATGGGTGTCGATGCGGCGATGCGGACCGAGCGTGCGCTCAAGATGCGCGATGGTCGCCGACTGATCCTCGACGACGAATGACGGCCGATCGGTCATGGCGCCCGCTCCGGGTCAGGCGTCCGGCGCTCGTCGACGCCGAGGGGATCGACGTGAAGAATGATCTCCGCGCCGGGGAAGGCCATTTCGATCTCGGCCTCGATCGAATCGCCGATCGCATGGGCGCCGACGAAGCTCAGTGCCGGGTCGAGCTCGATGTGGAGCTGGATGAACTTCGTCAGGCCCGACGAGCGCGTGCGCAGGTCGTGGAAGCCCCTCACCTGCGGATGCGCGTGCAAAAGGTCGATGATCCGCAGGCGGTCGGCGTCGGGCAGTTCTCGGTCCATCAGTACGTCGAGCGAACCCCGCCCGACCCGCCACGCTCCATGCAGCAAATAGAGGGCGACCAGGGCGGCCACACCGGCGTCCAGCGCGGGGAGATCGAAGCGGCCGGAGACGACCAACGCGGCGCCGACGGCCAAGTTGCTCACGACGTCGGTGAGATAGTGCGCCCTGTCGGCGCCGATGGCGATCGAGCCGCTCCGGCGCACGACATGGCTCTGGAAGGCGACCAGGCCGAGCGTCAGCACGATGGCGAGCGCGCTCACCGCCGCGCCCACCAACTCGTGGTGGATGCGGTGCGGATGCAGCAGCCGGTCGCCGACCGTGAGAAGCAGGCCGCTACCGGACGCGGCGATGAATCCGGCCTGCGCCAGTCCAGCCAGCGCTTCCGCCTTGCCGTGGCCGAAGCGATGGTCGGCATCGGCCGGCACCAACGCCTGACGGATGGCGATGAAGGTCACCAGCGAGGCGACGAAATCGAGACCCGAATCGACCAGCGAGGACAGCATGCTCACCGACTCGGTGACCAGCCATGCGGCCGTCTTGGCGCCGATCAGGATGACGGCGACCGACATCGAGGCCACGCTGGCCAGCCGCATCAGCCGTGCCGCATCGTTGCTCATGCCGGCCTCAGGGATAGAGCGTGCGCGTCGACCACGGTTCGCCGGGGCCAACCCGCCGGTACTCGAGGCGATCGTGCAGACGGAACAGGCCATCCTGCCAGAACTCGATCAGGGTCGGCTGCACGCGGAAGCCCAACCAGTGCGACGGCCGCGGCACCCTGCCAATGGCATAGCGGGCGGTGAACTCGGCGACGCGCCTTTCGAGTGCGAAACGGCTCTCCAGCGGCCGCGACTGGTCGGACGCCCAGGCGCCGATCTGGCTGCCGCGCTGGCGAGTGGCGAAATAGTCGTCGGCCTCCTGCGCGGTGGTCGGCGCGACCGGTCCTTCCAGCCGGACCTGCCGCTTGAGCGACTTCCAATGGAACAGCAACGCCGCCTTGGGATGGTCCATGAGCTGCCGGCCCTTGCGGCTTTCGATGTTGGTGTAGAAGACGAATCCGTCGGCGTCGTAGCCCTTGAGCAGCACCATGCGCGCCGAGGGCGTGCCGTCCGACCCCACGGAGGCCAGGGTCATGGCGTCGGGCACGTCGGGTTCGCTCTTCCGGGCCTCGTCATACCATTCGCCGAAAAGCGCCAGCGGGTCGTCTTTTGCGCGTATCATGATCCACAATATGCAGGGCCGTCAGGCCGTCCACCACCGGCATCTTGTCCCTCCGGCCCGGCCCCGCTAAGAACGGCGCATGACCGCTGCTGCAAAGTTGATGGCCGGAAAAAAAGGCTTGGTGATGGGCGTCGCCAACCACCGTTCGATCGCCTGGGGGATCGCCAAGGCCTGCCACGACCATGGCGCCGAACTCGCCTTCACCTTTCAGGGTGAGGCACTGGAGAAACGCGTGCGGCCGCTGGCCCAGGAGATCGGCTGCGACATCGTCCTGCCCTGCGACGTGACCGATGCCGCGAGCATCGACGCGACCTTTGTCGAGCTTGGAAGGCGCTGGGGCGGCCTCGACTTCCTGGTGCATGCCATCGCCTTCTCCGACAAGGACCAGCTCAAGGGCCGCTACCTCGACACCACGCCTGACAATTTCGCCCTGACGATGAACGTCAGCTGTTACTCCTTCACGGCAGTGGCGCAGCGCGCCGTGCCGCTGATGAAGAACGGCGGCAGCCTGCTGACGCTCACCTACTACGGCGCCGAGCGCGTCATGCCGCACTACAACGTCATGGGCGTCGCCAAAGCTGCGCTGGAGGCGAGCGTGCGCTATCTCGCGGCCGACCTCGGTGACGACAACATCCGGGTCAACGCCATCTCGGCCGGGCCGATCAAGACCCTGGCCGCGTCGGGCATCGGCGACTTCAACTATATCCTGAAGTGGAACGAGCTCAACGCGCCGCTCAAGCGCAACGTCTCCACCGAAGAGGTCGGCAACGCCGGCCTCTACCTGCTGTCGGATCTCGGCAGCGGCGTCACCGGCGAGGTCATGCATGTCGACGCCGGCTATCACGTCGTCGGCATGATCAAGACCAAGTCCGCCAGGCAGCTCTCGGAGCTGCTCGGCAAATTCGACATCGACTAGGGAGCCGGCCATGGCCGGCAGCAGCTTCGGCACACTTTTCCGTTTCACGAGCTGGGGCGAAAGCCACGGCCCGGCGATCGGCTGCGTGGTCGACGGTACGCCGCCACGCATCCCGCTCGCCGAGACCGACATCCAAGTGTGGATGGAAAAGCGCCGCCCCGGCCAATCGCGTTTCGTTACCCAGCGCCAGGAACCCGACACGGTGAGGATCCTGTCCGGCGTGTTCGAGGGCATGACGACGGGCACGCCGATTGCTCTGCACATCGACAATGTCGACCAGCGCAGCCGCGACTATTCGGAAATCAAGGACCGCTTCCGCCCGTCCCATGCCGACTACACCTACTTCAAGAAGTACGGCGTGCGCGACTATCGCGGTGGCGGCCGGCAATCGGCGCGGGAGACGGCGGTGAGGGTCGCCGCCGGCGCCATCGCCCGCAAGGTGCTGGGCGAGCGGGTCGCTATCCGCGGTGCTGTGGTCCAGCTCGGCAGCCAGAGGATCGATCGCGCCAGGTGGGATTGGGACGCCACCGGCGACAATCCCTTCTGGTGCCCCGACCGCCAGGCAGCGCAGGGCTGGGAGGGCTATCTCGACGAGGTGCGCAAGCGCGGCAGCTCGTGCGGCGCGGTCATCGAGGTCGTGGCCTCGGGCGTGCCAGTCGGCCTCGGCGATCCGGTCTACGACAAGCTCGACGCCGACCTCGCCAAGGCGCTGATGAGCATCAACGCCGTGAAGGGCGTCGAGATCGGCGACGGCTTCGCCACCGCGGCCATGAGCGGCGAGGAGAATGCCGACGAGATGCGCATGCAGGACGGCGCGCCGGTCTTCCTCAGCAACCATGCCGGCGGCATCTTGGGCGGCATCTCGACGGGGCAGGACATCGTCTGCCGACTCGTGGTCAAGCCGACCAGCTCGATCCTGTCACCGGTGCGCAGCGTCGATCGCTTCGGCAAGGAGGTCGAATTGCGCACCAAGGGCCGCCACGATCCCTGCGTCGGCATCCGCGCCACGCCGGTCGCCGAGGCGATGGTGGCCTGCGTGCTGGCCGACCACCTCCTCCGTCATCGGGCGCAGTGTGGCTAGGAAGACGCCCGACCGCCCCTTCGAGGTTCGCTTCAGCCGCCTGCACAATCTCAGCATCGCTGCGGTGGCGGTGATCATGCTGGGCCTCGGGCTGGCCCATGTCTTCAGCGATCTGCAGAACATGCCGCGCCTCTCGCTGAACGATCCCGGCTTCGTCCTCCTGTTCATGCTGGGCGCAGCCATGATCTACTACGTCGCGATGGGCCTGCGGCGCGCGCTCGACCGGCGGCCGCAGCTCGTGATCGACCGGCGTGGCATCACGCTCGGCTTCGGCCGCGACCGCACCATCGCCTGGCAGGACGTGCAGTGGGTGCGCACGCGGCGCATCGGCCTGCAGCGCCTGTTCCAGTTCGGCATAGAGCCCGATGCCTACGTCGCCGCCGACCTGAGGCTGGCGATGTGGAACTTCGAGGACCCCATGCGCCCGGTACGCGGCGCGCCGACCGGCGTGCAGATGCGCGACGTCACCCTCGACAGCTCGGCCTCCGAGATGCTCGAGGCGGTTCGCGTCTTTCGCCCCAATCTCGTGAAATCCTAGCGCGGAGCGCTGCCATGTGGCGGTTCATCGTCGGCCTGCTTGCGACCATCGGCTTCCTCGCGCTCGCCCTCGTCGGCGCAGCGGTCTATTTCGCGGTGTCGGGGCCGTTCGGCGCCAAGACCCTGCCCTCGCCGATCGTCCTGTCGCTCGACCTGCGTAAGCTGCCGCCCGAGGCGGGCTCGGCGGGCTGGCTCGGCCTGCTGCAGCCGTCGCTCGACATCGCTGACACGATCGACTTGCTCGACCGGGCCGCCGACGACCCGCGCGTCGCCGGCCTGTTCGTCGAGATCGGCGACAGCGACGCCGGCCTCGCGCGCGTGCAAGAGCTACGCCAGGCGATCACGCGCTTTCGCGGCAAGGGCAAGTTCGCCGTCGGCTTCGCCGAGTCGCTAGGCGGCGACGCCAGCCATTTCGCTGACTATTACCTCGCCGCGTCGCTCGAACAGATCTGGCTGCAGCCGAGCGGCGGTTTCAGCGTCGCCGGCATCGCCGTGGAGGCCCCGTTCCTCAAGGGTGCGCTCGATCGGCTGGGCGTGCAGGTCGAGGGCGGCAAGCGCTACGAATACAAGAGCGCCCCCGAGATGTTCACCGAGGCGGGCTTCAGCCGTCCGGCGCGCGAGAACCTGCAGCAGCTGCTCGACAGCCTCTACGGCCAGTTCATCGATCAGGTGGCCCGGGAGCGCGAGATTCCGGCCGAGTGGCTGCGCGGCCTGATCGACGGCGTGCCTTACGACTCCCGGCGCGCGCTCGCGGAACGCCTCGTCGACAAGCTCGGCTACCGCGCCGACGCCCTCGCCGAGGTCCGCAGGAGGGCCGGCGACCGGCGCGATCCGGTGCGCCTGGAGGACTACGCCGCAGACGACGCGCGGCCGCGGCCGTCGGGCGAGGTGATCGCCCTGGTGCGGGCCAGCGGCGCCATCGTGTCGGGATCAGGCGAGAGCGACCCGCTGGGCGACGAATCGCTCGCCACCGCCGACAAGGTCGTCGATGCGCTCGACGAGGCGTCGCGCGCGTCCGACGTGCGCGCCATCGTGCTGCGCGTCGACTCGCCCGGCGGCACCTATCCCGCCGCCGACGCCATCGCCGAGGCCGTCGCGCGCGCCCGCTCGACCGGCAAGCCGATCGTGGTCTCGATGGGCGACATCGCGGCCTCCGGCGGCTACCTGGCGTCGGTGCGCGCCGACGCCATCGTCGCCCAGCCGACCACCATCACCGGCTCGATCGGCGTCTTCACCATGTGGCCGGTGGCGGCCGAGCTGCTGCGTTCGCTCGGCATCCAGGCGGAGAAGGTGAGCGCCGGCGCCAATGCCGGCATGCTGTCGGTATTCCGCCCGCCGACGCCGGCGCAGAAGGCGGCGATCGACCGCGAGCTCGACCGCATCTACGCCGACTTCACGCGCCAGGTCGGCGAGGCGCGCGGCCTCGACGGCGCGCGCCTCGACGCCGCCGCCCGCGGCCGCGTCTTCAGCGGCATCGACGCCAAGCGCGCCGGCCTGGTCGACGAACTCGGCGGCCTGCCGCTCGCGGTCGCGATCGCCAAGGCCAAGGCCGGCATCGACGAGGTCAAGCCGGTCCAGCTGCGCCGCTATCCCGCCGAAAGCAACCGCTGGGAACGGCTGGCCGATCGCCTGCTCGGCATGGTGTCGACGCGGACGGAGCTTCGCATGCCGCCCGAGATGCGCGAGGCGCTGGCGCGGCTCGGCGTTCCGACCCATCCGGGCGACGTGCGCCTGCCGCCGCTGCCGCCGCTCTGGCGCTGACTATCGCCGCTCGTCGAGCAGTGCGAGCGCAGCGCGCCACATCGTCCAGCCGTTGGCGACGGTGACGGCGTTGAAGTCGACATGGCCGAGACCATCGACCAGGAATAGCGACACTTCGGCGTTGGGAACGGCAGCGGCGAGCGCCTGGCTCTCGCTATAGGGCACCAGCCGGTCACCCTTGCCGTGCACCAGGATGAGGCGGCCCGCGAGCTTCGACAGGTCGTAGAGGGCGAGGTTGAGACCATCGATTTCGCGCTTCACCTTCACCGGCAGGGCCTCGATCAGCCGGCCGACGGCGTCGGGGTCGTCGTTCTCGATCAGCGCCAGCACCGCCCGCCCCTGCGGGCCGAGCGCATGTGCGAACTGGCCGATGTCGGCCCGCGGATTGCCGAAGCGCAGCCGGGCGATCTCCTCGAGCAGGACCGCGTCGGCTGGACTGTCGAGGCGCCCGGCATTGGCCAGCAGGAATGCCCACCGCCCGTAGGCGCCGGGCACGACGCGATGCTCGCGGCTGTCGCCCATCACCCGGAAGGCGCCCGTCGTGACGAAGCGGATCGCCGCCTCCGCGTCTCGGTAGCCGCCTATGCCGAGCACGTAGTCGGGCTGGGTTTCGAGAGCGGCGATCATCGCCGGGGCGACGGCATAGGACACGGCGGCGATACCGATGGGCAAGTCGGGCCAACCCTTGCGCAGCTCGCGGACTGCAGACGCGACTCGCTCGGCATCGAGCCGCGACAGGGCGAGACGTCGAACCTCCGGCAACTCTGGCACGAGGACCAGGAAGCCTGCACGCGCGAGCGTGCGCGCCAGAGACTGCAGCCGCGGTTCGTCGCGCCCCAGCACCGCCGCGCCAGGAACCAGCACCAGCGCCGCCCTCACGTCGCCATCCGGCATGTAGAGGTCGCCCTCGCCATCGGGCCACTTCTTCTCGCCCATCGTTGGCGCCGGAGTCACCTCCTGCCACCAGGTCGGCCGGCCGCCGGCCGCGACGTCCCACACGACGAGTGCGGCTTCCACCCAGGCGACCGGCTGGCCAAGGGCGAACAGCGCGATGATCGCCACTCCAAGCACGAGAAACGGCCGCATCATCCGTCCAGCCGCCGGACGGCGAGAGTGTCCAGCCGCTCGCCGTCGCGCCGCAGCAGGGCAAGCTCCTCGACGCGGCCATGCATAGGCAGGTGTTGGCGTTCGACAATGCGCGCCACCTGCTCGGCTTCGGCCGGCCGAGCGAACAGGCCGAGCGTGATGTGCGGCCGGAACGACGCGGGCCACGGTGCCAGGTTCAACAGGTCGTACAGCTCGGTGAGTTCCGCGCCGCCGTCCGCCGGCTCGGCGAACAGATGGTTGTCGTCACGCACGATGCGGTCGAGCACGAACCAGAAGGGCCGTTGCGTCACGCCGGCCAGCGCCGCCCGCAGCGCCGCCTCGTGCTCGTCGGGCACGCCAAACCCCACCGTGAAATGCGGACCGATCAGCTCCGCTTCCTCTGGATGGTACTGCGTCCGCAGCCGCCGCAACGCCGTATCGTCGGCCTCGCTCAAGACAGGCCAGGCGACGACATAGAGCACGGACTAGCCGTAGCTCTTGGCCATGCCGAAGGCGGGATCCATCGCGGCGCCGTAGGGCGGAAACGGATAGCGCAGGCCGTTCTTGCCGAGATGGCCCATGCCCTCGACGGCGCGCAGGAACTCGTCCGGCGGGCAGGCCATCAGCAACTCGTCGTCGGCCACGCCGCCATAGCGCCGCTCGGCGTAGCACGGCAGCGACAGCGAGGTTTGGCGCGTGGCGAGCGCCCTGCCCCACGAATCGGCGCAGGCGCTCTCGCCGGTCACGGTGAAGTCGTAGCGGCGGTAGCGATGGAACTGCAGGCCGTTGATGAAATAGATCATCTGGCCGGGCGTGCCGTAGAACAGGCAGATGTCGGGAGGATCGAGCCGCGCACTGCGCAGCGGCGACACGACCAGTCCGTTGTACGTGCCATCCGGCACGCGCGGCATCTGCGCCTGGTGCGCCGCCGACGCCTCCTTGTTGCCGAACCACACGCCGTTCATGTGGTCGCCCGACAGGAAGCCCTCGCCCGGATGGTTGAGGCCGACCACGCCGCCGCAATTGCCGCCGCGCGTGTTGTCGACCGTGATGCCGAGCGTGAAGCCATACCAGCGCGACTGCGTCACCATCTGGCACATGGTGAACTTGAAGCCCTCGGTCGGCTTGCGTACGCCCTGGATCTTCTCCATGTCGGCCGGGCTCTCGAACAGTTTCATGCCAATCGGCTGGGTGCGGATGCGCAGCAGGTCGATCAGCTTCACACTCGCCTCGGCCAGCATCTTGCCGTCGATCTTCTCGGGTGGGCTCCACGGCGCCACCTTGTAGCCAGGTCGCAGGGTCTGCACGTTCATGGCCATCCTCCGTCTGTCGTCTTGGCCTCAGGTGAGGTTGAGTCCCCCGTCGGCGATCACGATCTCGCCGGTAACGTAGTCGCTGGCGCACAGCGCTGCCACAAGATCGGCGATGTCCTCGGGTTTCGCAGGCCGGCGCATCGGCGATCTCGTGTTCCAGAGCTCGAAGGCGGTGTCGTAACCGATGGCCATCGGCGTATCGACCAGTCCCGGCGCGACGCAATTGACCCGGATGTCGGGTCCGAGCACGTGCGCCAGCAGGCGCGTCGTATGATGCAAACCCGCCTTCGCAGCGGCGTAGGGGATCGACGAGCCCTTGGGCCGCTCGCCGGCATGGCTGCCGATATTGACGACGCAGGCCGGTCGGCCCGCCGCCGCTGACCGGCGCAAGGCCTCCTCAGCGGCGGCGATCAGCATGAAGGGCGAGACGAGGTTGACGTCCATCATGCGATGCCAGACCATCGGCGTCGCGGCCTTGAGATCGGCGTGCGGGAAGCGTGCCGCCTCGCCAGCGTTGTTGACCAGCACGTCGAGCCGACCATGGCACGCGAGCACCTGCTCAACCAGCGTGCCGACGCGCTCGACAGCGCCGAGATCGACCGGATGATAGGTCGCGCCATTCAATTCGCCGAGCAACGCCTTCACCTCCGATTCGGGACGCCGTCCATGCAAGGCCACGCGATAGCCATCGCGCGCGAGGCGACGCGCCGTCGCGGCCCCGATGCCCGAGGTCGAGCCGGTGACGAGGGCGACGCGCTCAGACACAGCTCTGCAGCGCCTCGAGCGTCTCGTCCGGTCGCTCGACCATCATGAAGTGGCCGCACTGCGGGATCACGACGGTCTTGCTGCCGGCGATCGCTGCCGCCAGCGGCTTGGCCTTGGAGGCGGGTGTCATCAGATCGCCGTCGCCCAGCACCAGCACGGTCGGACACTTCACGGCCGCGGCCCGTACCGGCGCATCCTTGTAGATGTTGCAGGCGACGAGGTCGGTGTGGATCACGCCGGGCTTGCGGGCCGAAAGCACCGCCAGGGATTCGCGCCGGAGCCAGAGGCCGGGCGAGAGCATGCCGCCCTTGTGCAGCGCGTTGCCGATGCCCCAGAAGGTCATCAACTCCTGGACCTTCGGTGTGTTCGCCTTGGCCGATGCCAGCATCTCGGGATGGACCGACATTTCCGATGCCACGCCGCACAGGCCGAGCGCCCGCACCCTGTCGGGATGGCGCGCAGCGCAGTCGAGCGCGACCAGCGCGCCCATGGAATGGCCGACCAGTGCCGCCTGCCCGAGGCCGGTCGCCGCGATGAGGCGCGCCGTCCAGTCGGCGAGGGCGGCGATCGAGGTCAGCGCCTCGCCTTCCGACCAGCCATGCCCCGGGAAATCGACGGCCAGCACCGACCGGCCGTGATGAGCGAACCAGCGCGTCTGCAGGCGCCACGTCGTGCGATCGAAGCCGGCGCCATGCAGGAAGACGACGGCGGGCCGGGCCGGGTCGAAATGCGCGCCGCCCGTCGTGGCGAAGACGGCGCGGCCGTCGACGGAGAGTCTCATGGTCAACCCTTCTGGGATGCGCGCAGTGCCTGGCCGAGGTCGTCGAGGAGATCCTCGGGATCCTCCAGGCCGACCGAAAGGCGGATCATGCCCTCGCCGATACCGGCTGCCTTCAACGCCTCGGCGTCGAGCTGGGCGTGCGTGGTCGAGGCGGGATGGATGACCAGCGACTTGGCATCGCCGACATTGGCGAGATGCGAGAAGAGCTTCAGCCGCTCGATGAAGCGGCGGCCCGCCTCGCGTCCGCCCTTGATGTCGAAGCTGAAGATCGAACCGGTGCCCTTGGGCAGCAGCTTCTTTGCCAGCGCATGATCGGGGTGATCGGCCAGCTCCGGCGAGGCGATGCGCTCGACCGCCGGATTGCCCTCAAGGAAGGCGATGACCTTGCGCACATTCTCGACGTGGCGCGCCATGCGCAAGGGCAGCGTCTCCAGTCCCTGCAGCAAATAGAACGCCGTCTGCGGCGCCATGCAGCAGCCGAAGTCGCGCACCCCTTCGGTGCGGGCACGCATGATGAAGGCGTGCGGACCGAACTCCTCCGCATAGTCGATGCCGTGATAGCCGGCATAGGGCTCGGTGAGGGTCGGGAACTTGCCCGACGCCTCCCAGTCGAAGCGGCCGCTCTCGACGATTACGCCGCCGATCGCCACGCCATGGCCGCCGATAAACTTGGTGGCCGAGTGGAACACGATGTCGGCGCCGAGCGTCAGCGGCCGGCACAGCACCGGCGAGGCGAAGGTGTTGTCGATCATCAGCGGCACTTTCGCCGCATGAGCGATCTCGGCGATTGCCGGGATGTCGAGTATCTCGCCACCCGGGTTGCCGACGGTCTCGCCCAGCACCAGCCGGGTCGTCGGCGTAATGGCCTTGCGAAACCCGTCATGGTCGCGCGGATGCACGAAAGTGGTCTCGATGCCGAAGCGCGGCAGGGTCAAGGCCAGCATGTTGCGCGTGCCGCCATAGAGCGACGTCGAGGCGACGATGTGCCCACCGTGCCCCATCAAGGTGGCAATGGCAATGTGCAGTGCCGCCTGGCCGCTCGACACGCCCAGCGCGCTCGATCCCTCTTCCAGCGCCGCGACGCGCTCCTCGAACACCGCGACGGTTGGATTCGAGATGCGGCTGTAGATGTGGCCGCCGACCTCGAGGTTGAAGAGACTCGCGGCATGGTCGACGTCGCGGAAGACGAAGGACGTCGTCTGGTAGATCGGCACGGCACGCGCACCGGTGACGGGATCGGGATGCTGGCCTGCATGCAGCGCCAACGTGTCAGGCTTGAGGAATTTTGCATCGACCATTGGCTTCCCCGGGGCTCTCCTATTGGGCGGTCCAGCCGCCGTCGGACACGATCTGTGTGCCTTGCATGTTGGAGGCGGTGTCGGAGGCGAGGAACACGGCGAGGCCCGCGATCTGCTCCGGCTTGGTGAACTGGAGTTGAGGCTGCTTCTCGGCCAGCAGGTTGCGGCTCGCCTGTTCGACCGAAATGCCCTGCTCCTTCGCCCGCGCCTCGATCTGCGCCCGCACCAGTGGCGTCAACACCCAGCCCGGGCAGATCGCGTTGCAGGTGATGCCCGAATCGGCGCACTCCATGCCGACCACCTTGGTGAGGCCGACGATGCCGTGCTTGGCCGCGACATACGCAACCTTGTGCGCCGAGGCGACCAGGCCATGCGTGCTGGCGACGTTGATGATGCGGCCCCACTTCCTCTGCTTCATCGCCGGCAAAGCGGCGCGAATGGCGTGGAAGGTGGCGCTGAGATTGACGGCGATGATGGCATCCCACTTCTCGGGCGGAAAGCTCTCGATCGGCGCCACGAACTGGATGCCGGCATTGTTGACCAGGATGTCGAGGCTGCCGAACGCCGACTGGGTCTTCGCCACCAGATCGGCAATCTGTGCGGGCTTGCTCATGTCGGCGCCGTTGTAGGCGACCTTCACCCCGCAGTCCTTTTCCATGCCGAGACGCAGCCGCTCGATGGCGGCCGCGTCGCCGAAGCCGTTCAGCATGAGGTTGCACCCTTCGGCCGCGAAGGCCTGGGCGACGGCGAGACCGATACCGCTGGTCGATCCGGTGACCAGTGCGACTTTACCCTTGAGCGACATGGAGACTCACTTCTTGAAGAGGGACGCGGCCGCCGCGACATGGCTCTGCTTGGCCGTGATCTTGGCCTCGACGCGCTCGAGTTCGGCCTTCAGCACGGCGGCATAGTCCCGAAGATCCTCGATGTTCATGGCATCGAGATTGCGGGGCGCAGTCTTCTTCTGTCGCGGGTCGAGATCGTCCAGATCGAAGGCCATGGCACGGCTCCACGGAAGCGGCTAAGTGAGACGTAGCATCGCTTCCCACGCTTCGAAAGGCCGACCGATGAGCGCGCTTCCCGCCACCATGACCTGCGTCGAGATCAGGATTCCGGGCGGTCCCGAGGCGCTGGTGCCGGCGACGCGGCCGGTACCGCGGGCCAAGCCGGGGGAGCTCCTGATCAAGGTGGCGGCGGCTGGCGTCAACAGGCCCGACATCGCGCAGCGCGCGGGACTCTATCCGCCGCCGCCGGGCGCCTCGGATCTGCCGGGCCTCGAGGCCGCCGGCACCGTCGCCGCGATGGGCAGCGGCGTCACCGGCTGGAAGATCGGCGATCCGGTTTGCGCCCTGACTCCGGGCGGCGCCTATGCCGAGTATTGCACCGTGCCCGCGCCGCAATGCCTGCCGCCGCCCAAGGGCTTCGACATGGTGCACGCCGCGGCCGTGCCGGAGACCTACTTCACGGTCTGGCACAATCTCTTCGAGCGCGGCCAACTCAAGGCAGGCGAGTCGGCGTTGATCCATGGCGGCGCAAGCGGCATCGGCACGACGGCGATCCAGCTAGCCAAGGCCTTCGGCGCCAGGGTCTTCACGACAGTGCGAACGGCCGAGAAGGCGGCCGCCGTCACCGCACTCGGCGCCGACCATGCCGTGATATACAAGGACAACGACTGGGCCGCCGAGGTGAAGAAGCTGTCGGGCGGCGTCGACGTCGTGCTCGACATGGTCGCTGGCGACTACATCCCCAGGAACCTGCAACTGCTGCGGCTCGACGGACGGCTGGTCATCATCGCCCTGCAGGGCGGCGCCAAGGCCGAGCTGAACGCCGGCGCGGTCATGGTCAACCGGCTGACGATCACCGGCTCGACCCTGCGGCCGCAAAGCGTCGAGAGCAAGGGCCGCATGGCGCGCGGACTGGCCGGGAAGGTGTGGCCGCTGCTCGAGAAGGGTTCGATCAGGCCGGTCATCTTCAAGACCTTCCCGCTGCCGCAGGCCGCCGCGGCGCACGCCGAACTGGAGCGCGCCGACCATGTCGGCAAGATCATGCTGACGATGTGACACGCGATCGGCGTTGGGCGCCGACGCCGGATCAGAACTTCCCGGTGACGGGGTACATCGCAATCCAGGGCTGCCAGATGACGAGGCCCAGCCCCATCATCATCAGCAGGATGAAGGGAAGTGCCGCCCGGCACAGCACGCCGAACTTCTGCTTGAAGGCACCCATGGCGACGATGAGGTTGATGCCCACCGGCGGTGTCAGATAGCCGATCTCCAGGTTGAGGATCATGATGACGCCGAACAGCACCTTGTCGTAGCCATAGGCGGCGGCGACCGGCGCAAGCAGCGGCGCCAGCACCAGGATCGCCTCGCCCGTCGTCATCAGGCAGCCGACGATCAGCAGCAGCACGTTGATCAGCAGGATGAAGACGAGCGGACTGTCGACGTAGCCCTGCATGAACGCAACCATGTCCTGCGGGATGCGATGCTCGATCATGATGATGTTGAGGCTGAGCGCGACGGCGAGCACGGGGAACAGCGAGCCGCCGAGCTTGGAGGCATCGAGCACGACGAGGTAGAAGTCGCGCAGCTTCAGTTCCTTGTGAACGAAGATCTCGATCACCATGGCATAGCCCAGCGCCACCGCGGCGGCCTCGGTCGCCGTGAACCAGCCACTGTAGATGCCGCCCAACAGAATGATCGGCATCAACGCCGCCCAGATGCCGCGGCTGAACGAGCTCTTGAATTCGCCGAAATCGAACGATTCGCGCGGCCGGTGCCGGTTCACCCACAGGGCATAGACCGACAGTATGGTGACGAGCAGGGCGCCGGGGCCGAAGCCTGCGAGGAACAGGTCGACGATCGAGGTCTCGGTGATCAGACCGTAGATGATCATCGGGATCGACGGCGGGATGATGATGCCGAGCGTGCCGCCCGACATGATGGCGCCCAAGGTGAAGGTGTTGGCGTAACCAGCCTTGCGCATCGCCGGGTAGAGGACCGAGCCGACCGCCAGCATCGTGACGATCGAAGAACCCGAGATGGCGGCGAAGACCGCGCACGACAGAACGCAGGCGACGGCCAATCCACCCGGCAACGGCCGCGTGATCGCCTGCAGCATGGCCACCAGACGCTGGGCGATCGAGCCGCGCGTCATGACATTGCCGCACAGGATGAAAAGCGGGATCGACAGGATCAGCTCCTTGTCGATGCCGACCCACATGTCCTCGACGATGTAGTCGAGCTGGCCGCGCCCCCACACCATGTGGATGTAGGCGGCCACGCCGAGCAGGATGACGACCAGTGGCTGGCGCAGGACCAGCAGCAGGACGATCAGGCCGGCGAGCAGAACGCCGGTCATTCCTGGAACTCCGGTGGTCGAGGGCGCACCGCGGGCCAGGCGGCGTAGACGAAATAGCGCAGCGCCGCCGACAGGAAGCCGAGTGGAATGGCCGACTGAAGCGGCCAGACGAGCCAGTCCAGCACCGGCATGCGCAGCTGGGTCTGGGCGGTCGAGATCACGAAGACGACACCGAACCAGACGAAACCCAGCAGGAACGTGCCGGTGACGACATCGGCGATCCGGTCGAGTGCCGGACTCCAGGCCGCTGGCACCCACGAATGGGCGACGCGCGGCACCAGATGGCTGCCAGTCGCCGTCGCGATGCCCACACCCATGAAGCTGCCGACGATCAGCGCGATCATCGCGAAGCGTCCCGCGGCGAAGATGCCGGTCGGACCGATGTCGATGCCGAGCGCGGCCAGCGTGGGTCCGAGTACCTCACGGCCGAAGACGTCGACGATCATGATGAGGGCGATGAACGAGAAGCACACGACAGCCACCCAGCATTCGATGCGATGCCAGATGGCGAGAACGCGGGGAATCCAGGCAGGAGGCTGCGACGGCACCGGCGCGCCGGCGGAATGGGTATCTGTCATCGAGGAAGCGGGAGACGGAAGATGCGACGCCGGCGCAGGGTGAGTGCGCCGGCGACTGTTGCTTGCGGTATGCGCGCGGCGATCAGACGCCGCACTTCTTCTTGGCGTCTTCCATCAGCTTGAAGAAGTTCTCGGCGTCTCCGCCCACCGACTTGACCATCTGCGGCCATGCCGGCTCGAGCACCTTCTGCCACTGCGCCCGCTCCTCGGGGGTGAGGGCGACGATCTGGCCGCCGTTCTTGAGATGCAACTCGAGGATCTTCTCCTCGAAGCCGCGAATCTCGGCGCGCAGCTGCGCGGCCGTCCGCTTGCTCACGGCGGCTTGCAGGGCGTTGCGCTGCTCGGCGGTGAGCTTGTCGTAGACCGCCTTGGACATCACGACGATGCCGCCCGAATCGACGTGATTGGTGCGAGTGTAGACCGGCGCCACCTTGCCGAGGCCGGACGGCACATAGAACGTGACCGGTGCGTCGGACACGTCGACCAGCCCGGTCTGGTGTGCCGATGCCCACTCGGTGATGCCGAGCGGATTGGGATTGGCGCCGAGGGCGACCCAGAAGGCGGCCGCGGTCTTGGTGGGCGCCGAGCGCGCCTTCAGGCCCTTGACGTCGGCCGGCGACTTGAACGGCTTCTTGCCGACGATGTTGCCCGAGCCGACATGCGTCCAGCCGAGGAATACCACGCCCTTCTGCGCGAGGGCGTTGGTCGTGTAGGGGATCAGGGCCTGATCGTAGACGCAGTCCTGCTGGCGGCTGCTGCTGAAGTAGAAGGGCAGGCTGGTCAACGAGAGTTCGGGCACCAGCGCCGCCGCCGCGGCGACCGAGAAGCCGCCCATGTCGATGCGCCCGCGCGCCGTTTGCTGCATCGTATCCTGCTCGTTGCCGAGCTGGGCGTTGATGAAGGGATTTATCTTGATCGCCCCCTTGCTCTCCTCGTTCACGTCCTTGACGAAGCGGTCGAGCTGCATCACCCAGGGCGTATTGGGCGGGGCGCCCGTGGTGTAGCGGAACTCGACGGGCTTGCCCTGCGCCAGGGCCGAGCCTGCCAGCGCCATCGTCAGTGCCGCACTCGCGGCAACGAGCGCTCCAGTCAGTCGGATCATGTACCCGTTCCCTCCTCTGTCCCTTCGGCGCGGCACGCTCATGGCGCCGTTTCGCCGATTGCAGTCTGCCGATGTTCGCGGCCGATGGCGAGAAGGAAGTTGGCGGGCGCGTCAGTTTTGCGTCGGCTCTCCGACGTCGGGTTGATCGGCCTCCGCCGGATCGACCGCCGTCGGCTCCTCGGACGCCACCTCGGCTTCCGGCTCGCCGGCCTTCCGTGCCGCCTTCTTGCGCGCGGCGTCCTCGCGTGCCGCCTTGCGCCGGGCGCGATCGACCGCGTCATTGAGATCCTTGAGCGTACACAGGCCGAGCGTCACGGGATCGCGCGGCCGCACGTTCTGCATGTTCCAGTGGCTGCGGTCGCGGACCGACTGGACGGTGCTCTTGGTCGAGCCGACCAGCTTGGCGACCTGGCTGTCCTGCAGTTCGGGATGGACCTTGAGCAGCCAGGCGATCGCGTCGGGCCGGTCCTGGCGCTTGGCGACCGGCGTATAGCGCGGGCCCTTGGAGCGAGCGGCGGGCAGCGGCACGTCGCGCTTGCTCAGCTTGAGGCGGGCGTTGGGATCGGCCTCGCAGCGCTTGATCTCTTCCTTGGTGAGCTGGCCGCTGACCGTCGGATCGAGCCCGGTCATGCCGCCCGCGACCTCGCCGTCGGCGATCGCCTGAATCTCGAGCGGATGCAGGCCGGCAAAGGCCGAGATCTGATCGAACGTCAGGGTCGTGTTCTCGACCAGCCAAACGGCGGTCGCCTTGGGCATCAGCACTTGCGACATGAATTCACTCTCCTGCGACCGGATATAGAGGCGGCTTCGGGCCCCGCCAACCCGAAAAGCGGATCGGCGCGAAAACATCCAACCCCTTGATATTCGGCCCAAAAAGGAAACGGCCGGGTTGCCCCGGCCGTCCCGCGAAGCATTGGGCTTCGAAAGCGTCTTACTGGATGACGATCTCGACGCGGCGGTTCTGCGGTTCACGCACGCCGTCGGCGGTCTGTACCAGCGGTTGGCTCTCGCCGCGGCCGATGACCGAGATGGCCGTGGCCGGCACGCCGTCACGCACCAGCGCATCCTTGACGGCATTGGCGCGACGCAGCGACAGCGCCATATTGTAGGCCTCGGGGCCCGACTTGTCGGTGTGGCCGGTCGCCGTGATGCGGGCGTTGCCCTTGGTCTTGTAGGCGTTGGCCGCCTGCTTGATCGTGTTCAGGGCCTGCTGCGAGAGGTTCGAGCGGTCCCAATCGAAGAACACCATGAACGACGGAGCGGCCGGGGCTGGCGGCGGCGGCGGCGGCGCGGCCGCCGGGGCGCCGAACTTGAGCTGGAGGCCGAGCATCACGCTGAAGTTGTTGTTACTCCAGGTGGTGCCGCCGACACTCGGGTTGCTCGTGCCGTAGTAGCGGCCGTCGAGGTTGACGCGGAAGTTGGTGTCGACGTTCCAGCCGAGACCGAGAATGCCCTGATAGGCGAACTGGGTGCTGCCGAGCGATGAGTCGCCGTCGACGAAGGCGACGCCGGCACCAGCGCCGACGTAGGGAGTGATGACGGAGCCCGGCGCGAAGTCATACAGCAGGTTGGCCATCACGCTGAGCTGGCCGACCTTGTTGGCGATGGCACGGCCGGTGAAACCGCCGTTGTGCTGGTTCTCGCGATACTGACCTTCGAGCTCGACGCGGGGGCCGACGAAGTCGTAGCCGATCACACCACCCGCAGTCCATCCGGTCTGCGGCGTGACGCCGGTGCCGAGGATGGTGGTGTTCAGCAGCCAGTTCAGACCGCCTTGCGCACCGACATAGAAGCCAGACGACGGCGTTTGCGCCTGGGCCATGACCGGCAGCGCGACAATCGCAGCGGCGGCCATCAAAGCCTTCTTCATGAGTTCTTCCCCTCGTTATTAACAGACAGACGAGCGTTGGCGGGGCTGGGTATCACCAACTCCGCGCCGAATATACACACCACCATTGGTGAGGTGCAAGGAGCCGGGGCTTTTCGACAAGCCCCTGTGGCCGACCGGCAACAGTGCTGATTTGCATAGCTTATGGGCCGTTTTGCGTCCATCGCCCGAATCTACATCTTGTGTCCGGCGAACGATTCACCAGACGTCCCGCGGTGGCGATTTGCACCTCGCACTGCGGCTTTCCGGCCGCGGTCGTAGCCGCAGGCCCGCCGCTGCGATAAACCGCCGTTCACGACATTCGAAAAAGGGGACGAAGCACCATGGGCCAGTACAGCAAAGTCGAGATCGACGGCCGCCTGATGATCGTCACGATCAACCGGCCCGAGGTCTATAACGCCTGCCATCCCATGGCGAACGAAGAGCTGGTGGCGGCTTTCGACGAGTTCCACGCCAACCCCGACCTGTGGGTCGCCATCATCACCGGCGCCGGCGACAAGGCCTTCTGTGCCGGCAACGATCTCAAGTACCACGCCGAGATCCAGGCCAAGACCGGCAAGCGGCCGATCCATCCGCTCAAGGGCTTCGGCGGCCTCACCAACCGCCACGATCTCGACAAGCCCGTGATCGCCGCAGTGAACGGAGTGGCGATGGGCGGCGGCTTCGAGATCGCGCTGGCGTCCGACATCATCATCGCCTCGGACAATGCGACCTTCGCGCTGCCCGAGCCGAGAGTCGGTCTCGCCGCCGGCGCCGGCGGCATGCAGCGCCTGTCGCGCATGATCCCGCTCAAGAAGGCGATGGGCATGATGCTCACCGGCCGCCATGTCTCGGCGAAGGAAGGCTTCGAGCTCGGCTTCGTCACGGCGGTCGTGCCGCACGCCGACCTGATGAAGGAGGCGCGCCGGTGGGCCGACGACATCCTCGCCTGCTCGCCGATGTCGGTGCGCGCCACCAAGCAAGTGGTCATGCGCTCGCTCGACGCGCCGGCTCTCGAGGTGGCGATGCACAACCTCCACTATCCCGCGTTCGTCGCCATGACGAGGAGCGAGGACACGGTCGAAGGACCGAAGGCGTTCGCCGAGAAGCGCAAGCCGAACTGGAAGGGGCGGTAGAGCGCCGGGCGCCTGAGCGCTCAGCGTCCACGCGCGTTGTCGAAGTCCCAGTCGAGAACGAAGCGGTCGGCCCCTGCCCCGGACCTGGCCTCCTTGATGTAGGCGGCGTGCGGCGGCGCGAAGTGCGCCGGCATGAGCAGCGCGCCCTGCTCGACGCAATCGGACAGCAGCTTCTGCCGCGTCTGGCGCGCCCGGTCGCGGTCCTCGCAGAAGCGGCTGTTCCATTTCCATAGCGGGACCTGCACCGGATTGTGCAGCGCGTCGCCCGAGAAGATGGCGCGCTTGCCGCGCGACTCGAGATCGACGCGGATCTGGCCCGGCGTGTGGCCGGGCGCGGGCTTGAGCGTCAGGCAGCCGCACATGCCGTGGTCGCCCGACACGAACTCGGCTTTCTTCGCCTCGACGATCGGCAGCACCGAATCGTTGTAGGTGTTGACCTCGTAGGGAACCGAATCGGGTCGCTTGGCGACGGCCGCCCAGTGATCGTGGTCGGTGCGCGACATCACGTACCTGGCGTTGGGGAAGGTCGGCACCCACTTGCCGTTCTCGAGCCGCGTGTTCCAGCCGACGTGATCGACGTGCAGGTGCGTGCACATCACGAAGTCGATCTGCTCGGGCTGCGCGCCCGCTTCGCGCAGCCGGTCGAGATACTTCGTGTCCAGCATGTCGAAGCGCGGCATGCCGGGACGCGGCTTGTGGTTGCCGCTGCAGGAATCGACCAGGATCGTGTACTTGTCGGTGCGCACCAGCCACGAATGGATCGAGGTCATCAGCCGCCCGCTCTCCGGCTGGTAGTAGCTCGGCGCCAGCCAGCCCTGCTCAGCGGCGAAGGTCTCGGCCTCGAACTCGGGGAAGAAATCCTTGGCCGGGAAGCCCGGCCCCATCTGCTCCTCGATGCGCGTGACGCGCACGTCGCCGATCCTGCGGTCTTGCATGCGTTCCTCCTGGTTGAGGGCAGTTTGCATGGCCCGGTAGGCCGTCTCCAGTGGTGGCGTACGCTCGGCGGAATGTGTATATTGTGACTCAAATATACACATCAAGGCAACCGAATGCGCACCAACATTGACATCGACGACAAGCTCATGGCGGAGGCTCAAAAAGTCTCCGGCATCGCGACCAAGAAGCAGACCGTGGAGGAGGCTCTCCGTCTGATGGTCCGATTGCGTCGGCAGCAGGAAGTCCGATCGGCTTTCGGCAAGTACCGCTGGCGCGGCAACCTCGCACGCAGCCGAGAAGGCCGAGGCATGGAATGACAGTCGTCGACACCAGCGTATGGATTGACTTTCTGAACGGCCGCGACGCACCCCACGTCAGACATCTGAATGCCGCTCTCGGCGTCGAGGAGATCATCGTCGGAGACCTGATGCTCTGCGAGGTCCTGCAAGGCTTGCGCGACGAGCGACAGGCCCGAGAGGTCGCGACCCTGCTGCGCCGTTTCCAGATCGTGCCAATGGCCGGAGAAGGGATTGCCGTCGTGGCCGCGCACAACTTCCGCACGCTACGACGACTCGGCATCACCGTGCGAAAGACCATCGATCTCTTGATCGGAACGTGGTGCATCGAGAACCAGACGGCACTCCTGCACAATGATGCGGATTTCCGGCCGATGGCTCGACATCTCGGACTGGTTGAGACGCCGCTGGCGGTCTGAGCAGTCCTCTACTTGTGAACGAGCGGCGTCAGCCTTCGCGTTGGCGCGCCGACGACCATGAACGGCACCTTCTCCGCGATGTGGCAGGCGTTGCACTGGGTGGTCATTTCCTCGAAGCGCTCGTCGAACTCCTTGCGGTCCTTCTTGCGGATCGCCTCGAGCACCTGCGTATAGGCGCCCTTGAAGAAAATCTCTTCGCCGTTGGCCCGGCGCCTCGGCCGGCGCTCGAAGCCGTTGCGCATCGCCCAAGCGAGCTTCTCGCCGGTGTAGAGCGCGTAGTCCCAATTGCCTTCGGTCGCGCCGAAATACATTTCGGTGTAGCGATAGCCGACCTCGATCATCGCCACGTCGAAGCCGCGCAGCTGCCGGTCGATGGCTTCGACCTGCTTGTCGGGCGGCAACGCCTTCAGCCACCCCGCTGCCGGCGGCGCGCCGGGTGCCTGGGCGATGGCCGCGCCCGCCAGCGCGGTGACGCCCGTCAAGCCGGCCGGCGCGAGCAACTTTCGTACGTCGATCATCGCATTCTCCTTCGATTGCCGATCGCTACAGAACTCCGCTCGCGAGGCCGAGACCGACCACGATCATCATGAACGCCACGACGAGCTGCACGAGCCGCAGGGTGACCTTCTTGAGCAGACGAGCGCCGAGCCAGGCGCCGACGGCCGCCGCCACGATCGCCGTCGCGACAACGCCGGCGACGTCGCCGCTGATTGCCGCGAAGTTCGTCGCGTAGAACGACAGGCCGTAGACGAAGAGGCGGACCGTATCGACGACGACGGCGGTCACGACGCCGGTCGCCACGAACGCCTCCTTGTCGAGGCCTGCCTTCAGCAGGAAGGCCGAGCGGAACGCGCCCTGGTTGCCCGACAAGCCGCCGAAGAAACCGGAGACGAGGCCGCCGGCCGCCAGATAGCGCGGCGGGAACGACAGCTCGGCGAATCTCGGGCTGAGCTCGAGCAGGGCGAAGGCCACGATGACCACGCCGATCACCAGCTTGACCGGCTCGATCTCGCGCGCCTCGCCGAGCAGGCCGTAGCGCGCGAGCACCGGCAGGCCGCCGAGCTGGCCGAGCAGCCAGGCGCCGGCGACCGCGGCCAGCGCCGCCGGCAGACCGAACCGCGCGACCACCTTCCAGTCCGCCTGACGTCCGACGAGAAAGAGCTTGAAGAGATTGTTGACGAGATGGACGACGGCCGTCGCCGGGATCGCGACGGATACCGGGAAGAAGAGCGCGAACGCAGGCATCAGGATGGTGCCGAGCCCGAAGCCCGAGAAGAGCGTCAGGCCGGACACGATCAACGCGGTTGCGGCGATGACAATGTGCGTCAACATGGCGAACGCCGCCATCGTACTATCGAAAGTCGATATCGAACACCGCTATTTCGGCGGCGTGCGGATGTTTGGCGGGCGGCGTCTGCCGGGAGCCGCCTCGAACAGTTCGCCGAACAGTTCCTGGACCTTGCTCTTGGCTTCCTTCAATGCGGCCCGGCCGAGCGGCGTCAGCCGGTAGAGACGCCGGGTGCGCCGCCCCTGCCGGGTTTCCGTCGACCGCAGATAGCCCTTGGTCTCCATGCCGTGCAGCATGGGATAGACCGTACCAGGACTCAGCCGATAGCCGTGCTCGCGCAATTCTTCGATGATCCATAGGCCGAAAATCGGGCCTTGGCTGGCGTGATGAAGAACGTGAAGGCGGATCAGACCGCCATAGAGATCCTTGTCGTCCAATTTCGCCCCGCGCACTTCTTGATCCTAACAGAGGCGGCGGCGAACGGCACCGCTTATCGACTATCGGATTCCGTCATCGACATGCGATAGTCGCCTGCATGACCGAGCAAGAAGCGCAGTCCGCCGAACGGCACTCCATCTGGGAAGTGTTCCTCGTCTTCCTCAGACTCGGCCTGACGAGCTTCGGCGGCCCGATCGCCCATCTTGGCTTCTTTCGCACCGAGTTCGTCGAGCGCCGCCAATGGCTCAGCGAGGAGCACTACGCCGACGTCGTGGCGCTCAGCCAGTTCCTGCCGGGGCCGGCGAGCAGCAAGGTCGGAATCATCATCGGCGTGCTGCGCGCCGGCATCCCGGGCGCGCTGGCCGCGTGGCTGGGCTTCACCCTGCCCTCGGCGCTGGCGCTCGTCCTGTTCGGCTACGGCGTGGCGGCGCTCGGCGATCTGTCGGGCGCGGGCTGGCTGCATGGCTTGAAGATCGTGGCCGTCGCCGTTGTCGCCCAGGCGGTGTGGGGCATGGCGCGCAACCTCTGCCCCGACCGTGAGCGACTGGCGATCGCCGCGGCGGCGACGGTGCTAGTGCTCGCCGTGCCGTCGACCGTGGGCCAGATCGGAGCCATCGTCGTCGGCGGCCTCATCGGCTGGCGCTTCCTGCCGGGCGAGACGATCCAGCTCATTCCGCTGCCGATACGCATCGGCCGGGGCTGGTCGGTCGGCTCGATCGTGCTGTTCTTCGCGCTGCTGATCGGCCTGCCGCTGGCGGTGTCGGCGAACGGCGATCACGCCCTTGCCATGTTCGACGCTTTCTACCGCTCGGGCTCGCTGGTGTTCGGCGGAGGCCATGTCGTGCTGCCGCTGTTGCAGGCCGCGACGGTACAGCCCGGCTGGATCGACAACGACACCTTCCTTGCCGGCTACGGAGCGGCGCAGGCGGTGCCGGGCCCGCTGTTCACCTTTGCCGCCTATCTCGGCACGGTGATGGGGCCGGAGCCCAATGGCTGGCTGGGCGGCCTGGTGTGCCTGCTCGGCATCTTCCTGCCGTCATTCTTCCTCGCCATCGGCCCGCTGCATTTCTGGAACTGGATCCGCCAGCACCCGGTGATGCGCTCGGTGCTCAAGGGCGTGAACGCCGCCGTGGTCGGCCTGCTGCTGGCGGCGCTCTACGATCCGGTGTGGACCAGCGCCATCCACTCCTCCGCCGACTTCGCCATCGCCGCCGTGGCGCTCTTGCTGCTGGTGTCGTGGAAGGTTCCGCCGTGGCTGGTCGTCATCCTGGGCGCCCTGGCGGCGGCAGGCATCGGCCTGCTCTAGCGTCCCTTGAACGCCGGTTTGCGCTTCTCGAGGAAAGCGTTCAGCCCCTCGAAGTGATCCTCGGTCGTCGCACAGGCGGCGAGGCCCTCGGCCTCGCGATGGCTGTGCTCGTCCCAGGAATTGTCGAAGGAGGTGCGGATCAGCCGCTTGGCGACACCGAGCGCGAAGGTCGGGCCGTCGGCGAGCCTGCGCGCCAGCCCGGCGGTCTCGGCGGCGAGCTGGTCCTTGGGCACGATCCAGTTGAGGATGTTCTGATCCTTGGCTTCCTGCGCGCTGAAGCGCTCGCCGAGCAGCGCGATCTCCAGCGCCTTGCGTTCGCCGACGACGCGCGGCAGGAAGTAGGTCGCGCCCCCGTCGGCGCTCAACCCGATGTGGCGGTAGGCGAGCGTGAAGAACGCATCGTCGCTGGCAATTGCGAGGTCGCAGTTCAGGATCAGCGACAGGCCGAAGCCGGCCGCGGCGCCCTGCACCGAGGCGATGACGGGCTTGTTCATCCGGCGGATCTGGTAGATTGCCTGGTGCGCCTTCACCACACGCATCTCGAAGCCGGCGAGATGGGCCTCGCGCTCGGTCGTCAGCGACTTGTGGAAGCCCCTGATGTCGCCGCCCGCCATGAAGTGCGTGCCGGCGCCGCGGATCACGACGCAGCGCACCGCCGGGTCCTTCTCGAACCGCGCCGAGTGCTCGATCAGCAGGTCGCGCATCTCCATGGAGAGGGCGTTGAGCTGCTCTGGCCGGTTCAGCGTCAGCCAGCCGATGCCGTCTTCGACCTCGGCGAGGACATGGGGCGCGGCCATCAGAAAGCCTCGGCCGGCAGGGCCATCAACGACGCCGCACCCGCCTTGATCTGGTGATTGAGTGACGTGGTCTGCGGCAAGACGCGCGCCATGTAGAAGCGCGCGGTCGCGAGCTTGGCCTCGTAGAACGCCTTGTCGCCGCCGTTCGCCAGGCCCTTGTGGGCGGCGACGACGATGCGGTTCCACATGAAGGCCATCGCGGTGAGCGCCATCAGCCGCAGCAGGTCGGTGGCCGCCGCGCCCGCCTCGTCGGGATTCTTCATCGCGTTCTGCATCAGGTAGAGCGCGGCGTCCTGCACGCGGCCGAGCGCCTTCTCGAGCGGCTCGACGAACTCCTTCATCCTGTCGTCGTCCTTGTTGGCGGCGACGAACGCCGCGATCTCGCCGAGCAACCGCTGCGCAGCGCGGCCGCCCTTCATTGGCAGCTTGCGACCGACGAGGTCGAGCGCCTGGATGCCGTTGGTGCCTTCGTAGAGCTGGGTGATGCGCGCGTCGCGCACCAGCTGCTCGACGCCGTTCTCGCGGATGAAGCCGTGGCCGCCGTAGGTCTGCACCGCGAGGTTGGCGCACTCGCTGCCCATGTCGGTGAAGTAGGCCTTGATAATCGGCGTCAGCATCTGGATCAGATCGTCGGCCGCCTCGCGCCTGTCGGCGTCGGGATGGCGATGCGCCTCGTCGATGAGCATGCCGGTCCACAGCGCGAGCGCGCGCGCCGCCTCGGTGAACGACTTCTGCGTGAGCAGCATGCGCCGCACGTCGGGGTGCACGATGATCGGATCGGCCGGACCCGCCGCGTTCTTCGGCCCGGTGAGCGAGCGGCCCTGGATGCGGTCGCGGGCATAGGCGACGGCGCTCTGGTAGGCGCACTCGGCGATGCCCAGTCCCTGCATGCCGACGCCGAGGCGGGCGGCGTTCATCATCACGAACATGGCGTTCATGCCCTTGTTGGCCTCGCCGACCAGCCAGCCCCTGGCGCCGTCCATGTTCATGACGCAGGTGGCGTTCGCCTTGATGCCCATCTTGTGCTCGACCGCGCCGCAGCGGATGCCGTTGCGCTCGCCGACCGTCACCTTCTCGCCGTCCTTCTTGGGCAGGAACTTCGGCACGATGAACAGCGAGATGCCCTTGGTACCGCCCGGCGCATCCGGCAGGCGCGCCAGCACGAGGTGGAGGATGTTCTCGGTGAGGTCGTGCTCGCCGGCCGAGATGAAGATCTTGGTGCCGGTGATCGAGTAGCTGCCGTCGGCCTGCGGCTCGGCGCGCGTACGCAGCATGCCGAGATCGGTGCCGCAATGGGGCTCGGTGAGGCACATCGTGCCCGACCAGGTGCCGTCGGTGAGCTTGGGCAGGTAGAGCTTCCTCAGCTCCTCCGAGCCGTGCCGCGCCAGCGCCTCGTAGGCGCCGTGGCTCAGGCCGGGATACATGCCGAAGGCTTGGTTCGAGGCGGTGATCATCTCCTGGATGGCGAAGCCCACCGTGGCCGGCAGGCCCTGCCCGCCATACTCGGGATCGCAGGTCATCGCCGTCCAGCCGCCCTCGCGGAACTGGTCGTAGGCTTCCTTGAAGCCTTTGGGCGTGCGCACCACGCCGTTCTCGTAGTGGCAGCCTTCCTCGTCGCCCGAGCGGTTGAGCGGGAACAGCACGTTCTCGCAGAGCTTGCCCGCCTCCTCGAGGATCGCCTGGATGGTGTCGGGTGTGGCGTCCTCGTAGCCCGGCAGCGCGGCGAGGCTGCCAACGTCGAGCACCTCGTTGAGCACGAACTGGATATCCTTCAACGGCGCCTTGTAGACGGCCATGGTTCCCTCCCTCGAAGAACGGAAAGATCAGTCGCTTTCGGGATCGGCGCCGCGCTGGCGCAGCTCGGCCGCGACATGCATCTCGACTTCCCTGAAATCGGCGATCTGCGCGTCGAGGTCGCGACGCCTGCGCTCGAGATCGGCGATGTGCAGGCGGCTGCGGCGCAAGAGCTCCCTCATCTGCTGCACGCCGGTGCGATCGACCTGGTAGAGATCGAGCAGCTCCTTGATCTCGGCCAGCGAGAAGCCGAGCCGCTTGCCGCGCAGGATCCAGGTCAGCTTGGCGCGGTCGGAGACGCTGTAGAGCCGGGTCATGCCCTGGCGGCGCGGCTTGATCAGCCCCTCGTCCTCGTAGAAGCGTATGGTGCGCGGCGTGATCGCGAACTCGCGCGCCAGCTCGGCGATGCTGTAGATTCGCGGCGTGTCGCGCTGGCTGGCGCTCTTGGCGGACGGGGCAACGAACGACATGATAAAGATATCATAGTTGACGTTTACGTAAACGTCAATGTGGGTTTACGTAAACGGAAGGCATTCCAAGATCGCGCAGGATCGGCCGATATCCCGCGAGTGCCAGATCGGTAAGGACAATGGCCGCCTCCGGTGTGACCCATCGAAGCTCGCTGTGCTCATCGTCGACAATGCGGGGTTCGCCGCTCTGCCAGGCTGTGACGGCATAGAGCTGATACGTGGCCAAGTCGCTCGGCAGAGCGTTGGGATCGGCGATCTCGGCGAGCTGCTGGAACTCGGTCACCAGGATGCCGACCTCCTCACGCGCCTCCCTGACGAGTGCCTGCCCAGGGTTTCGCCTCCCTCGACGTGCCCACCGGGAAAGCTCCAAAGGCCCGGGTACGTCCTTCGCTTCGGGCTGCGCTTCGCCATCAGGAGCTCCCGCCCCCTGACCAGCACGGCGTTGACGACAATCCGCATCGCGATCTCCAGGTGTGCGACGGCCACGAGCATGCGCTAAACAGCGTCGCGGCATCGGAATCATGAATACACGAGAGGAGGACCGAGTCCCCATGGCCATCTATCAACTCGGCGACCGCAAGCCGGTCATCCCGGACTCCTGCTTCGTCGCCCCCGAGGCGACGGTCATCGGCGACGTGCGGCTGGGCGAGCGGGTCAGCATCTGGCCGGGCGCCGTGCTGCGCGGCGACAACGAGCCGATCGTGATCGGCGACGACAGCAACATCCAGGAGGGCTCGGTGCTGCACACCGATCCCGGCGCGCCGCTCACCATCGGCAAGAGCGTGACGGTCGGCCATCAGGTGATGCTGCATGGCTGCACCGTGGGCGACGGCGCGCTGATCGGCATCCAGGCCGTCGTGCTCAACAAGTCGGTGATCGGCAGGGATTGCCTGATCGGCGCCGGTGCCGTCATCACCGAGGGCAAGACCTTCCCCGACCGCGCCGTGATCTTCGGCGCGCCCGCCAAGGCGGTGCGTGAGCTCAGCGAGGACAACGCGCTGCGCCTGCGCATGAGCGCCGAGAGCTACGTCCGCCGCGGTGCCGAATACAAGACGAAGCTGAAGAAGATCGGTTAGCACGGCGTGATCACCGGCCTCGACCATCTCGTGGTGCGCGCCTCCTTCGTGAAGGGCGCGGTCGGCGCCTACGAGACTGTGCTCGGGCGCAAGGCCGCGGACGGCCGGCTGCAAGCGGGCAACGTCGGGCTGCTGTTCGAGGACGACGCCGCGACGGCGCAGCTGGCCGGCCTGGTGTTCGCCACCGCCTCGCTCGACAAGGCCAGGCGCCTGCTCGAGCGGCGCGCGCTCGATCTGTCGCTCGCGAGCACCTATGGCGTGCCGATCGCGCTGGTCGAACGTTCGGAGCCGCCGCCGCCTTCGTCCCTTCTCGAGGGCGGCGAGGCGGCGTCGATCTCCGCCCTCGACCACGTCGTGGTGCGCACGCCCAACCCCGAGCGCGCGATCGCGCTCTACGCCGGAAGACTGGGGCTCGATCTCAGGCTCGACCGCAGCAATCCCGACTGGGGCCAGCGGCTGCTGTTCTTCCGCTGCGGCGATCTGGTCATTGAGATGGCGCACGACCTGAAGGCGGGCGTGTCGAATGGGCCCGACGAGCTGTGGGGCCTCAGCTGGCGCACGCCCGACATCGCGCTCTGCAACAAGCGCCTGAAGGACGCGGGCGTCGAGGTCTCCGAGCCGCGCACCGGGCGGCGCCCGGGCACGCAGGTCTTCACCGTCACGAGCCACACGGCGAACGTGCCCACCATCGTGATCGGCGGCCTGTGGCGCTGGCAGTGAAGCGCGGCGCGCTCGGCGTCGCGCTGCTCACGCTCGCCGCCTGTGCTGACAGGCCGGCCGCACTCGCCATCGAGACGCCAGTCGCCCTGAAGCCGCTCGGCCCCTGCCCCGTCTCGACATGGCGGCCCGAAGCGCCACCACCCACGGCCAGCGCCAGGGTGTCGATGGTCCTGCTGGCGGTGCAGGAATGGGCGCGCTTCGGCAAGCAGACCATCGCCTATTCGACCGATGCGCCACCGGTGATCCTCCAGCTCGGCCTCAAGGAGCGCGACGCGCCCGAGCGCATCCGCGACTATTGGAAGAGCGTCGACCGTCCCTACCTCAGTGGCCTCGACACGCGGATGCCATGGTCGGCCGCCTTCGTCTCGTGGGACATCGGGAGCGCCGGCGTGCCGCGCGACCTGTTCTGCCCCGACGCGCGCCACACCATCTATGTCGAGCGCATTGTCGAGAGTGCGCAGATGCCCGGCGCAGCCTTCTTCGCCCACGATCCGAAGGCGCGCGCGCCCGCGGTCGGCGACCTCGTTTGCGCTTCGCGCGAGGGCGGCCGCACGACCTTGCACAACCTCGATCGCGGCCCCGGGCATTGCGACATCGTGGTCGAGGTGCGGCCGGGCGAAATCCACGCCATCGGCGGCAACGTCGGCGATTCGGTGAACCGCTCCATCTTCCCGCTCGATCCGGCGGGCTTCCTCGTGCCGTTGCCCGAGCGGCCGTTCTTCGTCGTGATCGAGAACCGCCTGCCCGGTGAGGACGCGATCACCGGCAGCGGCCGAGGGCGGCTTTGAAGGCGGGATCAGCGAGCATCTGGCCGATGTTGTCGGACACGGTCTTCTGCACGTTGGCGACGATCAGTGACGGGTCGAGAAACTTGCTGGTCTCGAACTTCACCTGGTAGCGCCCGGTCTGCTCGCCGCCCGGCGTCTGCAGGCGGTATTCGACGTCGCTGATGTAGGTCGCCGAGAAGCCAAGACTCTCGATGGCGAAATCGTGCACCGTGCCGGTCAGCGCGCACTTGCCGCCGGCGAGCGACAGGCCGGACTGCCGCAGCTCGCGGCGCACGGCGTTGCTGTAGTAGCTGCCGACATTCTCGGTCATCAGCACCGTGCCCGCGGCGGTCTCGCGGATTTCGTTGGGCTTCACGCCTTCCTTCGGCCGGTAGTCGAAGTCGCTGACCGCCACCGCGCCCTGATACTCCTGCGTCGTCACCGGCTGATAGGCCGGCATGGTGAACTTGACCTCGCACGCGCCGAGCAGCGGCGCGAGTGCGAGCAGTGCCATTCTCTTCAAGCACTTCCCCCGTCTTGACGTCCCAAACCTAGCCTAACGCCTACCGTAGCCGCTAGACGCCGTGCTAGACCAGCCGCTCCAAGAACGAAAGCGGCACCACGATGTCTCGGCTCTTCGATTGCTACGACTACGTCATCATCGGCGCCGGCTCGGCCGGCTGCGCCATCGCCAACCGACTCGGCGAAGACTATGCGCTGCGCATCCTGGTGCTCGAGGCCGGACCACCCGACAACTCCTTCCTGCTCAAGATGCCGGCCGGCTTCGCGAGCCTCGGCGACAAGTCACCCTACAACTGGCGCTACGAGACGACGCCCCAGAAGCATTGCAACGACCGGCGCATGTACTGGCCGAGGGGCAAGACACTGGGTGGGTCGTCGTCGATCAACGCCATGCTCTACGTGCGCGGCCACGCTTGGGACTACGACCATTGGCGCCAGCTCGGCAACGAGGGGTGGAGCTACAGGGACGTCTTGCCGTTCTTCAGGAAGGCCGAGAACAACGAGCGCGGCGCCGACGAGTTTCATGGCACGGGCGGGCCGCTCAACGTCGCCAATCAGACCGACCCGGCGAAACTCAACGAAGCCTTCCTGCGCGCCTGCGAGCAGGCCGGTCACAAGCGCCTCGAGGATTTCAACGGCGCCGAGCAGGAAGGCGTCGGCTACTACCAGGTGACGCAGCGCGACCAGGAGCGCTGGAGCGCCGCCTCGGCCTATCTGCGGCCCGCCGTCGAGCGCAATAGGAACAACGTACACGTGGTCACCGACGCGCTGGTCGAGCGCATCATCCTCGACAAGAACCGCGCCATGGGTGTGCGCTATGTCGTCGGCGGCCGCGACGAGGTCGCGCGCTGCGAGCGCGAGATCCTGCTGTGCGGCGGCGCGGTGAACTCTCCGCACCTGCTGCTGCTGTCGGGCATCGGCCCGGCCGACCATCTGAAGTCGCTCGGCCTGCGCGTGTGGCACGACTTGCCCGGTGTCGGCGGCAACCTGCAGGACCATCTCGACGCCGCGATCCTGCAGTTCTGCAAGACGCGCGACACCTACGACCGCGCCAACAAGCTGTGGTCGCTGTGGCAATACCGGCGGCACAAGAAGGGCCCCGGCACCTCGCCGATCGCCGAATCGGGCGGCTTCCTCAGCACGCACGACGGCCTCGCCGCGCCCGACACACAGCTCCACTTCCTGCCGGTGCTGGTGGTCGATCACGGCCGCACGCGGCTGAAGAAGAACGGCTACAGCCTGCATGTCTGCGCACTGCGGCCCGAAAGCCGCGGCACGATCCGGCTCGCCAGCACCGATCCCAGGCAGCACCCGCTGATCGACGCCAACTACCTCGCCGAGCGACGCGACCTGCAGACGCTGATGGACGGCGTGAAGATGGGCCGCGAGATCTTCGCGCAGTCGGGCTTCGATCCCTACCGAGCCGAGGAGTACGCGCCCGGCACCGCCGTCCGCAGCGACTCCGAGCTCGAGCAATGGATCCGCGCCAAGTGCGAAACGATCTATCACCCGGTCGGCACCTGCAAGATGGGTCCGGCCACCGACCGCCTCGCCGTCGTCGACAACCAGTGCCGCGTACACGGGCTCGAAGGCCTGCGGGTCGTCGATGCGTCGGTGATGCCGACCCTGATCGGCGGCAACACCAACGCGCCGACCATGATGATCGCAGAGCGCGTCGCCGCCTTCATGCAGAACAAGCCCGAGGTCGCCCAGGCGGCGTAGCGTCTTGTCCCCTCGCCGGCGAGGACGCCGGGGAGACCGGCGTTGGTCCTCACATCCGCTTCTCGACCACCAGCAGCCAGGTCTTGCCGGCGACCGGACGCAGCCGCCCGCGGCCGTCGACGGGATAGAGGCTCATCGTCACGCTGTTCCTCACGTTACCGCCGATCGCGTGGATGAAGCCGCCGCGCACGTCGGTGACGATGTCGCAATGGTTGGCAGTGTTGTCGATGCGCCGGCTCGCGGTGCGCGGATCGGCGTTGCGCCAGGTCGGGCCGGTCGTGCCGCTGCACACGAGATCGCCGGGCCGCGGCGCGTATTCGGCCGGCGCGTGGAGGGCGAAGGCGCGGCGCCCGGCGCGCTGGCGCTCGTAGAGCGAGGAGAGGTAGCCGCCGTGCCGGCCGTCGCGCGGGAAATCGGCGGCGCTGACGCCCGAGCTACTCATTACCCAGGCGACAAAGGCGCCCGACCACGGCCGGTTGCTGGTGCGGCCATTCCATTCGGGACGGCCGCAGCTTCCCCAATAGTCGCCGATCTTACTGGCCAGGGGTTCGCTGCGCTCGGTGACGCCGGTTCGGTTGGTGTAGCCGTTGGCGAAGCCGCCATAGACGACGGTCGAGCGGCCGAACCGCGTCCATTCCTGCCAGGCCGTATAGGCGACCCGGTCGGAGGGCGGACGGTCGGCGGGCGCGGACGTACGCGGGCTGCCGCCGCAGCCGGCGAGCGCCAACGTCAGCAGGAGGAAGAGAAGGATCGCCGGCAGCCGTGGACCGATCGCGTGGGAGGAACGTGGACGGGGCGGCTGCCAGCAAACACGAATCTCGACGGAGGGGATGTCGATATTCATGCATCACTTGCAGTTCGTAATATAAACGACTGTTCTTATTATTGAATTAAACTAGCATACCGTCCGCACGATGTCACCCTCCGCGTCCTTGGCCTCGATCCGACGTCTGGAAGAACTCGCCTTCCGCGGCTGGCCGGCCCTGCAAACCCGCGACGTCGCGGGCTGGCGCCTGCGATTCGCCGGCGGTTACACGAAAAGAGCCAATTCAATCAATGCCTTGGCGCCTGACGCGCGGGTCGACGACCGGACCGTGGCGGCGCTCGAGTTCAGCTATGCGGCCCCGGTCTGGCGCCTGACTCCCCTGGCACCTCCCGCCATCCGCCCGCTGCTGTCGGAGCGCGGCTACCGCACGATCGAGCGCAGCCACGTCCAGCTCTGCCCGCTGGATCAGACCTTCGCTGCCGACCCGGAGGTGGCCATCCTGTCCCGCCCGTCGCCGGCCTGGATCGAGGCCTTCGAGACCTGGAGTCCGGTGCGGCCCGAGCATCGCGACGTCATGCGGCGCATGCTCGCCGCCATTGCCGCGCCGGCGGGCTTCGCCTTCGTCGAGCAGGCCGGGCAGCCTCTGGCGATGGCGATCGGCGCCGTCGAGGGCGATCACATGGGGCTGTTCGACGTGCTGGTGATGCCGCACGCCCGTCGCCGCGGCCTGGCGCGCCGCGTCACCGAGAGCCTTTACGCATGGGCGCGGGGCCGCGGGGCCCGTTTCGCCTATCTCCAGGTCGTCGCAACCAACGCGGCGGCCCTGCCGCTGTACGAGGCCCAAGGGTTCCGCACCGTCTACTCCTACGAATACATGGCGCCAGCCACGCCTTGACCCCTTTCGCGTCGCGGCTCACATAGTCAGCAACGGGAGGAAAGATCATGGCCGATTATCCTTGGGTGAAGAGCTATCCGCCGGGCGTGAAGTGGGAGCTCGAGGTCCCGAAGAAGACCATCCACCAGATCTTCGAGGAGAGCTGCGCGCAATACGGCAACCGGCCGTTCACCGACTTCCTCGACAAGGTGATGACCTTCCGCGACTACAAGGAGGCGTCCGACAAGGCCGCCGCCGGCTTCCAGAAACTGGGCGTCAAGCCGGGTGTCAATGTCGGCCTCTATTTGCCCAACACGCCGCACTACCTGATCGCCTTCTTCGGCGTGCTGAAGGCGGGCGGCCGGGTCGTCAACTACAGCCCGCTCGACGCCGCGCGCGAGCTCGAGTTCAAGATCGGCGACAGCGAGACAGACATCCTGGTCACGCTCGACGTCACCGCGCTCTATCCGAAGATGGCGGCGATGAAGGGCAAGACGCGGCTCAAGAAGCTGATCGTCGGCTCGATCGCCGACTACCTGCCGTGGCCCAAGAACTGGCTCTACCCGATCGCCAAGAAGAAGGACATCGCGACCTGGCCGCGCGACGACTGGCACATGTCGTTCAAGGACCTGCTGGCCAACGACGGCAAGTACACCGTCCACGCGCCGCAGAGCGACAACCTGTGGGACGAGGTCGCGCTGCTGCAATACACCGGCGGCACGACCGGCCTGCCCAAGGCGGCGATGTTGACGCACGGCTGCGTCATGTCGGCGATGAGCCAGGGCCAAGCCTGGACCGTGCCCTACACCACGCCGGGCACCGAGAAGATCGTCTGCGTGCTGCCGCTGTTCCACATCTACGCGCTGTCGGGGATCATGCTGGGAGCGGTGCGCAACGGCAACCAGCTGATCCTCTATCCGCGGCCCGACATCGACATGATCGTCAAGGATCTCGCGACCAAACGGCCGACCTTCCTGCCCGGCGTGCCGACGCTCTACACCGCGATCAACAAGCATCCCAAGGCGCAGGGCCTCGACCTGAAGTCGCTCAAGATCTGCATGTCGGGCGGCGCGCCCCTGCCGGTCGAGGTGCAGCAGGCGTTCGAGAAGCTGACCGGCGCCACCCTGATCGAGGGCTACGGCCTCACCGAGACCTCGCCGACCGGCGCCATCTGCCCGGTCGACAAGGCCGTGCGCCGCGTCGGCTCGTGCGGCGTGCCGATGCCGGGCACCATCATCGAGATCCGCGACATGGAGAATCCCGACCGCGTGCTGCCGGCCGGCAAGGAAAATGTTGGGGAGGTCTGCATCATCGGCCCGCAGGTCATGAAGGGCTACTGGAAGAAACCCGAAGAGACCGAGAAGGTGCTGTTCCGCCATCCCTCCAGCAACTGGTCGGGACTGCGCACCGGCGACATGGGCTACATGGACGCCGACGGCTGGCTCTATCTGGTCGACCGCTCGAAGGACCTCATCATCTCGTCGGGCTACAACGTCTATCCGCGCATGATCGAAGAGGCGGTCTACGAGCATTCCGCGGTCGAGGAGTGCATCGTCATCGGCATCCCCGATCCCTACCGCCAGGAAGCGCCCAAGGTCTTCGTCAAGCTGAAGCCCGGCGCCGCGCTCACCTTCGAGGAGCTCAAGGCCCATCTCGAGGGCAAGATCGGCAAGCACGAGATGCCGGTCGCCATGGAGGTGCGCCCCGAACTGCCCAAGACCCCGGTGGGCAAGCTCTCCAAGAAAGAACTCAAGGAAGAGGAGCGCGCCAAGGCCCAGGCCAAGGCGGCTTAGTCATGCTCTTCTGGACCGCGAGCCTCCGGCTCGCTCATGATCATGAGCGCGCCAGATGCGCGCGGTCCGGAAGAGAATGATCGTTACGCGTCGAGTCATTGTTCTGGGTGCTTCGAACCTCGCCCTCACCGGCTGCTTCGACCGGCCGTGCCACGAGCGCAACGGGCAGCAGAAGGCGTTCCTCGACGGACTGCAGTCGCTCGCCAGGAAGGCGCTGGCGTCGAACAACCCCCTGCAGATGGAAGAGGCGGCGCGGCAGAGCGTGGCGCTCGCCGACAAGGTCGGGCCGTTCAGCGACTGGTGCGGCACGCTGCGCGCAGTCGAGGGCAACGCGCAGAACGTGGCGGTGACGATCGAGATCGGGCCGCAAGTTTCGCTCTACGCATTCAACGACTGGACGCTCGCCATGGCGGGCCAGGTCGCCAACGTCTTCTCCACACGTTCGCGCGAGACGCCGCCGCCGGGCCTTTCCGATCAGGCCGTGTCGGCGCTAAAAACCCTGCGGCTGGGCGAGCGCGTGAAGCTCGCCGGCAGGATGGGTGAGATCGCCGGCTCGGGCCTGTTCGACCTCGCCCGCCTGTTCGGCAAGAGCGACGCGGAGCACCGCCAGTTCCTGCAGGCCCCGCGGTTCGTGGGCCGCATCGAGGCGCTCGCCCCTGAGAAGAGCAAATAGGGCGAGAAGAAATAGAAAGGACCCTTCGAGGTGCCATCTTTCACTTACGAGTTCCCGTACGCGTCCAGGAAACTCCCGATCTTCGCCGACAACGTCGTCGCCTCCTCGCAGCACCTCGCCGCCGCCGCCGGCCTGCGCATGCTGGCCAGGGGCGGCAACGCAGTCGACGCGGCGATCGCGAGCGCGATCGCCATCACCGTCGTCGAGCCGACCATGAACGGCATCGGCGCCGACGCCTTCTGCATCCTGTGGGACGGCCAGAAGCTCGTCGGGCTGAACGCTTCCGGCCATTCGCCGGCGCTGATGACACCCGACCAGTACAAGGGCCAGGACAAGATGCCGAGCGTCGGCTGGGGCAGCGTGACGACGCCCGGCGCCGTGTCGCTCTGGATGGAGCTGCACAAGCGCTACGGCAAGCTGCCCTTCGCGGACCTGTTCGAGCCCGGCATCAAGTACGCGCGCGACGGCTTTCGCGTTTCCTACATGGTGGCGCGGCAATGGGACCGCGCCATCGATCGCCTGAAGGGCCAGGAAAGCTGGGTGAAGGCGTTCCTGCCGAACGGCCGCGCGCCGCAGCCGGGCGAGATCTGGAAGTTCCCCGACCAGGCGCGGACGCTCACCAAGATCGCCGAGAGCAAGGGCGAGGCCTTCTATCGCGGCGAGATCGCCGAAGCGATGGAGACGTACGCCAAGGAGACCGGCGGCGCGCTGCGCGCCAAGGATCTCGCCGAGCACAAGGCCGACTGGGTCGATCCGATCGGGCTCACCTATCGCGGCACGACGCTGCACGAGATCCCGCCGTCGGGCCAGGGCATCGCCGCCTGCATGGCGCTCGGCATCCTGGAGAACTTCGATCTCGCAGGCTTCGACGGCGACGGGCCGGAGGTGGCGCATCTTCGCATCGAGGCGATGAAGCTCGCCTTCGCCGACATCTGGCGCTACGTCGCCGACCCGCGCTTCATGGAGGTGACGCCGGCGCAGATGCTCGACAAGCACTACCTCAAGAGCCGCGCCAGGCTGATCGATCCCAAGAAAGCCAAGGATTTCGGCCCGGGCACGCCCAAGGACGGCGGCACGATCTATCTCGGCACCGCCGACGCCTCGGGCATGATGGTGTCGCTGATCCAGTCGAATTACACGGGCTTCGGCTCGGGCATCGTCGTGCCGGGAACCGGCATCGCGCTCCAGAATCGCGCGACCGGCTTCGTCACCACCAAGGGCCATCCCAACGAGGTCGGCCCGAAGAAGCGGCCGTTCCACACCATCATCCCGGCCTTCATCACCAAGGACGGCCGCCCGGTCGCGACCTTCGGCCTGATGGGCGGCGCCATGCAGCCGCAGGGCCACATGCAGGTCTTCTCGCGCATCGTCGACTACGGCCAGAACCCGCAGGCCGCGATCGACGGCCCGCGCTGGCGCGTGCACGAGACCGACGGATCGGTATGGACCGAGGGTCATATGCCGGCCGACACCGCCGCCGGCCTCGAGGCGCGCGGCCACAAGGTCGCCCGCACCCAGTGGCCGAGCTTCGACTTCGGCTCGAGCCAGATCATCTGGCGCTTCCCCGAAGGCGGCCCCTATCTCGGCGCCTCGGAGAGCCGGCGCGACGGCGCGGCCATTGGCTTCTAAAGTCACCATCGAGAACGGCGGCTTCCGCATCGACGGAACACCGACCTATGCCGGGCGAAGCTGGAAGGGCCTTCGCATCGAGGGCCGGCTGTTCAACAGCCGCATGGCCAACGCCATCGCCGACGACGAGAACCCATTTACACGCGGCACCTGGTCGTATGCTGACGGCGACTGGGATGCCGAGCGCAACACGCGCGAGTTCGTCGCCGCCCTGCCTTCCTACCGCGCGTACGGCCTGCTGGCGGTGTGCCTCAACCTCTCGGGCGGCAGCCCGCAAGGCTATTCCTGGCACCAGCCGTGGAAGATCTGCGGCTTCACCGCCGACGGCGCGATCAAGCCCGCCTGGGGCTCGCGCCTCGCAACCGTCATCGACGCCTGCGACCGGCTGGGCATGGTGGTGATCCTCGGCCTGTTCTACGGCAAGCAGAGTAGCACCTTGAAGGACGAAGCTGCGGTGAAGGCCGCGGTCACCAACACGGTCGACTGGCTGCTGGCGCGCAATGCCGGCAACGTGCTGCTCGAGATCGGCAACGAGGTCGATCTCGAGAACGCGTGGGCCCACCCGATCATCGCCGCACCTCGCTGCCACGAGCTGATCGAGCTGGCGCAAGAGCGCAGCGCCGGCAAGCTGCTGGTCAGCACCAGCCTGATCGGTATCGAAGCGCCACCCGAGGCGACCGTCGCCGTCGCCGATTTCCTGCTGCCGCACGGCAATCGCGTCCACGGTCCCAACGGCGCCACCCAGCCAGCACCGCACGGCATCCGACTACAAGTGAAGAACTGGCGCGCCTCGCCCGCCTATCGCGGCCAGCCGATCGTCTACAACGAGGACGACCATTTCGAGTTCGACAAGCCCGACAACCATTTCGTCGCCGCCGTCGAGTCGGGAGCGAGCTGGGGCTATTTCGACTACCGTATGAGCCGCGAGCGCTTCGAGGACGGCTTCCAGTCTCTGCCCGTCGATTGGACGATCACGTCCAGACGCAAGCGCGGCTTCTTCGACCTCCTGAAGGAGATCACGGGCGGGCTTTAGCCCTTCGGTCGCAGCTCGGCATGGGTTGGCAGCCCGTCCGCCAGCTTGATCCACGACAGCCTGGACGAAGCGTGCGTGTGGTCGCGCGGCGGCACCGCCTCGGGATCGTCGAGCGAGCAGGTCGTGACATCGATTTCATGCGGCGTGCGCGTCGACTGGTAGGTGAGCGGCGTGCCGCAGGCCGGGCAGAAGGTGCGGACCACGTGCGGCGACGAGCGATAGCCCGCCGGCGTCCCGGCCACCACGCGGTAGGCGCTGGGCGGCACGGAGAACCAGCCGACGACGGGCGAACCGGCGGCACGGCGGCACGTGCTGCAATGGCAGATCGTCTGGTTGGTCGGTGCGGCGTCCACCTCGAATCGGATGGCGCCGCACAGACAATGGCCCTTCAGCATCGTCACCGCCGTCGTGGCTTGCGCAGCATCGGCACCATGACGGGCGAGTCGCCGGCCTGGATGCGGCCCATCGGCTCGAACCCGTGGCGCTGGTAAAGTGCGATGTTGCGCGGGTTGGAAGATTCGAGGTAGGCGAGCGCGCCGTCGCGATCGCAGACGTCGAGCTGGTGGCGCAGCAGCACGCCGCCCAGCCCCCTGCCCTGCCGCGCCGGATCGATGCCGATGATCGGCAGGTACCAGTGCGGCTCGCGCGGATGGAACGCGGCCATCTGCTCCATCAGGCGGCCGCCGTCCCCGGCCAGCGCCGGTGGAATGGTCTGCTCCATCAGCGCGCCCATCTCCTGCTCGTCGGGATGGACTCCGGGCGCCAGCCAGAGCGCGGCGCCCGAATCGCCGATGCAATGCGCGGTGCCGTTGGCGAAAGCCTTGCCGCCGAACGCCTGCACGAAGCGCGGGAAGGTTTCGAGATAGGTGCGCGGTTCCGCCCAACTCCACCGCGCCATCGGATCGCCGGCAAAGGCCAGCGTCAACGTCTGGGCGACGGCCGCACTGTCCGCGGCCGTCGCGGTCTCCACGTCGGCTCTATTCATCGGTCCAAGATTGGGAGCGCCGTCACTTGCCGCAATAGGCCTCGATGCGATAGCCCTCGGGATCGATGACGAAGGCGGCGTAGTAGTTGGGGTCGTAGTCGGCGCGGATACCGGGTTTGCCGTTGTCCTTGCCGCCACCCTTCAGCGCCGCCGCGTAGAAGTCGTCGACCGACTTGCGGTCGGGCGCCTCGAAGCAGAAGTGCAGGCCCGATTCCATGTCGGCCTTCACCGGGCGCTTGACGCCCAGAATCCACAGCTTGATCGCCTTGGCACCGTAGCCCAGCGACGTCTCGCCATCGCTCTTGCGCGTATAGCCGAGCGGCTTCAGCACCGCGTCGTAGAACTTTCCGGCGCGCGCCACGTCGGCCACGCCGATCGACACATGATCCAGCATCGTTTCTCTCCATATAACCCATTAACTAGTTATAGGGTTATTCATGACCCTCCTTCTTGTCAACCGTCTCGCCGGTTAATATCTCCAGCTGATGACCCGCCCCGACCTCTGCCTGGAGTTCGCCAACACGCGCTATTGGCGCGGCCAGGCGAGACCGACGGAGACCCTGAACGGGCCGGACGATCTGGCCTGGTGGATGGCCGGCAATGTGGCGAAGGACGCGCGGCCGGCGTCGCGCCGTGACTTCGAGCGCGCGATCGAGGTGCGCGAGACGATCTATCGGGTGTTCGATGCGACAGCCCGCGGGCGGGTGCCGGGCACGGCAGATCTCGAAGCGCTGAACCAGGTGCTGGCGGCGGTGCCGTCGCGCAGGGCGGTGCGGCGCGAGCGCGGCGGTTTCACGTGGGACGTCGACATGCGCGGCTCGACCGCGCTGGCGCAGCTCGCGCCGGTGCTATGGTCGGCCGGCGATCTGCTGACCGGGCCCAGGCTCGGCAAGGTCAAGCGCTGCGCCAATCCGGAGTGCGGCTGGCTGTTCCTCGACGACAGCCGCGCCGGCAGGCGCCGCTGGTGCTCGATGTCGGCCTGCGGCAACCGCGCAAAGGCGCGGCGCCACTATCACAAGTCGAAGGAAGAAGAAGCTTAGGCCCGTGTCCATTCGGCACGGCGCGGGCTCTCGCGCCTCGGAAGGCGCTGCCGCCCGCCAGCATTTTGCTAACGCAAAATGCTTTGCAGCTTCATGGCGACGCCCATGTCGCCTTCGATCTTGAGCTTGCCGGTCATGAACGCCGTCATGCCATCGAGCTTGCCGCCGATCAGGTCGGCGAAATCGCCGAAATCCATCTTGAGCGTGCAGTCGGCGGCCTTGTCGTCGTTGCTGACGGACGGTGGATTGGCGTTGCCGTCGATGTAGACGACGCCCTGGTCGGTGGCGAACTTCACGGTGTTGCCGAAGGACGACTTCTTCGACGCGCCTTCCTTCATTTTCGCGGTGATTTCCTGCAAGGTCATGGCGAGTTCCTCCAGTCGGCCAATGGTCTGGGGGCTTACTTGACCTTTACGTAAACGTCAACTAAGGCCGATGAACGGCCGTTCATGGGGTGGGAGAAGGCATGTCGTATCGTTCGGTCTTCAAGCCGGGGCTGTTCGAGGGCAAGACGGTCGTCGTCACGGGCGGCGGCAGCGGCATCGGGCGCTGCGCGGCACACGAGATGGCGGCGCTCGGCGCGCATGTCGCCATTGCCGGGCGCAAGGCAGAGAAACTCGCCAGGGTGAGGGACGAAATCGAGGCGTCGGGCGGCTCGTGCGAGACGCATGTCTTCGACATCCGCGAGGAAGCCCAGGTCAGGGATGCCGTCGCCGCGATGGTGGCGCGAAACGGCCGCATCGACGGACTGTTCAACAATGCCGGCGGCCAGTTCCCGGCGCCCGCTGCGGCGATGAGCGCCAAGGGCTTCGACGTCGTGGTGCGCAACAACCTGACCGGCGGCTTCATCGTCAGCCGCGAGGTCTTCACGCAATCGATGCAGGCGCACGGCGGCTCGATCGTCAACATGACGGCGGACTACCGCAACGGCTTCCCCAACATGGTGCATACAGGCGCCGCGCGCGCCGGCATGGCCAACCTGACCATGACGCTCGCCTACGAATGGGCGCATGCCGGCGTGCGCGTGAACTCGGTGGCGCCGGGCTGGATCGCCTCGTCGGGAATGGACACCTACACAGGCGAATTCAAGGAGAACATCCCCAAGCTCCGCAACCACTGCCCGCTCGGACGCCTCGGCACGGAGAGCGAGGTCTCGGCCGCCGTGTGCTTCCTGCTGAGCGATGCCGCGGCCTACATCACCGGCACCGAGATCCGCATCGACGGCGGCGTGCCGCTCGGCAACCGCTCCATGGACCTCTCGGTGACGGACCGTTCGCGCCCCTTCAACGGCTTCCACCTCGCCGTCACTCCCAAAGTGCTGGGCGGCTGACCATGCCCGTCTTCGAAAGCCAGATCGACCGCAACGGCGAGGAATTCAAGCGCAACCGCGAGCGCATGCTCGCGGCGGTCAAGGAGTTCCGCGACGCCGAGGCGAGCGTGCAGGCGATGGCCGACAAGGCGCGCGCACGCTTCGCCAAGCGCAAGCAGCTGATGCCGCGCGAGCGCATCGCGCTGCTGCTCGACCGCGGCGCGCCCTTCCTCGAACTGATGCCGCTGGCCGGCTACCGCATGCACGACGACCGGGACGGCTCGAGCGCCGGCGGCGGCTCGGTCGCCGGCATCGGCTATGTCGAGGGCGTGCGCTGCATGGTCACCGCCTCCAACAGCGCCATCAAGGGCGGCACGGTGGCGCCGTCGGGCCAACGCAAGGGCCAGCGCGTGCAGCAGATCGTGCTTGAAAACAAGCTGCCCGTCGTGAACCTCGTCGAATCGGGCGGCGCCAACCTGCTCTATCAGGCCGAGATATTCGTGCCGGGCGGCCGCGGCTTTGCCAACCAGGCGCGCATGTCGGCGCGCGGCATCCCGCAGGTCACGGTCGTGCACGGCTCGTCGACGGCGGGGGGCGCCTACCTGCCCGGCCTCAGCGACTACGTCATCATGGTGCGCAATCAGGCCAAGGTGTTCCTCGCCGGCCCGCCATTGCTCAAGGCCGCGACCGGCGAGATCGCCACCGACGAGGAGCTGGGTGGCGCGGAGATGCACGCCACCGTCTCGGGGGTCGCCGAGTGGATGGCCGAGGACGACGCCGACGGCATCCGCATGGCGCGCGACGTCATCGCCCGATGGCACTGGAACGACAAGCTGCCGCCACGACCCGCCCTTGCGTTCAGAGAGCCGCTCTACGACATCGAAGAGCTGTGCGGGGTGGTGCCGCCCTCGCACAAGGATCCCTACGACGTGCGCGAGGTGATCGCGCGGCTGGTCGACGGCTCGGACTTTCTCGAATTCAAGGGGTTGTTCGACCAGCAGACGATCTGCGGCTGGGCCGCGATCGAGGGCGAGCCGATCGGCATGATCGGCAACAACGGGCCGATCACGACCAAGGGTGCCGTCAAGGCCGCGCAATTCATCCAGCTCTGCTGCCAGCAGGGAACGCCGATCGTCTATCTGCAGAACACGACCGGCTACATGGTCGGCACCGAGGCCGAGCGCGGCGGCATCGTCAAGCACGGTTCCAAGATGATCCAGGCCGTCGCCAACGCGACAGTGCCGCAGATCACCATCGTGATCGGCGGCAGCTTCGGCGCGGGCAACTACGGCATGTGCGGCCGTGCCTACGATCCGCGCTTCATCTTCGCCTGGCCCAACAGCCGCACCGCGGTCATGGGCGGCGAGCAGGCGGCCGGCGTGATGAAGACCGTCACCGAGCAGAAGTTCCTGCGCGAGGGCAAGGAACCTCCGAAGGAACAGATCGACAAGATGTTCAAGTCCATCGTCGACCAGTTCGAGCGCGAATCGACGGCGCTTTACGCCACCGCGCACCTGTGGGACGACGGCATCATCGACCCGCGCGACACGCGCCGCGTGCTCGCCTGCACGCTCTCCATCGCCCGCGAATCGATCGTGCGGCCGCTCAATCCCATCACCTTCGGCGTCGCGAGGATGTAGCCCGATGAAGTTCACTCCCGAGCATGAGGCGCTGCGCCAGACCTGGAAGACGCTGATCGATCGCGAGATCAATCCCCATGTCGACGAATGGGAGAAGGCCGGCCAGTTCCCCGCCCATGAGCTGTTCAAGAAGATGGGCAACGCCGGCCTGCTGGGCGTCGACAAGCCAGTCGAGTTCGGCGGCTCGGGCCTCGACTTCTCCTACGCCATGGTCTGCTCGGAATCGCTCGGCCTGGTGAACGGCGGCTCGGTACCCATGGGCACCGGCGTGCAGATCTCCATGGCCACTCCCGCCCTCGCCCGCTACGGCTCGGACGAGCTGCGCGAGGAGTTCCTGGCGCCGTCGATCAGCGGCGACTATGTCGCCTGCCTCGGCGTCTCCGAGACCGGCGCGGGCTCCGACGTCGCCTCGATCAAGACCAGCGCGCGCCGTGTCGGCGGCGACTGGATCATCAACGGCGGCAAGATGTGGACCACCAACGGCGCACAGGCCGACTGGATGTGCCTGCTCGCCAACACCGGCGAGGGCCAGGTCCACAAGAACAAGTCGCTGATCGTGGTGCCGATGAAGACCAAGGGCATCTCGATCGTGAAGAAGCTCGACAAGCTCGGCATGCGTGCTTCCGACACCGTGCAGACATTCTTCGACGAGGTGAAGGTGCCGGTGCGCTACACGATCGGCCAGCCCGGCCAGGGATTCATCTACCAGATGCAGCAGTTCCAGGAGGAGCGGCTATGGGCCGGCGCCGGCACCTTGATGGGCTGCGACCGCATCATCAACGCCACCATCGACTACACGCGCGAGCGCAAGGTGTTCGGCAAGCCGCTGCTCGACAACCAGGTCGTTCATTTCCGGCTGGCCGAGCTCAAGAGCGAGGTCGAGGCGCTGCGCTCGCTCGTCTATCGCGCCTGCGAGGAATATCTCGCCGGCAAGGACGTCACCATGCTGGCCTCGATGGCCAAGCTGAAAGCCGGGCGCCTGCGCCGTGAGGTTTCCGACGCCTGCCTGCAATACTGGGGCGGCGCCGGCTACCTGTGGGACAGCCCTGTCGCGCGCGCCTACCGCGACGGCCGCGTCGGCTCGATCGGCGGCGGCGCCGACGAGGTCATGCTGCAGATCATCGCCAAGCTGATGGGCAACATGCCCCGTCTGGGCAATCGGTAGGAGACCGTCGTGCAGTTCACGCAGGAGCATGAAGAGATTCGCCGGACCCTGCGGACCATCATCGACAAGGACATCAACCCGCATGTCGACCGGTGGGAGGAAGACTGCATCTTCCCGGCCCACGAGGTCTTCAAGAAGCTCGGCTATGCCGGCCTGCTCGGCATCAACAAGCCGGTCGAGTACGGCGGCATGGGCCTCGACTATTCCTACGCCATGGTCATGGCGGAGGAGCTCGGCCACATCCACTGCGGCTCGGTGCCGATGGCGATCGGCGTGCAGACCGACATGGCCACCCCTGCCTTGGCCCGCCACGGCTCGGACGAGCTGCGCAAGGAGTTCCTGGCGCCATCGATCGCTGGCGACTATGTCGCCTGCCTCGGCGTCTCCGAGGTCGGCGCCGGCTCCGACGTCGCCTCGATCAAGACCACGGCACGCCGCGTCGGCGGCGACTACGTCATCGACGGCGGCAAGATGTGGACGACCAACGGCACGCAGGCCGACTGGATGTGCCTGCTCGCCAACACCGGCGACGGCGCGGCGCACAGGAACAAGTCGCTGATCTGCCTGCCGATGAAGACGAGGGGCGTGCAGGTCGTGAAGAAGCTCGACAAGCTCGGCATGCGTTCCTCGGATACCGCGCAGATCTTCTTCGACGAGGTCAAGGTGCCGGTGCGGAACCTGATCGGCCAGGAAGGCATGGGCTTCGTCTACCAGATGCAGCAGTTCCAGGAAGAACGGCTGTGGGGCGCCATTTCGGCCGTTGTCGGCATGGAGCGGCTGATCGACCAGACGGCCGAGTACACGCGCGAGCGCAAGGTGTTCGGCCGGCCGCTGCTCGACAACCAGATCATCCATTTCAAGCTGGCCGAACTGCGCACCGAGGTCGAGCTGGTGCGGTCCCTCTGCTATCGCGCCTGCGAGGAGTATCTCGACGGCACCGACGTCACCATGCTGGCGTCGATGGCCAAGCTGAAGGCCGGTCGCATGGTGCGCCTTGTCTCTGACGGTTGCCTGCAATACTGGGGCGGCGCGGGCTATCTCTGGGAGGCGCCGACGGCCCGCGCGTTCCGCGATTCCCGCCTGGCCTCGATCGGCGGCGGCGCCGACGAGGTCATGCTGCAGATCATTTCCAAGATGATGGGCACACTGCCGCGGCTCGAGAACCGCTGATGGGGGAAACCATGACGGAGTTCGCCTCCAGGTACGAGACCCTGCTGCTGCGCCGGGAGCGCTCGCGGCTCCACGTCACCCTGAACCGGCCCCAGGTCAAGAACGCGCTGAACCCGACGCTGATCGGGGAATTGCGCACGGTGTTCCAGAACCTGCGCGAGCGGCGCGACATCAAGGCAGTGATCCTGCGCGGCGCCGGCGGCACCTTCTGCGCCGGCGCCGATCTCAGGAACATGGAGCAGAGCTTCGCGGAGAAGCCGCGACCGGGCGAGAAGGACCCGATCGCGCTCAACAACCGCGAGTACGGCACCTTCCTCGAGATGGTGAACACCACGCCCCAGGTCGTTGTCGCCGCGGTCGAAGGCTACGCCATCGCCGGCGGCTTCGGCTTGCTCTGCGTCTCCGACGTGGCGATCTGCACCGAGGACGCGGGCTTCGCCATGAGCGAGACAGCGATCGGCATCGTGCCGGCGCAGATTGCGCCCTTCGTCGCCGCCCGTATCGGCGTGCCGCAGACCCGCCATCTCGCGCTCACTGCCGCGCGCTTCAAGGGACCGGAGGCGCTGCGGCTGGGCATCGTTCATCACCTGGTCAGGGACTCAGCGGCACTCGATGCCAAGCTCGAGGAAGTACTGAAGCAGATCGATCGCTGCGCGCCGCTCGCCAATGCGCTGACCAAGGCGGTGGTGATGAAGGTCGGCTCCGAGCCCCTCTCCTCCGTTCTCGACTTCGCCGCCGACAGGTTCGCCGAGGCACGCCGCAGCCCCGAGGCCGCCGAGGGCCTGCGTGCCTTCGCCGAGAAGCGCCCACCGAAATGGGCAGTCGAATGACCAAATACACCGCCGTCCGAGCGACCGATCTTCCCGTCCAGGTCGGAACCGACTATCCGCCGCCGCACGACGCCCCCTGCAGGGAACGCCGCCGTTACCGCCTGGGTGACGCGTTCGGTCTCTCGCAGTTCGGAGCCAATCTGCTCGAGTTGGCTCCCGGCACCTGGTCGTCGCAGCGCCATGCGCACGAGCGGCAGGACGAGCTGGTCTACGTGCTCGAAGGCGAGGTCGTGCTGGTCACCGACGAAGGCGAGGCCGTCCTGACCCCGGGCATGGTGGCGGGCTTCCCCGCCGGCACGGGCAATGCGCACCACCTCATCAATCGCTCGGCCGAGACCGCGCGCGTCATCGAAATCGGCACCCGCACGGTCGAGGAGTCCGCGCGCTACCCCGACATCGGCATGACGGTTCGCGAGGATGCCTCCGGCTGGGCCTACTACGCGGCCGACGGACGCAAATTGACATGACCTTCGGCAAGATCCTGGTCGCCAATCGCGGCGAGATCGCCTGGCGCGTGATGCGCACGGCGAAGGCGATGGGCTACCGCACCGTCGCCGTCTACTCGGACGCCGACCGACACGCGCCACATGTCACTTTCGCCGACGAGGCCGTCCATATCGGCCCCTCGCCGGTCGGCGAAAGCTATCTCAGCATCGACCGTATCCTCGACGCGGTGCGCGCCTCGGGCGCCGACGCGGTCCATCCGGGATACGGTTTTCTCTCGGAGAACGAACGCTTCGCGGCCGCCTGCGAGAAGACCGGCCTCGTCTTCATCGGCCCGCCCGCATCGGCCATCGAAGCGATGGGCAACAAGGCGGCCGCCAAGCGGCGCATGATCGATACAGGCGTGCCCTGCGTGCCCGGCTACCAGGGCGCCGACCAGAGCGACGCGGCGCTGGACAAGGAAGCACGCAAGATCGGCCTGCCGGTCATGGTCAAGGCGGCAGCCGGCGGCGGCGGACGCGGCATGCGCCTGGTCGAGCGCACGGGCGACCTGCTCGACGCCATTCGCACTGCGCGCACCGAGGCGGCCGGCGCTTTCGGGTCCGGTGAACTGATCCTCGAGAAGGCCGTCGTCGACGCACGTCATGTCGAAATCCAGGTCTTCGCCGATTCCCACGGCAACGTCGTTCATCTCGGCGAGCGCGACTGCTCGGTGCAGCGCCGCCATCAGAAGGTGATCGAGGAAGCGCCCTCGCCGGCCGTGAACGCCGACCTGCGCCAGCGCATGGGCGCAGCCGCCGTCGCCGCGGCCAAAGCGATCGGCTATCGCGGCGCAGGCACGGTCGAGTTCCTGCTGGGCAGCGACGGCGCCTTCTACTTCCTCGAGATGAACACGCGCCTGCAGGTCGAGCATCCGGTGACCGAGGCGATCACCGGCCTCGACCTGGTCGAATGGCAGCTCCGGGTCGCGCGCGGCGAACGCCTGCCCCTGCTGCAGCAGGATATCCGGTTCGACGGCCATGCCATCGAGGTGCGGCTCTATGCCGAGGATGCCTATGGAGGATTCCTGCCGCAGACCGGCCGCATAGACGTCTGGCGGCCGGCCGACGGCCCGGGCGTGCGCATCGACCACGGCGTGAAGGACGGATTCGCGATCTCGCCCTTCTACGATCCAATGATCGCCAAGGCGATCGCGCACGGCGCCACGCGCGAGCAGGCGCGGGCGCGGCTCGTCCAGGCCTTGCGGCGGACGGTGGTGCTGGGACCGACCACGAACCGGCATTTCCTGATACGCCTGCTCGAGCATCCGGAGTTCGCGGCTGGCTGCGCGACCACGTCGTTCATCGGCAAGCACGAGTTCCCCGCCCCTGAGATTTCCGAGCACGATTGGCAACTCGCCGCCGGCCTGCTGTGGCACCATTCGGCCCGACGCTTCCCGCCCGCCCTGCGCGGCTGGCGAAATTCCAACCCGGAACCGACGCCGATACGGCTGGCGGCTGGCGCGATCGAACGGGTGGTGCGCGTGGCGATCGCGCCGGCCGACGCGATCGACGTGCCGCATCACATCGACGGCACCGACATCGTGGTCGACCTCGACGGCAATTCGGTGCGCTTCACGGACCGGACCTACGCCCCGCCGGCCGCCGCCACGGCCGGCAGCGACGGCAAGCTGCGTGCACCCATGGACGGGAGAATCGTCGCCATCCGCGTGGCCCCCGGCGATGCCGTCGCACGCGGCCAAACGCTGGTGGTTCTCGAAGCCATGAAGATCCAGCATCAGCTCAAGGCGCCGATCGACGCCCGGATCGAGGCGATATCGGTGACCGAAGGCCAGCAGGTCTCGAACCGCGCCGTTCTCGTCATCCTGACTGCAACGACCTAGCGGCGGCTGTTGACCCCGTCGGCGCGGCTGCTGCAGAGTTGCCGCCGGGCGGGGTGAAAATGAAGGGCATCACGGTCGCAATCCTGGCGCTGGCGACGTCATGCAGCGCAGCGTTCGCTCAGTCGCGCGACGAGAACTGGCAGCGATGCCAGCACAGCGAAGGCGAACCCGCGATCGCCGCCTGCTCGGCTCTCATCCGCAGCGGCCGCGAGACGACGGAAGACCTCGCGACCGCCTTCTACAATCGCGCCATCCACTACCGCCGCTCGGGCCAGATCGACCGGGCAATGCAGGACTACGACCAGTCGATTTCGATCAACCCCGGCAATGCCAGCGCCTTCTACAATCGCGGCAACATCTGGCGCGACCGGAAGGAGTACCAACGTTCGATCCAGGACTACGACCGGGCGATCAGCCTCAATCCGAGTCACGTCAACGCCTTCAATAATCGGGGCAATTCCTACAAGGACCTCGGCGATCTCGATCGCGCCATCCAGGACTACGGCCAGGCTCTGCGGATGGACCCGAGTCACCAGAATGCCTGGTTCAACCGCTCCGACGTCTATCTGACCCGCAAGCAGTACGACCTCGCGATCCAGGGCTTCGACCAGTTGCTGCGGCTGTCGCCCAACGATGCCGAGGCCTACTACCTGAGAGGCAACGCATACTTCGGCAAGCGTCAGTTCGACCAGGCGATCCAGTCCTACGACCAGGCCCTGCGACTCGACCCCAACTACGACGACGCCAAGCAGGCGCGCCAACGCGCGACCGCCGAGAAGGCCAAGGGCAACTGACGACGGTCGGCGCGGTCAGTTCCGGTAGTTCGGCGGCATCGGGCACCCGGGCAACAGCTTCTCCAGCACCTTGGCCACGCCCAGGAGCTTTGCCTCGCCCCAGCGCTTGCCCATGAGCTGCACGCCGATCGGCAGGCCCTCCTTGGAAAATCCGCACGGCAGCACGACCGACGGCTGCCCCGTCAGATTGGCGAGGACGTTATAGGCCGTGCCGGCGAAGAAATAGGGGTGCGCCACGCCGTCGATGACCAGCGGATCGCGCTGGCTCTGGTGCACGAAGGCAGCATCCGGCATCACCGGCATCAGCCAGGCATCGTAGTCGTCGAGGAACGCCTCGCAGAGCTTCACGGTGCGGTCGCGCCGGTCGAGCACGGCGAGGAACGCCGCCATGTCGAGCCGCGCGGCGCGAGCCGCCGAGCGCTCCGTCGGGTCGGCGGAGTCCAGACCGGCAAGCATCGGTTCACGGACCGACCATGGCTCCAGTGCATGGACCAGATAGTTGAACAGATCGCACCAATCGTCCCAGACCTGCCGCCAGTCGAGTCCCCGAGGCTCGACGTACTTCACCCTGGCGCCAGCTTTGGAAAGCAGCTCGACCGTTGCGGCAACGACGTCCGCGGTGTCGGCCGACACCTTGACGAGCGGATTGCTTTCCAGCACCGCGATTCGCAAACCCCTGGCCATCAGCTTGGGCGTCGGACCAAGCTGCACCGGGGCCGCTTCGACCTCGTTGCCGTCGGGGCCGGCGATGATGCGCAGGGCGAGGTCGAGATCGTCGACCGACCGCGCCAGCGGCCCGTAGGTGTTCATCCAGCGCAGCGTGCGAATCTTGCCCGGCAAGCCGGGCACATGTCCTTGGCCGGGGACCAGCCATTCGCTCGGCTTCAGGGCGAAGACGCCGTTGTAGTGGGCGGGATTGCGAACCGAGCCGCCGAGGTCGCTGCCGATCTCGAGCGGCGTCAGGCGCGCCGCCACTGCCGCCGCGCCGCCGCCGGTCGAGCCGCCGGCCCCACGCCGCTCGTCCCACGGATTCCGCGTCGTGCCGAACAGCGGGCTGTCGGTCTGGAAATCGGCGCACAGCTCCGGGACATTCGTCTTACCCAAGATCACGGCACCTGCGGCGCGCAGCCGCGCCACAAGGCTGGCATCGGTCTTGGCGAAGTTGTCCTTGAGCGGTGGATGGCTCGAGGTCGTGCGCAGGCCCTCGACGTCGAACGCCTCCTTGAGGGTAATTGGGACGCCGTGCAGTGGACCGAGCTTCGCGCCCTTCCTGCCGCGGGCGCGATCCGCCGCCTTGGCCGCCTCTAGGGCGCCGTCGCGATCGACGACGACCAGCGCGTTGATCGACCCGTTCAGCCGGGCGATGCGTTCGAGATGCGCTTCGGTTACCTCACGCGAACCGATCCGTCCGTTTCGTATCGCGCGGGCAAGACGTGTCGCAGTCTCGAGGCACGGCTGCATGCATGTCTCCTGTCGGTCATCGAAACCCTAGCCGCACCTGCCCCACCCGGCTATAGAGCCCTCAACAGTTCTCGGGTGCGCCATGAGCCTTGCTGGAAAGACCCTGTTCGTGACCGGCGCCAGCCGCGGCATCGGCTTGGCGATCGCGCTGCGCGCCGCGCGCGACGGCGCCAACGTCGCCATCGCCGCCAAGACGGTGAAGCCCGATCCGCGCCTGCCCGGCACGATCTTCACCGCCGCCGAGGAAGTCGAGAAGGCCGGCGGCAAGGCGCTGCCGCTGCCCTGCGACATCCGCGACGAGCAGAGCGTCGAAAAGGCCGTCGCCGACACGGTCGCGAAATTCGGCGGCATCGACATCCTGGTCAACAACGCGAGCGCCATCAGCCTGACCGGCACGCTCGCCACGCCGATGAAGCGCTACGACCTGATGCACCAGATCAACGGGCGCGGCACCTTCCTGTGCTCGCAAAAGTGCATTCCGCACCTCTCCAAGGCGGCCAACCCGCACGTACTCAACCTGTCGCCGCCGCTCGACTTCGAGGTGAAGTGGTTCTCCAATCATCCCGCCTACACGCTCGCCAAGTATTCGATGTCGGTCTACGCCTGGGCGATGGCCGCCGAGTTCAAGGACAAGGGGATCGCCTTCAACTGCCTGTGGCCCCGCACCGGCATCGCCACCGCGGCGATCGCCAACGTGCTGGGCGGCGAGGAGGGCATGAAGCGTTGCCGCAAGCCCGAGATCATGGCCGACGCCGCGCACGTCATCCTGTGCCGGCCGGCGCGGTCCTGCACCGGCAATTTCTTCATCGACGACGACGTGCTGAAGGCCGAAGGCGTGACCGACTTCGACAAGTACGCCTATGCCCCCGGCACGCCGTTGATGCCGGATTTTTTCGTGCCCGCGCCCGGCGCGCGCACGGTCGTCGGTCGAGGTTAGCAGCGTGGCGGGATTCATCCTCGTCCACGGCGCTTGTCACGGCGGATGGTGCTGGGAGAAGGTCGTGCCGCTTTTGGAAGCGCGCGGCCACAAGGTCTGCGCGCCCGACCTGCCGGCGCTCGGCAAGGACCCAACGCCGCCCGCCAACGTCACGCTGGCGCACAACGTCGACAAGATCGCCAAGCTCCTCGACAAGCAGGACGAGCCGGTCATCCTGGTCGGCCATTCGCTGGGCGGCGTCACCATCAGCCAGGTGGCCGAGGCGCGGCGGCGCAAGCTCAGGGCCCTGGTCTATGTCTGCGGCTTGCTGCCGCCCAACGGTAAGTGCGGACGCGACATGACCTCGCTCGAGCCCGACGCCCTGTTCCGCCGCTCGCGCGAGATCGCCCCCGACGGCACGACCTACAGCTTCGCCAAGGCCAAGCTGCCCGCGCTGTTCTACGAGGACGTGCCGCCCGAGGACCGCTACCGAGCCATCGAGCGACTGCGCCCGCAGCCGATCGTGATCTCGACCACGCCGCTGTCCCTGACCGAGGAGCGCTTCGGCTCGGTGCCGCGCTGGTACATCGAGTGCACGCACGACAACGCCATCCGCATCGGCCTGCAACGCCAGATGGTGAAGATGACGCCGTGCAAGGTGCTGAAGCTGGCATGTGGCCACACGCCGTTCTACAGCAAGCCCGAGGAGCTCGCCGACCATCTCGACACGGTGGCGCGCGCCACGACGGGGTGATGGCGCGCGCCACCGTCCGCGAGACGATCGACGAGCTGGCGCGCGATCCGCTGCACAACGTCGTCCTGCTGAAGCAACTGCTGTCCTTTCCCGACCATGTGCGGGTTCATCGCGCCACCGGCAGCCGGGGCACCGCCACGCTGGTCGCGCTCGACGTTTCGGCCAGCGCCTACGATCGCCACGCCTATCCCGACGCCCGGATCGCGGCGTTCATCGCCAGCGACCATCCGGACCTCACGGCATCGCTGCTGTCCCACCTGCCGGACCGGACGGGCATCGTCTTCAAGCTGTCCCGCCCCGACGATCTCGCCGCGGTCGAGCGACGCTTCGCCGTCACAAGGCGTACCGCGTTCATCTCGTTCACCTCGTCGTGTCCCGTTGTGCCTGCCCTCGTCGAATCGGAGCCGGTCGTCCGCGTCGTGTCGGCACTCGACGACGCCACCTTCGACCTGCTCGAGGCGCAGGGCCACGAACGGTGCTGGCTCGAGCCACGGCTGCGCGATGGCAAGGCCTTCGCCTGCGTGCTCGAGCGCGACGACGGCGTCGCCTCCGCCTGCTTCGCCTTCGAGAACTTCGATCCGGTTTGGGAGGTCGGCGGGGTGCTCACCGTGCCGTCGCATCGCCGCCGGGGCCATGCCACCCGCGTCGTGCGTAGGGCCCTCGCCGAGCTCGCCGATCGCAGACTCACGCCGCGCTACCAGGTCGAGGAAGGCAATCTTCCGTCGATCCGCCTCGCCGAGTCCGTCGGGCTGGTCCCGTTCGTGACGATCGCGCATTACGCGCACGCCTGCTGAAAAGGACTCGCCGTGTCGGCGATGCTCGGACCATGACCCGCGCCATCCTCCTCGACCTCGACGGCACCCTGATCGATTCGCATCCCGGCATCCTGGCGAGTTGCCGGGCGGCCCTGCGCACCCTCGGGCATGAACCGGATGGCGACCTCGACGCAACGTTGAGGCGCATCATCGGGCCGCCGCTGGAAGACATCATGCAGATCCTGCTCCGCAACCATGACGACGACAGGGTCGACGAAGCCGCCGCCGCCTATCGCCTGCACTATGGTGAAAGCGGGCTTCTCGGCAGCGTGCCCTATGCCGGAATCGGCACGTCCCTCGAGGAGATGAAGCGGGCCGGTCTGCGTCTCTATCTCGCGACATCGAAGCGGGTGATCTTCGCAAGCCGCATCCTCGACCATCTGCGCTTGACCGCGTTCTTCGACGGCATCCATGGCTCCGTGCCGGGCGGCGCGCTGGACCACAAGCCGGAATTGCTCGCCCATGTCGTGGCCGAGCATGGGCTTTCGCCGTCGCACAGCCTGATGGTCGGCGATCGCCGGCACGACATCTCCGGCGCCCACGCCGTGGGCATGCGCGGTCTCGGCGTGCTGTGGGGCTACGGTAGCCGGGACGAACTCGAGGAAGCCGGAGCGGACGGGCTGGTGGAGTCTCCCGGGGATCTCGCCCGCGCGATCCTCTCGATGGCGGCCGGGCCGGACGGGTACGGGCGCTAGTCGAAAAAGGCGAAGGTCCGCACCTCGATGCTCTGCCGGGGGGCGGCATCCGCCGGCGACGTCGGATCGGTGAAGGCCGAGTGAAGCGAGAAGCGCGCGCGGCCGTCGCGCAGCGAATCGTAGCCCTTGATCAGCACCGCCTCGTCGCGCGTCAGGCGCGGAAAGTAATACCAGCGATGGTCGGGATTGTAGACGCCCTGGTAGATCTCGCCGGTGCGGTCGGCATAGACGAGGTCGCAGACGGCGAGGTCGCGCGGCCCGATGCTCTCCGAATCGACTAAGCCGAGCGGCATCATTTCCACCGGCTCGGGGGCGATGTTGCGCCAGACATTGTACTGGGCGAACCGCTTCTTCAGGCGGGCCTCGGCTTCGTCCGCCGGCAGCAGATCGCGCACGCGCTGCGGTCCGGATTTTTCCGTATAGTCGTTGTGAACGCTCTGGACCGGCGTACGCACGCCCTTCTCCACGCCGCGATCGGCGTTGCGGATCGTGTGGTCGAAGATGACGACCTTGGAGGCGCCGGTCTCCCGCCGTACCAGCGCTTCGACCTCCGCGTAGTAGGCGCCCTTCACCTCGTCCAGGTCGTGGAAGTCGCGCACCCGGCTGGCGTGCGCGACCAGCTTGAAGGCCTGGCGGTCGAGCGACAGGTCGCCGGCGATCGGGCGGGCATCGTGGACGCGCACCTCGAAGAAACGATAGTTGCCCTCGCGGCGCGGCATGCCCGTGCCGATCGGCGGATTGTAGGTCACCGGCTTGACGCTCAGGTCGGCGAGATAGTTCACCGGCGCGGCGACCCAGCCGGCCGCCTGCGGGAACGATTCCTTGCGTTTCAAGGACAGCATGGCGAACTCCTTCGCCTGAACATAGTCCCTTCGCCGTATGGGGCTGAACGAGAAGACTTCATGCGTTCACGACGTTTTCGTCAGCGATATAGCTTGTCGACCAGCGCCGCGCCCAGCCCGACCTTGTCGTAGTGCGCCTTGCAGAGCGCGATATATTGATGAACGTCGAAGTAGCCTTCGGGCTGCCCCGACTCGTCGAGCCATACCAGGGGACCCTTCACGATGAAGAAGACCTTCATCGGATCGGGATGCTCGTGCGCCACCAGGGTGTGCGATTCGCCCGGCGTCTCGTAGACGAAGTCGCCCGCGGTCGCGATCCAGTCGTGCTCGAGATAGCCCCATTTGCCGGAAATCGTGTAGGCGAACACCTCGTGGGGGTGATAGTGCCGGTTCACCAGGCCCGCCGCCTTGGCCATCAGGATGTCGCACCACTTGTTCTGGCTGGGCGAGATCCACAGCGGGCGCGAAGAGACGGTCTCGGTGAAGGGCACATAGTAGCGCTCGTCGCCGGTCGCCGCGCCGGCGACATAAACCTCGGGTAGCGCGTCGGGCTGGAAAACCTTCTCGACCGGCTTGAGGTTGCGCCAGAATTCCATCGCGTCCTCCGTACTTGCCCGTTCAAACGTGCATGCCGCCGTCGGCCATCAGCACGCTTCCCGTGGTGAAGGCGCTCCTGTCCGAGGCGAGGAACAGCACCGACTGGGCGACCTCCGCGGCGGTCGCGTGCCGGTGCAGCGGGATCACCGAATCGAGGAACTTGCCGCCGTCGGTACCGAGCGCTGCGGTCAATCCCCGTTCGATGTCGCGCTGAAAGCCGTTGTCGATCGGCCCCGGTGCCACCGCGTTGACCCGGATGCGCCGTGGCGCGGCCTCCTTGGCGACCGTGCGCATCAGCCCGATCAGTGCATGCTTGGACGCGGCATAGGCGGCGATCCCCGGGTCGCTGGTGACGCCCACCACGCTCGCCGTCATGACGATGCTGCCGCCGTCGCGCATCCTCGGCAGGCCATGCTTGCAGGCGAGAAACGAACCCTTGAGGTTCACCGCGATAACCGAATCGAACACGTCCTCCGGATAGTCCGTCACCGGCCGGACGACGCCGGCGATGCCGGCATTGCTGAAGATGACGTCGATGCCGCCCCAGCGCGCCGCCGTCGCCTTGACGTAGGCCGCCGTGTCGCCGGCGCTCGAGACGTCGGCCAGCATCGCCGTCGCCCTTCCCTCGGGCAACGCCTTCAGCACCGAATCGAGCCGATCGCGGTCGCGATCGACGAGCATGACCCGCGCCCCCTCGGCAACGAACAGTTCGGCGCTGGCCTGCCCAAGACTGCCCGCCGCGCCGGTGACGATGCACACCTTGCCGTCCAGAACACCCATGGCTACCTCGCTCCGCCCAGATAGGCGCGTTGCACGGCCGGATCGTTCGCCAGCTCCACTGCCCCGCCGGCGCCGACGATGCGGCCGTTCTCGATCAGGTAGCCGCGATCGGCGATGGCCAGGCTCTTGCGCGCGTTCTGTTCGACCAGCAGCACCGAGATGCCGTCGTCCCGGATGCGCGTGAGCGCCCGGAACAACTCTGTCGACAGCAGCGGCGAGAGGCCAAGTGAAGGCTCGTCGAGCAGCAGGACACGCGGCGCCGACATCAGCGCCCGGCCGATCGCCACCATCTGCTGCTCGCCACCGCTCATAGTCCGCGCCGTCTGTGCCAGCCGCTCGGCGAGGCGCGGGAACAGCGCCAGCACGCGCTCGCGATTGCGCGCCTCGTCGGCGCGGGCGCGGCGCGCGAAGGCACCGAGCAGCAGGTTCTCGCGCACGGTCATCTCGCTGAAAATGCCGCGCCCCTCGGGCACGAGCGCAAGGCCGGCCTCGACGATGGAATGCGCCGGCAGTCCGACGAGTTCGCGGCCCGCCAGCGCCACCGACGCCTGCGCACCCGGCGCCTGCAAGCCCGCGACCGCCTTGAGCAGCGACGACTTGCCCGCGCCGTTGGCGCCCAGGATCACCACGATCTCGCCGGCGCCCACCGACAGTGCCGCCTTGTCGACGGCGCGATGCTTGCCGTACTGGACGGAGAGGCGCACGACTTCAAGCATCGCCGTCCTCGCCGAGATAGGCCCGCACCACTTCGGCATCGGCAAGCACCTCGGCCGGCAAGCCCGACGCGATCAGGCGTCCCGTGTTCATGACCAGGCAGCGCCGGCACAGCGACCGGATGGCGTCCATCACGTGCTCGACGAGCAGGATCGTGATGCCCTCGGCATTCAGGCCGTGGATCAGCCGGATGCCGTCCTCGAGCTCGGTCGGATTGAGACCGGCCAGCCATTCGTCGAGCAGCAGCAATTCGGGTTGCAGCGCCAGCGCGCGCGCGAGCTCGAGGCGTTTCTGGTCGATGTAGGTCAGCTCGCCCGGCAGCGCGTCGCACGCCCGCGCGAGGCCGACCCGGTCGAGCAACGCGTCCGCCTCCGCTCGCGCCGCGGTTCCCCACCGGTTGCCCCGCCCGAACGCGAGCCCCGTCAGCACGTTGTCGCGGCAGGACAGCGAGGCGAGCGGCCGAACGAGTTGGAAGGTCCGCGCGACGCCGAGCCGCGCGATGCGATAGGAGGGCCTGCCGGCGATCGCCTGGCCTCGCAGCGACACCGCGCCCGCATCCGGCCGCAGCATTCCCGACAGGAGGTTGAGCACCGTGGTCTTGCCCGACCCGTTGGGACCCAGCAGGCCGACGATCTCGCCCGCGTTCACGGTGAAGCCCAGCGAATCGACCGCGACGAGCCCGCCGAAGCGGCGTGTCAGGCCCTCGACTTCCAGGAGCGCCGTCATGCCGGCTTCCTCGCCACCCGCTCGACCAGCCCGACCACCCCCTTCGGGATCAGGTAGACGATCACGATGAAGACCACGCCGACCATGATGCTGAAATGGTTGGGGAAGCCCGCGATCAGGTACTCGAACAGCAGGGCGAGCGGCACGACGCCCAGCACCGGCCCGTAGAGTCGGTGCACGCCGCCCAGCAGCGCCATGATGAGCACGGTGAACGACAGCACCGGATTGAAGGCGATGGCGGGATCGATGTAGGTCCAGCGCGGCGCCATGATGGCGCCGGTGAGGGTCATGAACACGGTGGAGAGCACGAACAGGGCGACCTTGGCCCTGGTCGTGTCGATGCCGGCATGCCTCGCCACGGTTTCGTCGTCGCCGATGGCGCGCAAGGCGAGGCCCAGCCGCGAACGGCCGATCGCCCATCCCGCGGCGAACACCAGCACGCCGAGCGCGAGGAGCTGCCAATAGATGTGTGCCGCTCCGATGTCGGTGAAGACGTACCGGCCGAGCGTGCGCGTGACGTTCACCTCGTACCAGGTGACGAGCTGGCGGATCAGCTCGGCGAGACCGAAGCTGAAGATGACGAAATAGACGCCGCTGAGGCGAAGCGTCGACAGGCCGACGAGGCCGGCCACGACGATCCCCACGACGCCGGCGATCAGCAGCACGAGCGGCCAGGCCAGCGTCTCGGCGAAGACGGCCGTTGTGTAGGCGCCGATGCCGAAGAAGGCGACCGTCGCGAGGGAAACGTAGCGCGTCGGCCCCGAGAACAGGCTCCAGGCCGTGGCGAGCACCGTGTAGCTCACGATGTTGATCGCGAGCGAGAGGCCGTAGTCGCCGACCAGCCAGGGCACGCACGCCAGCGCCGCGACGGCGATCAGGGCGGCGATGGGGGACAGGGCGGCAATGGGAGCCTTCATCGGTTCGCCTTGCCTAGCAGGCCCTGCGGCCGCAGCAGCAGGACCAGCAGGAAGATGGCGTAGGTGGCGGCGAGCGTCAGGCCGGGATCGACGAAGACCGCGACCGAGTTCTCGACCAGGCCGAGGATCAGGCCGGCGATCAGCGCGCCCAGCAGGTTGCCGACGCCGCCCATGATGACCACCACCAGTGCCTTCAACGTGAAGACCACGCCGAGATTGGCGTTGAAGGTGAGGAACATCGAAACCAGAACGCCCGCCGCCGCGACCAGCGCGCCGCCGAGAGCGAAGGCCAGCGCCGAGGCGGTGCGCACGTCGATGGCGACGAGTTGCGCGGCCACCGGATCGACGGCAACGGCGCGCACTGCCGTGCCGAGCCGCGTTCGCGTGAGCGCGAGATAGAGGCCGAGGCCGATCACGATGGCAAGGACGAGAGCGAGCAGCCGGTTGGCGGCCACCGTGGCACCCGCGATCTTGAGTGGCACCGCGAGGAACGAGTAGCTGTAGTAGGCGCCGCCGAAGATTGCCAGCATGACGCCCTGGATGACGAACAGCAGGCCGAAGGTGGCGAGGATGCTGTCGACCTCGAGGGCGTCGCGCGAGCCGGCGCGGCGCACCAGCGGCTGCATCAGGAAGCGATAGATGGCGTAGCTCAGCACGAAGGCGAGCGGCGGCACGACGACCAGGCCGAGGATCGGGTTGAGCGCGACGCCCGTGTAGAACCACAGCGCGGCGAAGGCCGCTGCGATCAGGATCTCCCCGTAGCTCAAATTCATGATGCGGGCGACGCCGTATTGCAGCGTCAGCCCCATCGCCACCAGCGCGTACATGCCGCCCAGGGTGACGCCGGAGAGGGCTACTTCGAACAGCATGCGTCCTCGCCCGCGTTCATCCCGGGATTCGAGTTCTTCCGGACCGCGCCCGACGCGCGGTCCGGAAGATGTCGATGTCGACGCGGGACTCTAGTTCTTCCAGGTCGGCTTGGGCACCACGACGTTGGCGACGCCGGGACGCTGCGGCGAGACCCCGACGAAGATGCCGTCCTGCCACTGCCCGATCAGCCAGAAATTGTCCTTCATCATGTTGTCGACCAGCTTCACCTTGCCGAGCACCGTGTCGAAGGTGCCGGTTTGCAGCTCCTTGATGATGGCGGCGCGGTCGATCTTGCCGACCCGCTCGATCGCCTGCTCGAGCATCTGCAGCGACGAGTAGCCGATCTGGCTGCCCCAGCGGTCGGGGCCGCGCTTGAACATCTCCTCGTGCTTCTTGGCATACGCCTGGGTCGAGGCGTTGTCCTTCGACCAGCCACCGAGCGACATGACGCCCTCGACGTTGGCGCCGAAGCGCTGCGGATAGAGCGGGAAGCCGACGCCGACGCCGAGGAACATCACCTTGGGCGCATAGCCCGCCACCTTGGCCTGGTCGGTCAGTGCCAGCGTGTCGGGCGGATAGGAGAAGGCCACGAAGGTGTCGGCGCCGGAACGCGACGCCTCGCCGAGCAGCGGCGACAGGTCCTGCGTGCCGATCGGGTAGCTCTTGTCGTAGGCGAGCTTGAAGCCCGCATCGGCGAAGCCTTTTCGCGCCGCCTGGCTGAGATCGATGCCGAAGCCGTCGGCGATCGAGATCATCGCCACGTTCGGACCGATCTTGCCCTCGTCGCGCAGCTTCTTCAGCACCGCGACCAGCGCATCGACATACTGCTTCGACGTGCCGAGCAGCCAGAAGCTGTTCGGCCAGCGCTTGACGAGGTCGGGGGCGCGATCGGTCACCGCGCTGAAGGCGAGCTGCGGATAGCCGTACTTGTTGAAGACCGGCCCGACGGCGAGGTTGAGTCCGGTGCCCCACGGCGGGAACAGCAGGTCGACCTTGTCCTGCGTCACCAGCCGCTCGACCGCACGCACGGCCTCCTCGGAGTTGGAGCGGTCGTCGTACTCGACCACCTCGATTGGAACCCGCTTGCCGCCGATCATCAGGCCGCCCTTGGCGTTCACGTCCTTCACCCACATCTCGTAGTTCGGGATCTGGGTGATGTTGGCGCCGCCGGCATTGGGCCCGGTCTTGGAGATGGCGTAGCCGATCTTTACCTTGTCCTGGGCGACCGAAGGCGTCGCGACGAGTCCTGCCGCGGCCAATGCCGCGAGCGCGCTCAATGTCCGCATCATGGCGTGTCCCCTCTCTGCTGGGCGTTCCCGTCCGCTGGTTCTTATTCTTTAGACTGCCTCTAGACTATATTGTTGGGGGACCAAATCAATTCCAATCAAGCAGCCAGTTCGAGAATCTCGATCACTTGTTCGGGACGGTCGATCGGGCGCGGATTGTTGAGGACGGCCCGGTCGTGCATGGATTTCTCGCCGATCTCGCGGAAGCGGTCCGGTCCGACGCCGACATCGGCGAGACGCCTCGGCAGGCCCAGCTCCGCCACCAACACGGCGACGAGATCGGCCGCCAGCGTATCGGGCTGGCCGAAGGCCTCGCTCACCCGTTTCTGGCGTTCGACGTTAGCCGGCAGGTTCCAGCGCAGCACCGACGGCAACATCACGCAGGACGTGTGACCATGCGGCACGCCGCAGGCGCCGCCCAGCACGTGGCCGATGCCGTGGCTCGCGCCCGTGCCGACGCCCGAGGTCCCCGCGCCGATCGACAGCCACATGCCGAACTGCAGGTCGAGGCGGATTTCCATGTCGCCGGGTCTGGCCTTGTGGGCCGGCAAGGCGCGCGACAGCAACTTCAATGCCTCGGTCGCGGTACCGAGCACAAAGGGATGGGCCTGGTGCGAGCACAGCCGCTCGACCGCGTGGTCGACCGCCTTCACGCCCGTCGACAGCATGAGGTCCGTCGGCGTGTGCAGGGTCGCCGCTGGATCGAGCACGATGACCCGCGGCACGACCAGGCGATGGCCGAAACTCTCCTTCACGCCCCGGCGCGTGTCGGTGATGCCAGCGAAGGCATTGAACTCGGCCGCCGACAGCGTGGTCGGCACGGCGATCATGCGGATCGCGTTGGCCGGCGGCTGGATCGCTTCGGACGGTGGCGCATGGCCCTCCTTCGGCCGGCCGGAGCGATAGAGGTCGAGATCCTCGATGGCGCAGGCGTCTTGCCACAGCGCGATCAGCATCACCTTGGTCGCGTCGATCGCGGAGCCGCCGCCGACCGCCACGATCAGGTCGGCCCTGGCCTCGCGCGCCAGTCTCGCGCCCTCGATCACGCAGGTTCGCGGCGAGTGCGCGGTGATGCCGGCATAGACGCCGGCGCAGCGATCGCCGAGATCGCGCACGATGCCGGCCAGCAGCGCGCTCTGCGCCACCGATTTCGTGGTGGTCAGGAACACGCGCCTGGCGCCCAGCCGCTCGGCCTCGGCCCGCAGCGCCGATCCCGCCGCCCGGCCATAGACGACGCGCTCGATCTCCTGATGTCCGTGGATGCCGTTCAGCATGTCTACCGCCACCTCATCGACAAGCGAGGAAGCTTGGAACAATCGGAAGGCGGCAGTCCAGGAGACACGCGCCAAGTTCGGACAAGAGCCAACGTCTTGCACACGATCTCTTCCCAGCAAGGCAAGCCCTGTTCCGGGAAATCCACCCTTCCTCTCAGGCCGTCAGCATGTGAGTAGAAATACATCCTCATCGACGAATAACCGCGCTACGCCCGCTTAGCATTGGCCTTCTCTCCCAATGACGAGTGAGATTAGCCTATTTCCTTCCTATGGGCTTCACGTTGGTACGAAGGAAGGCTGCGTAGCCAGCCTCGTTGAGTTGGCTGGCGGCGAGTGCGAGAACGGCTTGCGCCGACGCCTCTTCACTCGCGCCAAACCGATACCCGTTGAGTTCGAGGAATAGAATGCCGACGACAAAGCCGGTGCGCTTGTCGCCATCGATGAAAGCGTGGTTGCCGACGATGCCGGCCGTGTAGATCGCCGCCAGCTCGATGACGTCCGCGTCGGGCCGATAGGCGTGATGCTGGAGCGGCCTCGCCAGCGCCGACTTCAGAAGGCCGAGATCCCGCGATCCGGGCTTGCCGCCATGCAGCGACAACAGCCGCTCGTGCAGCGCAAGGACGTCGCGCTCCTCGATCCAGGTCGGCTCTCTCACTTGGCGAGGGTATGGAGCGTGTTGCGATATCGGCTGATGATGCTGTCGGCCTTCGCCATCTTCTTTTCGAAGGCCGGGTCATAGGGCGTGAGCCGATATGTCCCGTCAGGTCCTTCGATCAGGAACAGGGGCTCGCCGTCGGCCGTGCGCAGCCGCTGCACGACGTCCTTCGGCAGCACAACGCCCAGGGAGTTACCGAATTTGCGGACCTTCAGTTCAATCATGGCGCGGCCTCGAACGTTATTACTAATGTAATAACATGCTCGGGCGTGCGCAAGCGCTCCTCAGTAGTCTATAACCGCCGCCGACAACGATGCCTTGGAGTGAAGCGAAATGCCGGGAGCCTTGGAAGGGCTGAAAGTCGTCGACCTGTCGCGGGTGCTGGGCGGTCCGTATTGCGGACAGATGCTGGCCGACCATGGTGCCGAGGTGATCAAGGTCGAGCCGCCGCAGGGCGACGAGACGCGCGGCTGGGGCCCGCCCTTCGACGAGGAGGGCATCTCGGCCTACTTCGCCGGCATCAACCGGAACAAGCGCAAGATCGCGCTCGATCTCTCCACGCCCAAGGGCCGCGAGGTGCTGCTGAAGCTGCTCGAGGAGGCCGACGTGCTGATCGAGAACTTCAAGACCGGCACCATGGAGAAGTGGGGCCTGGGCTACGACGCGCTGTCGCGGAAGTTTCCGCGACTGGTCCATGCCCGCGTCTCTGGATTCGGGGCCGACGGGCCGCTGGGCGGCTTCCCCGGCTATGACGCCATGGTGCAGGCCTCGGCGGGGCTGGTCTCGGTCAACGGCGCGCCCGATTCGGGACCGGTGCGTGTCGGCGTGCCGGTCGTCGATCTCTCCACCGGCATGAACGCCTGCATCGGCATCCTGATGGCGCTGTACGAGCGCAACCGCTCGGGCAAGGGCCAATTCGTCGACGCCACGCTCTACGACAGCGCCGTCGCGCTGCATCATCCGCACGCGCCCAACTATTTCATGGCCGGCCAGAAACCCAAACTCTACGGCAACAGCCACGGCAGCCTGGCACCCTACTGCAACTTCCCGACTCGCGGTCGCAACATCGTGGTCGGCGCCGGCAACGACGGTCAGTTCCGCAAGCTCTGCCAGATGCTCGGCAAGGCGGAGCTGGCCGACGATCCGCGCTTCAGAACCAACAAGGACCGGGTCGCCCACAAGCTCGAGCTCGAGGCCGAGTTGCGCGCGCTCACCAAGGATCGCGATGGCGAAAGCTTCGCCACCGAGCTGATGCGCAACGGCGTGCCGTCGGGCGCCGTCATGGAAGTGCCGGACGTCATGGAGCATCCGCACACGCGGCACCGCGACATGGTGTGGGAGAAGGATGGCTACCGCAACGTCGGCAACCCGGTGAAGCTCTCGCGCACGCCGCCCGCCGCGCGCAGCAAGCCCCGGACCTTCGGCGCCGATACGCGGGCGGTGCTTGCCGAGCGCGGCTATTCGCCGGCCGAGATCGACGCGCTGGTCGCCGACGGCATCGCCTTCACGGCGCCTCGTCGCTAACCGGCGGTCCGTTCATCCACGAAATGACGAGGTCGTAGAAGACGGCCAGCACGACCGGCCCGACGAACAGCCCGATCAGGCCGCCCGCCAGGGTGCCGCAGACGACGCCGGCCAGGATCACGGCCATCGGCGTCTGCAGGCCGCGCGCCATCACGATCGGGCGCAGCACGTTGTCGACCAGCAGCAGCGGCAGGGTATAGACGGTGAACAGCCCGGCGGTGAGCGCCGGCGCCTCGAACCACATCCACGCGATCACCGGCAGCATGACGATGTTGGGCCCGACCTGCACGATCGCCAGGACCAGGCAGACGAAGGTGAGCGGGCCGGCGAAGGGAACCTCGGCCACCAGCATGCCGAGGCCGAGCAGCGCCGACTGCAGCAATGCGATGCCGATCACGCCCTGCGAGACGTTGCGGATGGTCGAGCCGGCGATCTCGACGAAGCGTCGGCCGCGCGCGTCGGCGATGCGGCTGGCGAGACCGACCAGCGTCCTGGCGAGAGGCTCGGCATAGGCGAGCAGGACGCCGGCGACGATGATCGCCCCGGCGAACTGCAGCACCTCGAGGGCGACACCGGCGGCGATGCCGCCGACGAACCGGCCGAAGACGGCGATCTGACTGGCATGGGCGGCCAGCAATGCGCGCACGTCGTTGGCGGCGTTGAGCCACAGGTCGTAGATCCTGGCGCCGATCATCGGCCAGCCGCGCACCGATTCGGGCGGCGGCGGCATCACGTGCTCGCCGCGCAGCAGCATGCGGCCGTAGGTGTCGAGCGTCTCGACGACGGACAGGGAGAGCAGCACGACCGGCGTGAGCAGGATCACCAGCAGCAGCAGCGATAGCAGGGCGGCGGACAGGCCGGGCCGCAGGCCGAGCCTGCGCCGCAGCAGCGCGTGCAGCGGGTACGACGCCACCGCCAGGATCATCGCCCAGACCAGCAACGGCCCGATCGGCCGCAGCAGCATCAGGCTGACATAGGCCACCCCCGCGATCAGCGCGATCCTGACCGTCAGGTCGATCACGAACCGCCCCAGCTCCGCCCTGCCCTTGTCCGTGTCGATCATCGCCGTCTCCCCGTCGCTCGTCCCGCCACGTCCTAGCCAGCGGCACTGCCGCCGTCCATGCGCGACGCTTGTCGAGCGCTCACGTCTTCGCGGATACTCGCCGGAAAGGGGACCGGAAATGGATCAGTACGACTACATCATCGTCGGGGCTGGCTCGGCGGGCGGCGCGCTGGCGGCGCGCCTGAGCGAGAACCCGGCGACCAGGATCCTGCTGCTCGAGGCGGGCGCGGCCAGCCACCCCTATTCCCGCATGCCGCTCTCCTTCGGCCTGCTGATCGACAACCCGGCCGCCAACTGGCTCTATCAATCGGAACCCGAGGAGAACACGGCCAACCGGGTCATCCCGGTGCCACGCGGCAAGGTGCTGGGCGGCTCGAGCTCGATCAACGGCCTGGTCTGGGTGCGCGGACAGCCGCTCGACTACGACACCTGGGCGCAGATGGGCTGCCGCGGCTGGAGCTGGCGCGACGTGGCGCCGCTCTTCACCCGCATCGAGAGCTTCGTCGACGGCGACGGCAGCAACGGCCGCGGCACGTCGGGGCCGCTCAAGGTCTCGACGGTGCCCGACCAGAATCCGCTCTACGACACCCTGTTCGAGGCGGCGAAGGCGGCCGGCTTCAAACTCAACCCCGACTACAACAGCGAGGACCAGGAAGGCGTCGTCAAGACCCAGACCTCGATCTACAAGGGCCGGCGCATGAGCGTGGCGCACTGCTACATCGAACCGGCGATGAAGCGGTCGAGCAACCTCAACGTCGTCACCAACGCCCACACCCTGCGCGTCCTGCTCGACGGCAGGCGCTGCGTCGGCGTCGAGTACGAGAAGGACGGCAAGGTCGTGCAGGCCAGGGCGCGCGAGACGGTGCTGTCGGCGGGTGGCGTCGCCAGCCCGCAGATCCTCGAGCTCTCCGGCATCGGCAACCCCGGGATCCTGAGGAAGCACGGCGTCGAGGTGAAGCACGAGCTCAAGGCGGTCGGCGAGAATTTCCGCGACCACATCAACGCCCGCATCATCTGGAAGGTGAAGGACCCGCGCGTTTCCTACAACCACATGGCGCGCGGCCTCGGCGCCGTCACGCAGATGATGAAGTATCTCGCGACCGGCGGCGGCTTCATGAGCCTGCCCTCGGCCCCGCTGCTCGCCTTCCTCAAGACCCGGCCCGAGCTCGAGACGCCCGACGTGCAGATGCACCTGGTGCCCTACTCGATCAAGGATCCCAAGACGCGCAAGCTGCAGGATTTCCCGTCGATGACCATCGCCTGCTACCAGCTCCGGCCCGAGAGCCTGGGCTCGATCCACATCAAGTCGAACGACCCAAAGGCACAGCCGGCGATCCGCTTCAACTTCCTCGCCGACAAGATCGACCAGGACGCCATGGTCGGCGGCTTCCGCATGATGCGCAGGATCGTCGACGCAGCGCCGATGGACAAATACCGCGACAGCGAGTTCTCGCCCGGCCCGTCGGTGCAGAGCGACCAGGAGATCCTCACCTGGATCCGCAACAACTCGCAGACCGCCTACCACCCGATCGGCACCTGCCGCATGGGGCCGGCCGGACCGGGCACCGTGGTCGACGACAAGCTCAAGGTGCACGGGCTCGACGGTCTGCGCGTCGCCGACGCCTCGATCTTCCCCACCATGCCCTCGGGCAACACCAACGCGCCCGCCATCATGGTCGGCGAGAAGGCGGCCGACATCCTGAAGGCGGCGGCTTAGGCGGCCATCCGACCCCACAGCCTCCTGGTCGCGATGTCGGCGCCGGCGCGGCAGGCCTTGAGCTTCTCCCAGACGACGTCGGAGGAGACCATCTCGTAGCCGGCGAAGGTGCCGAAGCCGCAGTCGCTCGACGCGATCACGCGCTCGCGGTCGCCGACGGCATCGACCGCCTCGCAGATACGGTTGGCCACCACCTCGGGATGCTCGACGAAGTTGGTCGTGGTGTCGAGCACGCCCGGGATCAGGATGAACTCCGGCGGCAGCTTCGCCTTCTTGAGCGCGGCGTATTCGTGCTGGTGGCGCGGGTTGGCGAACTCGATCGACAGAGCGCCGACCCTCGCCTGGCACAGCACCGGCAGGACCTCGGCGAGCGGGATGTCGTGCAGGTGCGGCGCCTCGTTGTTGCCCCAGCAGCAATGCAGCCGCACCCGCTCGCGCGGGATGCCGGCCAGCGCCTCGTTGAGCGCCGCCACGTGCATCTCGGCGATGGCGACGAACTCGGCATTGGTCTTGTCGGCGAACAGCACTGTGCGCTCGAGCGCCAGGTCCGGCGAATCGATCTGCAGGATGAAGTCGCGGGCGATCAGCTCGTATTCCTTCCTCATCTCGCGGGCGAGCGCGAAGACGTAGGCCTCGTGGCTGTCGTAGTGCGCGTTCAGCATGGTGGTGGCGATGATGCCGGGCGCCGCGGCGGTCATGAACGTCTCGACGGGCGGCTTCGGCAGGCCCGCGAGCGCCGACTTGAAGAGGCGAACCTCGTCCTCGGCTGGGCCGAGATCGTCGTAGGCCACGTCGGCGATCGCCTGCGGTGCATTCGACACCTTGCTGCGCCGCTGCGCGCGCTTGTCCCAGAACGCGGCGAAGACCGGGAAGTCGGTGAAGTCGCGCGAACGCGGGCGCCTGGATTCGCCGCCAAAGCCCTTCATGCGCTGCGGCACGTAGGTCTGGAAGCCGACCCTCGGCTGCTCGCCGTCGTTGACGATGTCGACACCGCAGGCCATTTGCTGGCGCACGACGTGGCGCACCGCCTGGTCGGCGAGCCTGGCCATCTCGGCCCTGTCGACCGTCTCCCCCTGCTCGTCGCGGATCAACAGGTCCGACAGCGCCGGATCGCGCGGCAGGCTGCCGACATGGGTGGTGAGGATACGGTCCTCGCTGCGCTTCATGGTTCCTCCCTCAGCCCAGTCGCCGGCGCATTTCCTCGGGGATCGACACCGCCTTCAGCGTGCCCGCCTCACCGTCCTTCCTGCCCCAGATGCGCGTTTCCGTGCCTTCGGCCGCGATCTCGCCCGCGCTGTCGCGAAAGACGTGGCGCACGGTGAAGGAGGTGCGACCGAATTTCTCGACATGGCTTTCGATGAGGAGCTTCTCACCGGTCTGCGAGGCGCGCCGGAACGAGCACTCGGCCGCCACCAGCGGGGCGCCCTCGTTGAATTTGCCGCCCGTCAGGTCGTCGCGCTTCAGCCCGGCCTTGCGGAACAGGCGGAACGTCGCCTGGTCGAACCATCTGAAGTAGGACGGGTAGTAGACGATGCCTGCCGGGTCGCAATCCCCCCATTCGACCATGATCTCGTGACGGCTACTCAGCGGCATGTCGTACCGGCTCCCTCGATGTGGCAATGGCGGCGAGCGTACGGGCCAGCGACTGGCCCTCGGGATCTGCGAGTGCGGCGACGCGGGCGTTGGCCACGGCATCGGCCGCCGCGCGCGTCGCCATCCGGCCGACGAGCGCCGGCTCGATCACCTCGGCGACGATGCGGCGATAGCTGCCGAGGCCGCGCTTGTAGGTGTCGCCGTAGCCCTTGATCAGGCGCGCGCATTCAGCGATCTCGTGCGCCAGCTCGTGGCCGAGCGGTGCGGCGCGGCGGATCGCGTCGAGCCAGCGCTCGATCTCGGCCTGTTCCTCGGCATAGCGCCAGGTGCGCGGCCGCCACCAGCGCAGACCGGCGAGCAGGCGCAGGCGCGCGAAGCCCCAGACCGTCGTGCTGCGCACGTGCATCGAGACGTTGAAGGGACGGCGGGCGAGCAGCCAGCGCGCCGCCCACGGCGGCAGGAGGGCGGCGATCTCCTCGTTGCCTGGCTTGAAGTGCTCGGTGAGCTCGAGTGGTTCGTGCGGCTTGGCCCGCACCTCCGCCCGCACCCGCGCCAGCCGCTCGCGCGAGGTCTTGGCCTGCGCCACGCGGATCGCGTCCTCGAACGACATGCGCACGGCGAGGTGACGCGCCACGTCGCGCACCAGATCGTCCGGCAGCCCGCGCAGGCGATCGAGATAGAGCGCGGCATAGTGCCGATCCTGGTAGGCGACGAGCCGGCGAATGCCCTCCTCGACGATGTCGAGGCTGCCCGGCGGCAAGTCGCGCCGCGCGCGCTCGATCAGCGCCTCGCTGCCCGCCGCCGCGGCCTGGCGCTTGCGATGCTCGCGCACCACCTGCTCGAGCTCGCCCTTGGCATGACCGCGCCCGAAGGCGAAGCCGGCGAGGTTGGCGTCGACCGACTTGGCCGCGCCGCGGATCGCGGCCTCGAACGCCGCGTCGGGGATCGGCAGCTTGCCCGAGCCGGCGAGCGCGCCCAGCAGCACGGCGTTCAGCACGCTGCCCGCCTCCTCGGCGGCCTGGTCCATGTCGAACAGGATCTGCTGCCGGCTGCGCTCCTTGACCGCGCGCAGGAGCTTGCCGACGTCGAAGCTGCCGTCGCCCATCGCCGCGCGCTCGGCGATCGCCAGCACGCGATGCGTCGAGGCGATCAGCACCGTGCGGTCGGGCGTGACGAAGCCGTTGAAGATCATGCGGCCGGCCTCGAGCAGCTCGCTCGCCAGTGCCACGTCGACCTCGCCAATCGCCGGGTTGAGCGCCAGCACGCCGCCGATGCCCGGCCTCGGCATCACCTCGAGATAATAGGTCGTGGCGCCGGTGCGCTGGGCCACGCCCGGGATCTGCGTCGCCTGCACCGCCAGCCCCTGGCTCTGCGCCGCCACGACGATCCAGTCGCACAGCACGCCGCCGCCGTCGCCGCCCAGCGCGCCGATCAGGATCGTGACGGGCTTCATTATTCCTCTCCCCCGATAAGGGGAGAGGTTAGGAGAGGGGGTTGAAGGAGTTTTCGCAGCCCTCTCTCCCCGCCTCTCCCCCTAGCAGGGGAGAGGAATATGAAAGGACTGCTCAGCACGCCAACGCCTCGATCACTTTGAAACGGAAGCGCCACTTCAACCGATCCCACCAGCCCGGGTTCTGCACGATGTCGGCCTTGTAGAACGACGGACACAGCACCGCCGCGTCGGCGACCTCGCCACACAGGCCGCAGCCGACGCAGCCGTTGTTGACGTGCGCCACCGGGTCGGAGCGCAGCGGATCGGGGCTCGGCTTGACGACCAGCGAGGGGCAGCCCGAGAGGCGGATGCAGGAATGGTCGCCGGTGCAGACCTCGTCGTCGACGCCGAAGCGCGTGCGCACCACGCGCTTGCCGGCCTTCAGCTCGGCGGCGATCTGCGGGCGGATGCGACGCTGGCGCGCGAGCTGGCACTCGCCGTCGGCGACAATCACCTTCAGGCCCTGCTCCGGCGTCGTCATCGCCTCGCGGAGCGTCTTGAGCATGGTGCCGACATTGTAGGTGCGGATGGTGCGCAGCCAGCCCACGCCCATCGCCTTCAGGGTGGCGGCGATGTCCGACGTCGTCTCGCCGTCGCGCCGGTTGCCCGAGGTGTTGGGGATGAACTGCGCGCCGGTCGCCGAGGTGTAGCCGTTCTGCATCACCACCAGCACGCGATCGCCGCGGTTGAACATGGACGAGGCGACGCCGCTTAGCAGGCCGTTGTGCCAGAAGCCGCCGTCGCCCATCACCGAGATGGTGCGCTTCTGCATGACCGGCGCCACCGCGCCCGCCGCCGCGAGCGACATGCCGTAGCCCAGGATCGAGTTGCCGAGATTGAACGGCGCCAGGGTCGCGAAGGAATGGCAGCCGATGTCGCTCGAGATATGGACCTTGCCGACCTCGCGCTCGAGGATCTTGATGGCCGAGAACACCGGACGCTCGGGGCAGCCGACGCAGAAGCCCGGCGGCCTGAGCGGCAGCGGCCCGCCCAGCAGGCGCTGAGATTCGGCGCGCGCCGCCCGCGCCGCCTCGAAGCGCTGGCGCGGCGCGCCGAGATCGATGTCGTTGGCCGACTGCGACAGGAACTTCAGCAGGCCCTCGGTCACCACCTCGGCGGTGTACTCGCCGGCCATCGGCAGCACGTCCTTGCCGTAGATCCTGGTGTCGATGTCGCGCCGGCGCAGCAGGGCGTGGATCGCCTGCTCGATGTACTCCGGCCCGCCCTCCTCGACGACCAGCACGGCGCGCTTGTCCTTGCAGAACTCGGCGATCTGGTCGGGCACCAGCGGATACGTGACGTTCAGCACCAGGGTCGGGATACGGTCTTCGACCTCGAGCCGGTCGAGCCCGCGCATCAACACATTGGTGATGCCGCCCTGCACGATGATGCCGAGGTCGGAGCGCTCGCCCGGCAGCAACTCGTTCAGCCCGCGCTCGACGATGAACCGCTCGGCCGCCGGCCGGCGCACGTCGAACTTCAGCTTCTCGTGCGCGTAGGTCGAAGGCGGGTGCGAGATGCGGTCGTAATTGTGCTCGGCCGGGTTGGGCAGGCGATGGTTGCGCGAGATCGCCGGCGGCCGGTTGTCCCTGGCGACGAACTCGCCGGTGACATGGCAGGCGCGGATGCGCAGCTCCATCATGACCGGCGTATTGGTGGCCTCCGACAGTTCGAATGCCTGCTCGGTCATGTGCACCATGGTCGACAGGTTGGGCCTCGGATCCAACAACCAGACCGAAGATTTCAGCGCATAGGCGTGGGCGCGCTCCTGGATGATCGAGGCGCCCTCGCCGTAATCCTCGCCGACCACGATCAGCGCGCCGCCGATCACGCCGGGCGAGGCGAGGTTGGAGAGCGCGTCGGCCGCCACGTTGGTGCCGACGATCGACTTCCAGGTGACGCAGCCGCGGATCGGGTAGTTGATCGAGGCGCCGAGCAGCGCCGCCGCCGACGCTTCGTTGGTGCAGGTTTCGAGATGAATGCCGAGCTCGTCGAGCAGGTCCTGCGATTCGACCAGCACGTCGACGAGATGCGAGACGGGCGCGCCCTGGTAGCCGCCGACATAGCCGACGCCCGCCTGCAGGATCGCCTTGGTGACGGCGAGGATGCCCTCGCCGCGGAACACCTCGCCCTCGCTGAGGCGCAGCACCCGCACTTCCTCGCGGAACGAGCGCTCGGGATTGGTGCGCTGGGCGACCGGAACCTGCGGCTGATCGAGCATGGGCCGGAAGTATATAGAGGCTAGCGCCTTATGCGACGGTCGCGTTTACTGTCACGAATGCCGGCGGCGCGGGCCTTGGCGAGCAGTGCCCGGAACGGCGCCAGCAGCTTCTCCCGCACCGCAGCATCGGCCTCCAGCGCCGACAGCGCGAGCGCCACGGCTTCGAGTGTCGAGACGGCGTCGGGTCGCGCCTCGCGCCGGAGATCGCCGTAGAGCGACGGCCCGTCCGGCACGACCACGAAGCGGCGCAGCTTGGTGAGCCACGGGTTGCGCCACCACAGCGCCTTGGCCTGCGCCCAATTGCCGTCGAGCACGACCAGCCCCTTCAGGCCGGCGCGCGAAGCGTGCTGGTCCGCCAGTGCCGCGCCCTTGCGGTCGAGCGCCACCAGCGGACCCACGCCGGTCGCCTTGGCAGACCCGAGATAGAGTACGCCCCATTCCTTCGCTTCGACCGTGCCGCGCAAGGCATGGCCGAGATTGCGCCACGACAGCCCGACCGTGAGCGTGGCATTGGCGAGCGTCTCGACGATCAGCCTGGCCGTGCCCAGCACACGATCCTGCTCCTGCGGATGCTGCAGGAGCAGGATGTGGGTCTTGTTGTCGACGCGGTCGGACATCGGTGTGCAGATTCCCATATTGCTTTTTGTATGTACAGCCTCTAGTTTCAAGCATGACCGGCTTCGAAGGGGACGAGGTCAAGAACAGGCGCAATGTCGAAAAACATGGCGTCAGTTTCGAACAGGCATCGCGCATTTGGTGGGCCGATGCTGATTGCCCGCGATCCCCGTGACTACGGGGAAGTTCGTTGGATCGGCATCGGACGGATAGCACCGGGCGCCATCCTGACCGTCGTATTTACCGCGCGCAGAGGCAAGCGCAGGCTGATATCGGCAAGGGCCGCGTCGCGCAAGGAAAGGAGTTCATATGAAAAGGCGTTACAGTAGACCGATGAGCAACCGACGCTTGGCCCCCGTCAAGGACAAGGACATCGATTTCTCGGAGATTCCCGAACTGAACGATGCCTTTTTCCAGAATGCCCGTCTCGTTCTGCCCTCGAAGTCCGGCAAGGCGCCTGTCACCTTGAGAATGGATCGCGACGTTCTGAATTGGTTCAAGGCGCAGGGCAAGGGACACCTGACGCGGATGAATGCCGTCCTGAAGGCTTACGTCTCCAGCCAACGCGGTTCCTCGCGGTAGTCGTGAACATCGCCATCGTCCTTGCCGATTCCGTCACCAAGCTGCCGCCCGAGGCCGAGGGCGGGGTGATCGTCGGTGGCTCGCACGGCGCGATCTACGCCGCCTACTGCTCGCTGAAAGCCCGGCCGCGCGCCGCCATCCATCACGATGCAGGCATTGGCCGCGACGAGGCGGGCGTCAGCGGCCTGCCGTGGGCCGAGGCGCACGGCATGGCGATGGCGGCGGTCGCCACCGACAGCGCCCATATCGGCGACGCGAAGGACATGCTGGCGCGCGGCGTGATCAGCCGCATCAACGGCCTCGCCGAAGCCTGCGGCGTTGCGCCGGGCCAGAGCGTCGCCGAGGCCGTCGAAAGATTGAAGTCGGCCCCCTGGCCGCCGAAGAAGCCCGAGCCGCTGGCCGAGGGCCGCTACCTCATCGACAGGGTCGTGTGTCTCGATTCGCTGTCGATGGCCGACGAGCGCGACACCGGCCGCGTGCTGGCGACCGGCAGCCATGGCGGCGTACCGGCGGGCGAAACGGCGCTCAAGGTGAAGCCCCTGCTCGCCCTGTTCAACGACGCGGGCTTCGGCGCCGATCGCGCCGGCTCCGCGGGGCTCGCCATTCTCGACCGCTCGAACATCGCCAGCGCCACGGTGGCGGCGCTGTCGGCGCGTATCGGCGACGGCCGTTCGACGCTCGGCGGCGTGTTCTCGGCGGTCAACCAGGCCGCATATCGGCTGGGCGCGCGTGTGGGCAGTCCAGCCCTTGCCTTGGCGCGCGCGGTGGCCGAAAACCGTCCCTGAGCAAGTCGGGAGCGCGTCGAAGCATGGCCGTCGTCAACGTGAAGTCGGAAATCGCCGGCAATGTCTGGAAGATCCAGGCCAAGCCGGGCGACAGGGTCGAGGTGGACGGCGAGATCATGATTCTCGAGTCGATGAAGATGGAGATCCCCGTGCTGGCGCCCAAGGCGGGCGTCATCAAGGAAATCAAGGTCAGCGAAGGCGAGGCGATCGGCGAAGGACAGCTGGTGGCCGTGCTCGATGCTTAACAGCGCGGTTGCCGTCGAGATCGTTCGTCTCTGGGCTCCCGACAATCTGCGCAAGTCAGCTCCCGGCATCGCGCTTTGCGCGGCGATCGCCGCCGTCGCCTGGTATGCCGACAGGAGCGGCTGGACGCATTTCGGCGCGATCTTCATTCCCGCGCTCATCGTCACGCTCGCCGTCGGCATGGCGCTGCAGCCCCTGTCGACCAACGCCACGCTCAAGCCCGGTATCGAGTTCGCCGGCCGTACGCTGCTGCGCGTCGGCGTGGCGCTGCTCGGCGCGCGGCTGACGCTCGGCCACCTCGTCGAGGGCGGCGCGCTGCCGGTGCTGATCGCGCTCGCCGCCGTCGCCTGCACCATCGCCTTCGGCGCCTGGGTCGCGCCCTTCTTCGGCCAGAGCCGCAATTTCGGCTTGCTGACCGGCTGCTCGGTCGGCGTCTGCGGCGCCGCCGCGGCGATGGCGGCGTCGGCCGTGCTGCCCAAGCACGAGCACTCCGACCGCGACCTCGCCTTCACCGTGATGGGGGTCAACTTCCTCAGCACCGTGGTGATGGTGATCTACCCGCCGCTCCAGGACGCGCTCGGCTACACCCTGTTCGAGATGGGCGTGTTCCTGGGTGGCTCGATCCACGACGTGGCGCAGGTCGCCGGTGCGGGCCAGACGCTGGGACCGCGGGTGCTGAGCGACGCCATCGTCACAAAGCTGCTGCGCGTGGCGTTCCTGCTGCCGGCGGTGATCGGCATCGCCTGGTGGATCGCGCGAAGCGGCCAGGCCGCGGGCGATGCGCGGCCCTCGCCGCCGGTTTTCCTGTTCGGCTTCCTGGCACTCGCGGCGCTCAATTCGCTGGGCATCGTGCCGGACCAGGCAAGGGCCGTGCTCACGCAGGTCTCGGCCTTCCTCATCATCACCGCCATCGCCGCGCTCGGCATGAAGACCTCTTTGCTCGCTCTGGCCCGTATCGGCATGGCCCCGGTGATGCTGCTGGTCACCCAGACGATCTTCATCGGCCTGCTGGTGGTGGCGCTGATCTACGCCCTGCGCGGTATCGGGATCTGACCCGGGCCACGATCGCAAGTCGCTCGCCCACGGCGTCTCACCCTCGACACAATCCGGCGCAGAATTGCCCACAGGAACGGAGCCCGTGACCGAGCGCTATTTCGAGGATTTCAAGGTCGGCGACCGCTTCACGAGCGGCGGCATGACCATGACCGAGGCGGGCATCGTCGAGTTCGCGCGGCAGTGGGATCCGCAGCCCTTCCACGTCGACGTCGAGTTCGCGAAGAAGTGGGCCTATGGCGGCCTGATCGCCTCGGGCCTGCACACGCAGTGCGTGGCGCTGAAACTGTGGCTCGAGCTGGGCATCTTCCGCGCCTGCAGCCTGGGCTCGCCAGGCCTTGGCGAGACCCAGTTCCCCCGCCCCGTGCGCCCCGGCGACACCTTGCGCGTCGTCACCGATATCGTCGAACTGCGCGTTTCCGCCACCAAACCCGACCGCGGCATCTGCCGGCTGCGCCAGGTCACCGTCAACCAGCGCGGCGAGCCCGTCATGGAACAGGAGACGACGATCTTCCTCAAGCGGCGGCGGGCGACGTCGGCATCGTAGATTCGTGCGGGCCGCGCCACCGGCAGGAGAGTCAGATTCGCGCGTGAGGCCGGAATCGGGGGGTCGAATCGCCTTCCGATGCAGATGCCATCGGCATCGGACGGAATCCATCGACCCGATTAGGTGCTCGCCGGTGCGTCGAGGTAAAATGCGTGCATGAGCACCATGACCACTTCCGGCCGCGAGGGCCGCGCGGGATTTCCCGTATCGACGTTCTGTTTCGCCAATCGTCCGCCGACCCGTCCTCCCGACCCGTGACCGGAGGTTTCCGCAGTTCCCGCAGTTTGCGCAACGCATTCCGGCAGAGAGCAGGCACACCACCCTGAGGGCGTCTCGGGCGGGTGCCCGCGACGTCGGTCGTCCGGCGACGCCCCGCCGGAGGTTTGCGAGGTTTCCGAGGTTTCCGAGATCGATTTCCGCGATTTCCGCGATTTCCGCGACGGGGGTCGGAGTGGACTGCACCCCTTGAGTGAGACAGGGAAGGTCGCAACGGCGGGCCTATCACTGGACGCGCGACGCGCGCTGCGCGACGAACGCCAAGGCGTTGATCTGGAGCGACTTTCCATGGGCATAAAATGTCCATCTCCGACCTTGCGCCGGCCAGCCAAACTCCTGATATAACCGCGTCGAGGGGCCGGTGCGGGCGGAGCTGTCGCCAACCCGGTCAGATCCGGAAGGAAGCAGCCGTAACGAATTTGCTTCGGGTCGTGCCGGTCCCTCACCCGTCGCTGGGCGCGCGCCGTCGCCCGGCACGGGCAGCCCGGACGCGACGACCGTCGGGCTCGAGGGGCCGCGGCGCGTCTGGGGTCAGGACACCACCGCCATGACGGAAGCCGCCGCTTCGCTTCCCTACCGGGTCCTCGCCCGCAAGTACCGTCCCGTCGATTTCACCACCCTGGTCGGCCAGGACGCGATGGTGCGCACTCTGCGCAACGCCATCGCCACCGGCCGCATCGCGCACGCCTTCATGCTCACCGGCGTGCGCGGCGTCGGCAAGACCACGACCGCCCGCATCATCGCCCGCGCTCTCAATTGCATCGGGGCGGACGGCAAGGGTGGCGCCACCATCGATCCCTGCGGCGTGTGCGACAATTGCCGATCCATCACCGAGGACCGTCATGTCGACGTCGTCGAGATGGACGCCGCATCGCACACCGGCGTGGCCGACGCTCGCGAGCTGATCGAGGGCGTGCGCTACCGGCCGGTCTCGGCGCGCTACAAGATCTACATCATCGACGAAGTTCACATGCTGTCGAACGCGGCCTTCAACGCGCTGCTGAAGACGCTGGAAGAGCCGCCACCGCACGTGAAGTTCATCTTCGCCACCACCGAGATCCGAAAGGTGCCGGTGACGGTGCTGTCGCGCTGCCAGCGCTTCGACCTCAAGCGCGTGCCGCAGGACGTGCTGGTCGCGCATTTCACCAAGGTCGCGGAGGCGGAGAAGGTCGAAATTTCTCCCGAGGCGCTGGCGCTGCTCGCCCGCGCCGCCGACGGCTCGGTGCGCGACGGACTCTCCATGCTCGACCAGGCGATCGCCCATGGCGGCGGCGTGGTCGATGCCGCGCAGGTGCGCGACATGCTCGGGCTGGCCGACCGCAGCCGCGTGTTCGATCTGTTCGAGAAGACCATGCGCGGCGATGCGCCGGCGGTCGTGACGGCGCTGGGCGAGATGTACGATTCGGGCGCCGATCCGGCGGTCGTGCTGCAGGACGTGCTCGAGCTCACCCATTGGGTGACCCGGCTCAAGGTCGCGCCCGAGGCGGCAGCCGCTTCCGCCGACAGCGAGCGCGCGCAAGGCCTCGCCATGGCCGAGAAGCTCTCGATGGGCGCGCTGACCCGCGCCTGGACCCTGCTGTTCAGGGGCCTCGAGGAGACATTGAGGGCGCCTTCGCCGATCCGCGCGGCGGAGATGGCGCTGATCCGATTGTGCTACGCCACCGACCTGCCGTCGCCGGCCGACGCGCTCAAGGCCCTGCAGAACGGCGTCGGCGGCACGGCGCCGACGGGATCGGCGCCGCGAGCGCCGGGCGGCGGCGGCGGTGCCGCTGCCCGCCTCGCGCCCGCCGTCGCGCCGCAGCCGACGCCGCAGGCACCGCCCAATCCGCGCAGCTTCACCGAGGTCGTGGCGCTGTTCGAAGAGAAGCGCCAGGCCACGATCGTCCACAACCTCATGCATCACGTGCACGAAGTGCGGTGCGAGCCGGGCCTGATCGAGTTTCGTCCCGGGCCCAGGGCGCCCGCCGATCTCGCGGCAAAGCTCAGCGATCTGCTCGGTCAATGGACGGGGCGGCGATGGATCGCCTCGGTGTCGAACGCCGAGGGCCAGCCGACGCTCGCGCAGCAGAAGGCGGCCAGGGCCGACGACCTGCGCTCCAGGGCCGAAGCCAATCCAGTGGTGCAGGCCATCCTGAAGACGTTTCCCGGCGCCAAGCTCGACGCGGTCCGCCGCAAGGGCGAGGAAAGCTCGCTGGTGGCGGGCCTCGTCCTGCCCGGCGCGCTCGAAGAAGAACCGCCGCCGGCCGAAGACTATCCCGCAGACGACGACATTCCCGAAAGCGACACCTGATGTTCGACAAGTTGAAGGATCTCGGCGGCCTGATGCAGCAGGCCCAGCAGATGCAGCAGAAGGTGCAGGAGCTGCAGGCCCAGCTCGAGCGCCTGGAGATCGTCGGCGCATCGGGCGCCGGCATGGTGAAGGTCACGGTCAACGGCAGGAACGAGACGCGGCGCGTGGAGATCGATGCGTCGCTGTTCAAGCCGGAGGACAAGGGCATCGTCGAGGACCTGATCGTCGCCGCCGCCAACGACGCGCGCGCCAAGGTCGAGCAGACGGTGCAGGAGCAGATGCGCGCCCTCACCGGCGGTCTGCCGCTGCCTCCGGGCTTCAAGCTGTAGTCTCCGATGATCGGTCCGGAGATCGAACGCCTCATCCAGCTGCTGGGGCGCCTGCCCGGGCTGGGGCCGCGCTCGGCGCGCCGGGCGGTGCTGCATCTCCTGAAGAAGCGCGAGACGCTGATGCAACCCCTGAGCGCGGCGCTGGCCGACGCCGCGGGCGCGATTCGCGCCTGCTCGACCTGCGGCAACCTCGATACCGTCGATCCCTGCTCGATCTGCGCCGATCCCAAGCGCGACGCGGGGTTGCTCTGCGTCGTCGAGGATGTCGGCGACCTGTGGGCGATGGAGCGCGGCAGGATATTCGCCGGCCGCTACCACGTGCTGGGCGGCTCCCTGTCGGCGCTCGACGGCATCGGCCCCGACGAGCTCAACATCGCGGGCCTGGTGCGACGGGTGAAGGACGGCGGCGTGCGCGAGGTCATCGTCGCGACCAACGCCACGGTGGACGGCCAGACGACGGCGCACTATCTCGCCGAGCGGCTGGCCGAGACCGAGGTGCCGTTGACACGGCTGGCGCACGGCGTGCCGGTCGGCGGCGAGCTCGACTGGCTCGACGACGGCACGCTGGCGACGGCGCTCAAGGCGCGCCGCAGCCTGTGACGTGAGCGGCGAGATCCTCGCCGCCGTCGCCGTGGCCCTCGGCGCGGGCTGGGCGAGCGGCTACAACGTCTATGCCGCCGTGCTGGTCCTGGGCGCCGCGCAGCGCTTCGGCGTCGTCGCCGAATTGCCCACCGACCTGCAGCTGCTCGCCTCGCCCTGGGTGATGGGCGCCGCGGCGGTTCTCTTCGCCCTCAACTTCCTGGCCGACAAGATACCCTTCGTCGACAGCATCAACGACGCCCTGCATACCTTCGTGCGTGTGCCGGCCGGCGCCCTGCTCGCGTTCGGTGCCGCCGACCAGCTCGGCCCGGAGATCGCCGTGGTCGCGGGCCTGCTGGGCGGTACGCTCGCCGCCGGCAGCCACATCGCCAAGACCGGCACGCGGGCGCTGATCAACACTTCGCCCGAGCCCTTCACCAACGTGCTCGCCTCTCTGACCGAGGATGCCGTCGTGATCGGCGGCCTCCTCCTAGCGATCACCCATCCGGTCGTCTTCCTCGTCCTGCTCGCGCTCTTCGTGGCCCTGCTGGTCTGGCTGTTGCCGCGCCTGTGGCGGCTGGCGGCCACGCCGTTTCGCCGTTTTGCGCGGCGTCGCGGCCTGTAGACTCCCGTCCTGGAACCGCCCGAGGTGGAGATCGTCGATGTCGATGGCCGGCGCATCGACAAGGTGCTCGCGATTGCCCGGCCGACCCTGCATCGCAGCGCCCGACCGGCCACAGGATAGTCACAGGGCAAGTCGCGCTGCGGTGTTTCCCGGCGCCGCGCCCCGCACCATGCTCGGACGACAACGACCGTCGAGGACGCCCATGACGACCACCGACTTTCCCGCCGCCAGGCGATTTGCGATCGCGCCGCCCGGCGCCTACGCGGTGCTGCGCCGGGCCATCGTCGAACGTCGTCCGATGACGGCCGTCTACGACGACTATGTACGCGACTTCTGCCCGCGCCTGCTCGGCAGGGACCGGGCCGGCCAGCCGGCGCTGCTGGCATACCAGTACGGCGGCGGCAGGCCCGGCGGGCTTCCGTCGCAAGGCGCCTGGACGTTCTTCGTGGTCGACCGCCTGCACGACCTGCGGCTGAACGACGATGACTGGGCGGCGGCCACGCCACCCTGCGAGTTGCACGGCGGTATGGCGGAGATCGACGTGGCCGCCTAGCGGCAGATCGGACGGCGGGTTCGCCACTATGGACTTGACGGCCCTTGTCGGCCGCGTTCCGTGTTGCCGCATCGGCTGCTTTCCTTCGTCGGGCCGTGCGCTAAACTCGCGCGGAAACCGACATGTTCATCCGCCAGAACATCCAGACCCTGCGGTTCTTCCGCACCACGCCGGCGATGCGCTGCCCGTACCTGCCGCATCGGCTGGAGACCAAGCTCGTCACCGAGCTGAGCGGGCCGGATGCGATCTCGCAGCACGACACGCTGACGGACGCGGGCTTCAGGCGGTCGCACCATTTCGTCTACAAGCCGCTTTGCGAGAGCTGCCGCGCCTGCGTGCCGGTGCGCATCCGGGTGCGTGACTTCGACCCGAGCCGCATGCAACGCCGGATCCAGCGCCGCAACGAGCATGTCCATGCCGTCGAGACGCAGCCGCTGGCGAGCGGCGAGCAGTATGCCCTGTTCTCGCGCTATGTCCTGGCGCGCCATCACGATGGCGACATGGCCGACATGGATTTCGACGACTATCGCGCCATGGTCGAGGAGAGCCCCGTCGATACGGCGATCGTCGAGTTTCGCGACGATTCGGCCGACGGCCGGCTGGTCGGCGCCTGCCTCGTCGACTGGCTCTCGAGTGGCGTCTCGGCGGTCTACTCGTTCTTCGATCCAACCGATCCCAGGCGCGGCCTCGGCACCTACATGATCCTGTGGCTGGCCGATGCGGCGGCCAAGCGCGGCCTGCCCTACGTCTATCTCGGCTACTGGATCGCCGATTCGAGCAAGATGGCCTACAAACGCGCCTTCCGCCCCCTGGAGTTCTTCGGACCGGAAGGCTGGACGGAACTGCCCGCCGACTGACGCCGAGACCTCAGAGTCGGTTGGCCGCCGACTGACGCGCCATGAAGTTGTCGAACGTACTCTCGGCCACGCGGAACCACAGCACCTGCTCGTTGCGGAACTGGCGCCACGACTCGTAGATCTTCCTGAACCTGGCGTTCTTGACGACGGTCTCGGCGTAGAGATCGTTCGCCGCGCCGTAGCAGGCTTCCAGCACCGACTGCGGGAAGGGCAGGAACTTCGTGCCCGCCCCGACCAGTTCCCGAAGCGCGCGCGGGTTCTGCGCGTCGTACTTGGCGACCGACCAGGAGACCGTGTCGCCCGCGGCAGCGGCAATCGCCTCCTTGTACATCGCCGGCAGTGCCGCGAAGGCCTTCGACCCGACATAGAGCGACAGGGCCGCGGCGCCCTCCCACCAGCCGGGGTAGTAGTAGAACGGAGCGACCTTGTTCAGGGCGAGTTTCCGGTCGTCATAGGGGCCGACCCATTCGGCCGCATCGATTGTGCCCTTCTCGAACGCCTCATGGATGTCGCCGCCCGCGATCTGCTGCGGCGCGACGCCGAGTTTGGCCAGCGCCTGGCCGGCAAGGCCGCCGATGCGCATCTTCACGCCCTTGAGATCCTCCGGCGCCTTGATCTCCTTGCGCCACCAGCCACCCATCTGTGCACCGGTGTGGCTCACCAGGAACGAGGTGACATTGTAGTCCTTGTAGAACTCGCGCATCGCCTCCAACCCGCCGCCGAAATATACCCAGGCGTTGTGCTGGCGGGTGTTGAGGCCGAACGGCATGGCGGTGTCGAAGGCGAAGGTCGGATCTTTGTCGACATAGTAGTAGGACGCGGTGTGGCCGCACTCGACCGTCTCGTTCTGCACGGCGTCAAGCACCTCCAGGCCGGGCACCAGTTCTCCGGCGGCGAAGACGCCGATCTGGAACTTGTCGTCGGTGATCGTCGCGACACGCTTGGCAAAGAACTCGCCGGCGCCGAACACCGTGTCAAGCGACTTGGGAAAGCTCGACGCGAGGCGCCACTTGATCTCCGGCATCGACTGCGCGATCGCTGGCGCGCCCAGGGTGGTGACCGCGGTGGCGACGGCGGCACCGCCGATGCCGGCCGACCTCAGGAACTTACGACGTCGCATCTGCGGTCCTCCCTCGATGATTTTCGCCCGGGAAGCAGGCTCCCTCGTCAAGACGGCGCGCCTTATGCCATGCCGCCTCGAGTCTGGAAAGGCGAGCGAAAAGCCGGCGACACGCCATTTCAGCGGCTGAGAAGCAGCGTCAGCGCGATGGCTCCCAGCGCGATCCGATACCAGGCGAAGACGGCGAAGCCATGCCGGCTGATGAAACGCACGAACGCGCCAACGACCAACGCCGACGACAGGAACGCCGTCACGAAGCCGATCGCGATGACGACCCCGCCACTCCAGTCCAGCGTCGACCAGTTCTTGTAGAGGTCGTAGACGGTTGCTCCCAGCATGGTGGGGATGGCGAGGAAGAACGAGAATTCCGCGGCCGCCGCACGATCCACGCGAAAGGCCCGCGCGGCCATGATGGTGGCGCCGGACCGCGACACGCCGGGAATCATGGCGAGGCATTGACAGATACCGATGAAGGTCGCGGTCTTGAAATCGATCTCGTCGACCGACTTCATGCGCGGGCGCTGGGCGTAGCGCTCGACGATCAGGATGATGACACCACCCACGATCAGCGAGACGGCGACGACGAGCGGACTGAACAGCACGGTCTTGATGTACTTGTGGGCGAAGACGCCGACGATGGCGGCCGGCAGGAAGGCCAGCAGAACCGCTCCGGCGAAGCGCATCGCCCGACGGTCGCGAGCGACGACGCCCATCGACGTCTGCCAGATCTTGACCCTGTAGAGGAAGCAGATGGCGAGTATGGCGCCAAGCTGGATGACGATCTCGAAGACCTTGCCGGGCGGCCCTTCGAACTGCAGCACCTCGGCCGCCAGGATGATGTGCCCGGTCGACGAGACCGGCAGGAACTCTGTCAGGCCCTCGATGACGCCGATCAGCGCGGCCTTCAGGATCAGGGGGAGATCCATCGCCTAGTCCCGGAAACGCCTGGCGCGAGGCCAGCCCTTTTCCGGCATACGACCGGCCTGGGCCCGCTCGCCCCGCCAGAACTTCAGCTCCACCGCCGGAATCACCCGATTGCCCCACGGCAGTCCGTCCGCGAGCACGAATGCCTGTGCGTCGGACAGGCGGTCGGCCTTGGATTTCTGCAGCAGCACGCCCCTGCCCTTCGCCATCTCGGGCACCTGCTCGAGGGGGAAGATCAGCAGCTTGCGGCCCTCGCTGAGGGCGGCGATCGAATCGGCGCCGTCGGGGACGACCGCGAAGGCCTGCGCCTTCTCCTTGTCGGCGAGGTTCAGCACCTGCTTGCCGTTCTTGGTCTGCGCCAAGACCTCGTCCTCGGGCACCACGAAACCGCGGCCGGCGTCCGACGCGACGAGGAACCTGCGTCCGCCCTTGAAGACCGCGAGCGCCACGATCTCCTGCTCGTTGCCGAGCTCGATCATGAGTCGGATCGGCTCGCCATGGCCACGCGCGCCCGGCAGGCGGTCGCAGCCCAGTGTGTAGAAGCGACCGTTGCTGCCGAACACCAGGATTTTGTCGGTCGACTGCGCGTGGACGACGAACTTCGACTGGTCGCCTTCCTTGTACTTGAGATCGCTCGCCGCCTTCTCGTCGAGATGGCCCTTGGCGGCGCGAACCCACCCCTTGTCCGACAGCACGATCGTCACCGGCTCGCGCTCGGCGAAATCCTCGATGGTATGCTCGATCTCGAGCGGCGCGTCGGCGAGCTCGGTGCGGCGCTTGCCCAGCGCGGTTCTGGCGCCAAACTTCTTCTGCGTCTCCTTCACTTCCTCGGCGATTGACTGCCACTGCATCTTCTCGTCCTTCAGCAGCGCCTTGAGATCCTTGCGTTCGGCAGTGAGCTTCTTGTGCTCACCCTTGATCTCGAACTCTTCCAGCCGGCGCAGGGCCCGCAGACGCATGTTGAGGATCGCCTCGGCCTGCATGTCGGAGAGCTTGAAGGTCTTGATCATCTTCGGCTTGGGCTCATCCTCCTCGCGGATGATCTTGATCAGCTTGTCGAGATTCAGATAGGCGATGAGGTAGCCGTCGAGGATCTCCAGCCGCCGCTCGATCTCGGCCAGGCGGAAGGTCGAACGCCGCACCAGCACGTCGCGGCGGTGGTCGAGGAAGGCCTGCAGCGCCTCACGCAGGTCCATCACGCGCGGCGTGTTGTCCTTGTCCAGCACATTGAGGTTCAGCGGGAAGCGGATCTCGAGATCCGTCATCTTGAAGAGCTGCTCCATCAGCAGCTCCGCCGGCACCTGCCCGGTGCGCGGCTCGAGCACGATGCGCACATCCTCGGCCGATTCGTCGTGCACGTCCTCCAGGATCGGCAGCTTCTTGGTGTTGATGATCTCGGCAATGCGCTCGATCAGCTTGCCCTTCTGGACCTGGTAGGGGATCTCCGTGACGATGATGCGGTACTGGCCGCGCGGCAGCTCCTCCTTGACCCAGCGCGCGCGCAGGCGGAAGGCGCCGCGGCCCGTCTTGTAGGCCTCGACGATCGACTCGCGCGGCTCGACCAGCAGGCCCCCGGTTGGAAAGTCCGGCCCCTTCACCAAGTCGACCAGCGTCTCGATGCGGGCATTCGGCGTCTTGATGAGGTGCAGAAGGGCGTCGCACAGCTCGCCGGCATTGTGCGGCGGGATCGAGGTTGCCATGCCGACGGCGATGCCGGCCGCGCCGTTGGCCAGCAGGTTCGGGAACGCCGCCGGCAGGACGACGGGCTCGTTGGTCGACCCGTCGTAGTTGGGTCGGAAGTCGACGGCATCCTCGTCGATGCCCCCCAGCAGCGCCTCGGCAACCTCCGTGAGGCGCGCTTCGGTGTAGCGCATGGCGGCAGGATTATCGCCGTCGATGTTGCCGAAGTTGCCCTGCCCTTCGATCAGCGGATAACGGACGGAGAAATCCTGGGCCAGGCGCACCAGCGCATCGTAGATCGCGGTGTCGCCGTGCGGGTGATACTGGCCGATGACGTCGCCCACCACGCGGGCGCTCTTCTTGAAGGCGCTGTTGGGATCGAGCCGGAGCTGTCGCATGGCATAAAGCAGCCGGCGATGCACGGGCTTGAGGCCGTCACGCACGTCGGGCAGCGAGCGGGCCATGATGGTGCTCAGCGCATAGGCCAAGTAGCGCTCGGACAGAGCCTGCCCGAACTGCACCGGCTTGACCGCGGCTAGGGAGACGACGTTGTTGGTGCGCTTGGCCATCGGCGGACTAAGAGGGGAACGATCGCGATTCTAGGCCGCGACCCTTGTCTTTAGCGTTGCAGGGTTTCCATAAATCTCGCCCGCGCGGGGGGCAAGGGCTTGTTCTGTGGCCAAAAGACATGCCGCTCCAGGAAATGGCCCGTCAGATCGAGGCCCTGCCGCAACTCTGCCTCATCTGCAGGAAGGCCGCCGGTGGATAGAAAGCCCGGCAATGGCAGCAGCTTGTCCTGGTGCGGCGCCGCCGCACCCCGCGACACCGCCCGCCCCGAGTTGGGAGACACGAAAGCGAGGTCGGTTCCGCTGCCTGTCAAGGCGCAGTTGGCGAGGTCGAGGCCGAAGCCCAGTTCCTGCAGAAGGCCGAGTTCCAGCCTGACATAGATCGCCGGCCAACCCGCATGGCTGAGGGCCCCGAGGAAGGCGTGGAAGCCGTCATACATCGCCGGATGCGGCTCGCGATCCGGCAGCGCGCCGTCGACGAGGGCGCAGGCCGCGGCAAGCCCCGCCAATTCGGACGCTTCATCGAGCACGCGCGCGGCATGCGGCTCGCGCAACTCGCCGGCAAAATTGCCGAGCTGCTCGGCGATGCGCGCCCGCCATTGCACCTCGACCAGGTTGCCGGGTTGCCAGACCGGGCGTGCGCGACGCGACACGCCGCCATGAACGAAGCCCGCGTGGCGCCCGTGCAGGCGGGTCAGCAGGGTGACGACCAATCCGCTCTCGCCGTGAGGGCGGGCCGACAGCACAATGCCCTCGTCGTTCCAGTCCATGCCGTGGATATACGGAACGTCGCCGAGCCGCGCTAGAGTGTCGCGATGAGGAGACGTTCGTTGCTTGCCGGCGGCCTTGCTACCGCCTTGCCGTCCCGCATCTTCGCCCAGACGTCGGCGTCTGCACGGCCACGGCAGTTGCAAGGCGTGCAATCGGGCGATTTCTTCGCCGACGGCGCCATCGTCTGGAGCCGATCCGACCGGCCGGCGCGGATGATCGTCGACTATGCCACGACCGAAAGCTTCATCGGTGCTTGGCGCATAGAGGGACCGCTCGCCGGACCCGACTCCGACTTCACGACCCATCTGCGCCTCGCCGGCCTTCCGCCGGGACAAACCGTGGTCTATCGCGTGCGCTATGCCTCGCTCGACGACTCGAGTGCGCTCAGCGAACCGGTCATCGGCCGCTTCCGCACACCGCCGGCCGATCGGCGCGACGTGAGTTTCGTGTGGTCGGCCGACACGGCCGGCCAGGGCTTCGGCATCAACCCCGAGCTCGGCGGCATGGCGATCTACGAAGCCATGCGCCGCCTGACGCCGGACTTCTTCGTGCACTGCGGCGACACGATCTACGCTGACAACCCGCTGCAACGAGAGGTGAAGCTGACGGACGGCTCGGTTTGGCGGAACGTCGTGACCGATGCCAAGGCGAAGGTCGCGGAGTCGCTCGACGAGTTTCGCGGCAACTTCCGCTACAATCTGCTCGACGACAATCTGCGCCGCTTCAATGCGGAGGTGGCGATGCTGGCGCAGTGGGACGACCATGAGGTCGTCGACAACTGGTACGACGGCCGACGTCTCGACGACGACGCGCGCTATGTCGAGAAGGACGTCAGCACCCTCGCCCGGCGCGCCAACCGGGCCTTCCGAGAGTACATGCCGATCGGCGCCTCGGAGGTATTCTATGGACGATTCTCTTATGGACCGCTGTTGGACATTTTCCGGATCGACATGCGCTCCTTCCGCAACGCCAATGGCGCCAACCGCGAGACGATCGCCGCGCCGATCCTGGGCGGCAGACAGGTCGAGTGGTTGAAGCGGGCGCTCAAAGCCTCGCGCGCGATCTGGAAGATCGTCGCCTCCGACATGCCGCTCGGCTTGGTCGTCTACGACGACTGGCGCTCCAAGTCGGGCTCAGAGGCGGTCGCCAATGGCGACGACGGCGCACCGCTCGGCCGCGAAATCGAGATCGCCGGCCTGCTCTCCTTCATCAAGCGGGAGGCTATCCGCAACGTGGCGTGGATCACCGGCGACGTTCACTACGCCGCAATTCACTACTACGATCCGCAGAAGGCGGCCTTCCGAGACTTCGCCCCGTTCCACGAGTTCGTCGCCGGTCCGCTTTGCGCTGGCGGCTTCGGGCCCAATGCGCTCGACGCCACTTTCGGGCCGCAGGTCGTGTTCCAGAAGACACCGCCCCCGGGGGTTTTCAACGTCGCCCCTTCCCAAGGATCGTGCAATTTCGGCCATATCGCCATCGAGGGGCACAGCGGCGTCATGACGGTGACCCATCGCGACGCCGCGGGCGTACCGTTCCACGCGCTGGATCTGACGCCGGACTGAGGATCTCGCCGTCATTGGTCTACTTGAGATATCGACTGACCGCCGCCTCGACCTGCGCGATCGCCCCGGCGAGCGCGGCGGCGTCCCCGCCGAAGGTCGCGCCGCGCTCCATGCAGCTGCGCAAATACGCACCGATGTCGGCTGCCGCGATCGTGGCGCCGGTATCCCAGCGGCGGCCCGCAACGGGTTCGAGCTCGATGTCGAGGCCGCACTTACGTGCCGTCTGCGCGCGCGCGAGGGTCTGGCGCCGCGTCGGCACATCGAAGCCGTGATGAGCGTCGGCGAACGTGACGGCGGTGACCGCCGCGCCTCGATCGCGGAAGAAATCGATGTAGCGGGCGCAGTGGGCGGCCGGTGTGTAGTCGTCCGCTCCGCCCAGCAAGAACACCATCGGCGCCTTCGTCACCTCGCGCGACACGTAGGGAATCGAGCAGGATGGATAGAGGGCGATGTGCAGGGCGAACCGCAGACCATCAGCCACCGAGCGCCGGCGGAACGGTTCCAGTGCAGTGTAGATCGCCACCTGGCCGCCCTTGGAGAAGCCCATGACGCCGATGCGGGCGGGATCGATGTCGGATCGACTCGCGAGCCACGACAGCGCGGCAAAGGCATCGGCGACGTTGGCCGCCGTCGGCAGCCGCGACTGGTCCTCGCCGGTCGAGGTGAGCCCTCTCGGCGTGAAGCTGTCCACCACCAAGGTGGCAACCCCGAGAGCATTCAGGCGCGATGCCCAGCTGTTCTCGCGCCCGTCGAGGATGCCGCCGCTACCATGGGCGATCACCATGGCAGGTTTGCGCGACGGCCCGTCCATCGGCACGGTGAGCCAACCCACGACGGTGGCCGGCTTGCCCTCTCCCGCCATCAGCTCGGTCGGGCCCGACGGCGTGCGGCTGATCAACTCGACCTTGAGTCGCTCCTGCGACAAGGCCGGCGACGCACATGCGAACATCGCCGACAGGGCATAGGCGACTGCCTGACGCATCACGTCTTCTGCCGTCCGTCGTAGTCGAGGCCGATGGCGCGATAGTGGGCCGGATCCTCCGTCCAACGCTCGCTGACCTTCACGTGAAGGAACAGATGCACCTGCCGATCGAGCATCTGCGTCAGTTCATGCCGCGCCCGCGCGCCGATCTGCTTGATCCGGGCGCCACCCTTGCCGAGCACGATGGCGCGCTGGCTCTCGCGCTGGACATGGATCGTCTGCTCGATGCGCACGGAACCGTCCTTGCGCTCCTGCCATTGGTCGGTCTCGACCGCCGCCTCGTACGGCAGTTCCTGGTGGAGTTGCAGGAACACCTGCTCGCGCGTCACTTCGGCGGCGAGCAGACGCATCGGCAAGTCGGCCGCCTGATCCTCCGGATAGAGAAAGGGTCCGGCGGGAAGCCCCGACGCGAAGGCGGCGAGGATGTCGGCAACGCCGTCGCGCTTCAGCGCGCTCACCATGAAGGTCCGATCGAATGCCGACAGCGCATTCAGCTCGGCTGTGAGCGCAAGCAACTTCTCGCGCGGGACGAGGTCGATCTTGTTCAGGATCAGATAGCAGGGCGCGCGCGATTCCTTCAGCCGCTCGGCAATGGCCCGCGTCTCTTCACCAAGGCCTCTCTCGGCGTCGACCACCAGAGCCACGATGTCGGCGTCCTCGGCGCCTTGCCAGGCCGCCGCCACCATCGCGCGCTCGAGCCGCCGCTTGGCGATGCGGAAGATGCCGGGCGTGTCGACCAGGACGACCTGCGCCTTCCCACCGCCCTCGCCTTGATCCGGCAGTTCGGTCATGGCGATGCCTATCACGCGCATGCGAGTCGTCTGCACCTTGGGCGAAACGATGCTGACCTTCGAGCCGACCAGCGCGTTCACCAGCGTAGACTTGCCGGCATTGGGTGCGCCGACGATGGCGACGAAACCAGCTCGCGTCGCTACCGCGCTCATGCCGTCAGCCTGGCGAGCAGAGCCGCCGCCGCAAGCCGCTCGGCCTCCCGCTTGCTGCCGGCCCGCGCCTGCGCGGGTGACTGGCCCGCGATCGACACTTCCACGACGAACGCAGGCGCATGCGCCGGACCTTCGCGACCGACCTCGCGGTAGCTTGGCAAGGCGAGACGCCTGGCTTGCGCCCATTCCTGCAGGGCAGTCTTGGGATCGCGCGGCGCCGAGAACTGAGCGTCGAGCAACGGCCCGAACAGCCGTTCGACAGTGCGCGTCGCCGCTGGCAGGCCGCCGTCGAGGAAGATCGCCCCCAGCAGAGCCTCGAGGCCGTCGGCCAGGATGGCCGGCTTCACGCTGTCGCCGCCGCGCTCGGAGCCGCCGAGCACTATATGCGCACCGAGACCGATCGAGCCCGAGACATCGGCAAGCGTGGCCGCACTCACCAGCGAATTGAATCGGCGCGCCAGTTCACCCTCCCTTTCGTGCGGGAAGCGGCGCAGCAGCAAGTCGGCCATGGCGAGCGAGAGCACGCGGTCACCGAGGAATTCCAGGCGCTCATTGCCCAGCGGGAAGGCTGCCTGCAGATCTGGCCGGCGATCGAGCGCGCTGCGGTGGGTCAGCGCCTCGGCGGCGAGTTCGGGGCGCGTGAACACGTGGCCGATACCTTCTGCCAGCGCCGCCAAATCGACGGTGCCGGTGGTCAGTGGATCGCCTTCAAGAAGCGGCTGAAGCGAATTGCCTGCGGCCATTTCCACGGCTCCATCCAGCCCGCGACCGACGGATCGTGCGAGAAGAAGATGAACTCGGCGCGTCCCACGAGATTTTCCGCCGGCACGTACCAGCCGAGGGTGCCGCGCGGCTGGATCATGCCCATGCCGTCGCGCACCTGAAGCTGGGTGCGGCTGTCGAGCGAATCGTCGCGATTGTCGCCCATGGCGAAGTATTGGCCGGCCGGCACCAGGAACTCGGGCGTGTTGTCCGACAGGCCGTTGTCGGAGTTCTCGATGATCTCGTGGCGCCGCCCGTTCGGCAGGACCTCGACGTAGAGCGTCGCCTTGCGGTAGGTGCCAGCGCCGCGCTGGACATAGTCGCCGATCAGGATGCGCTCGACCGGCTTGCCATTGATGTGGAGAATGCCCCCGGTCACCTGGATACGGTCGCCAGGCAGCCCGACGATGCGCTTGATGTAGTCGGTGCGGTTGGCGCCCTGGCCCTGGTCGCCTGGATACTTGAACACGGCGACATCGCCGCGCTCCGGCCGTTCGTCGAAGATGCGGCCGGAGAACATGCCCATCGAGAACGGAAAGGAGTGTTTGCTGTAGCCGTAGGAATACTTCGAGACGAAGAGATAGTCGCCGATCAGCAGGGTCGGGATCATCGATCCCGACGGGATGTTGAACGGCTCTATGGCGAAGGTACGCACCACTACCGCGATCAGGACGGCATAGACGACGGTGCGGATGGTTTCCGCGATCCCCCCGGACTTGTCCTGTCCACGCTTTCGACGCTCAGCCACGTCCGTCATCGCCGTCCCAGTTTAGACGAGCCGCGCCTATAGCAGGGTGCGACGGCGCTGTCTCCCGCCCATATCCGCCGTCAACGGCGCCGGACGTGATCATTTTGGCACGGCCACGGCGGAAATCACCACGAAAGCCTGGGCCATCGGATACTCGTCGGTGATGCTGACATCGATCTGCACGGTCATGTCCGCCGGGGTGATCTCCTGCAGGCGGGCCAGGGCGCCGCCGGTGAGCGCTATGGTCGGCTTGCCGCCGCGCAGGTTGACCACGCCCATGTCGCGCCAGAAGACGCCGCGGCGCAGGCCGGTTCCCAGCGCCTTGGAACAGGCCTCCTTGGCCGCGAACCGCTTGGCGTAGCTCGCGGCGCGTTCGGCTCGTCCTTCCGAGCGCTTCTGTTCCGTCTCGGTGAAAATGCGCCGGATGAAGCGGTCGCCGAACCGCTCGAGCGACTTCTCGATCCGCCTGATGTCGATGATATCGCTGCCGATGCCGACGATCACGCGGCAGCTCCGGCACGCGCTTCGTTCATGATTCGCCGCATCTCGCGAATGGCCTCGGCGAGCCCGACGAAGATCGCCTCGCCGACCAGGAAGTGGCCGATGTTGAGCTCGCGAACCTGAGGAATTGCGGCGACCGGCCCGACGTCGAAGTAGCTGAGGCCGTGCCCCATGTGGCATTCAAGCCCGAGCTTCTCGCACAGCGCCGCGCCCTTCCGCAGCCGGCCGAGCTCGGCCTGCTGCGCCGCGCCCTCGAGTTCGCAGTAGCGACCGGTGTGCAGTTCGACGACCGGAGCGCCGAGCATCACGGCCGCCTCGAGCTGGCGCTCGTCCGCCTCGATGAAGAGCGAGACGCGGATGCCGGCGTCGCGTAGTCGGGCGACCAGGGGCTTCAGGTGATTGTGCTGGCCAGCCGCATCGAGGCCGCCCTCGGTGGTCCTCTCCTCGCGCTTCTCCGGAACGATGCAGGCGGCATGAGGCCGGTGTCGGAGCGCGATACGCACCATCTCCTCGGTCGCCGCCATCTCGAAGTTGAGCGGGATCTTGAGCTCGCGCGTCAGCGCCTCGATGTCGGCGTCAACGATGTGCCGGCGATCCTCGCGCAGATGAGCGGTGATGCCGTCGGCGCCGGCCTCGGTGGCGATGCGGGCGGCGCGCAACGGATCGGGCAGCCTGCCGCCGCGCGCGTTACGGACGGTGGCGACGTGGTCGATGTTCACGCCGAGACGAAGGTGCTGGGTCATCGGAAACTCCGCCTAGTTGCGCGCGCGCTCGACGGCATTGATGGCAGGGGTGGCGCGCAGCGCGGCGGTGATGTCGGCGAGGTGCTTCACGTCGGCGACCTCGACGTCGATCACCATGTCGAAGAAATCCATCGAGCGATTGACGATGCGCAGATTCGAGATGTTGCCCTCGTGGCGAGCGATCACCGTCGACAGGCTGGACAGGCTGCCCGGCTGGTTCGCCACCGTGATCTTGAGCCGGCCGGTATAGGCGGCGGCGCCCTCGCCGACCGCATCCCAGCCGACGTCGATCCAGCGCTCGGGCGATTCGGAGAAGCTCTCGAGCGTCGCGCAGTCGATGGTGTGGATGGTGACGCCCTTGCCCGTCGTGATGATGCCCACGATGCGGTCGCCCGGCAGCGGATGGCAGCACCGCGCGAAGTGCACCGCCATGCCGGGAATGAGGCCGCGAATGGCGATCTGGCCGGTCTCCCGGCGCGCGCCGTTGGCGCCGTCGCCGGCCTTGGCGCCCTTGCGGCCGCGCGAGATCGGCACGACTTCGGCGCTGCCCGGCTTGCGCGATTGCTTGAGGCCGGGATAGACGGCGGTCACGATCTCCCGCGTGCCGATCAACCCGGCGCCGACGGCCGCCACCAGGTCGTCGATGCTCGCCTGCTTGAAGTTCGCCTTGATACCGTCGAGCCCCTTGTCGGTGACCTCGTAGCCTTCCTCGTGAAAGGCCTTGTCGAGCAGCGATCGGCCGAGCTGCACGTACTGTTCGCGCTGGCGGGTGCGGATGAAACGGCGGATGGCGGCGCGGGCCTTGCCGGTGACGGCGAAGCGCTCCCACGTCGGCGACGGCGTCTGCGCCTTCGACGTCACGATCTCGACCTGATCGCCGTTCTGCAGCTGAGTGCGCAGCGGCAGCATGCGCCCGTTGATCTTGGCGCCGACGCAGGTGTCGCCGACCTGGCTGTGGACGGCGTAGGCGAAGTCGATCGGCGTCGCGCCGCGCGGCAGGGCGATCAGCTTGCCTTTGGGCGAGAAGCAGAAAACCTGGTCCTGGAACATCTCGAGCTTGGTGTGCTCGAGGAATTCCTCGGCATTGGGTGCCTTGTCGAGAATGTCGATCAGCGAGCGCAGCCAGGCATATTGTGGAGCGTCGGTGGACGGTCCGCCCTGCTTGTAGATCCAGTGTGCCGCCACTCCGCGCTCGGCCTGGTCCTGCATTTCGAGGGTGCGGATCTGGATCTCGATCCGCTGGCCGAGAGGACCGATCACGCCGGTGTGCAGAGAACGGTAGCCGTTCGGCTTGGGAACCGAGATGTAGTCCTTGAAGCGGCCGGGCACGACCTGGTACTTGCCGTGCAGCAGACCGAGCGCCTGGTAGCAGTCGGCCACGGTGTCGACGATGATGCGGAAGGCCATGATGTCGGCGAGCTGCTCGAACGACACGTTCTTCTGCTGCATCTTGCGCCAGATCGAGTAGGGCGACTTCTCGCGACCCGACACTTCCGACGTCAGCCCGCCTTCGAGCAGGGTCTTGATCAGCTCGGCCTCGACCTCGGGCACCAGCTTGTCGCCCCTCTCCCGGAGGTAGCCGAGACGGGCCTGAACCGACGCGCGGCCGTCGGGGTTGAGCTCGGCGAAGGCCAGCTCCTCGAGTTCGCGCTTCACCTTCTCCATGCCGATGCGCGAGGCGAGCGGCGCGTAGAGATCCATCGTCTCGCGCGCGATGCGCCGGCGCCGCGCCGGATCCTTGATGTGATGCAGCGTGCGCATGTTGTGCAGCCGGTCGGCGAGCTTGACCAGCAGCACGCGGATGTCGGACGACATCGCCAGCACCAGCTTGCGCAGGTTCTCGGCTTCCTTGGTGCTCTCCGACTGGACCTCGAGCCGGCTGAGTTTGGTCACGCCGTCGACCAGGCGGGCGATGTCCTCGCCGAACAGGCCGGACAGCTCCTCCCGCGTGGCGTCGGTATCCTCGAGCGTGTCGTGCAGCAGGCCGGTGACGATCGAGGAGGTGTCGAGCCGCATCTCGGCCAGGATGCCGGCGACCTCGACGGGATGGGAGAAATAGGGGTCGCCCGACGCCCGGAGCTGCGTGCCGTGCTTCTTCAGGCCGTAGACGTAGGCGCGATTGAGCATCTCCTCGTCCGCATCCGGATCGTAGGCCTGTACGCGCTCAACCAGTTCGAACTGACGAATCATGGCAATCCACCATTATATGGGGCGGATTGCGGCTACTCCACGCTGTTTGCCTGCATGGCAGGGCGGAGCCCTGCAAATGCCGCGGCGCTGTGGCTACTCGGTAACGTCGTCTTCCTCGGTCATCGGCAGCGCCTTGGGCTGGGCCGCCTCGGCGCCGCCCTGAGCCAGCGCCGCCGCCAGCTCCTGCTCGAGTTCGGCCATCTCGTTGACCTCCTCGGGCTTATCGATGTCGGCATGTTTCTGCATGCCGGAGATCAACGAGTCCTTGAGCTGATCGTGGTCGAGCTTCTGGTCGGCGATCTCGCGAAGCGCCACGACCGGATTCTTGTCGCGATCGCGATCGAGCGTGATCTGGGCGCCGGCCGAGATGTCGCGCGCGCGCTGGGCGGCATACATGACCAGTTCGAAACGGTTCGACACCTGCACGATGCAGTCTTCGACGGTGACACGCGCCATGGCGACCTCAGATTTCCCGGGAGCGGCGGGTTATACTCGGCCGGGCCCAAAACGCAAGCTGACCGGAAGTCGCTCGATCGACTGGTCCGGCCCCAAACGCCCGATCAGATCGCGCACCGAAAGCCCCGAGACGGGATGGCGCCACCCCGGCGACAGGTCGGCCAATGGCCGCAGGACGAAGGCTCTGAGCGTCATCCTAGGGTGCGGCAGCTCGACCCGACCGGATCGGATTTCACTTTTGAAATCAATGAGATCGAGATCGATAAGTCGAGCGGCATTGGGTTCAGTCCTGACCCGGCCGAAAGCCTCTTCGACGGCGTGCAACTCGGCCAGTAGTTCATCCGGCCCACGCTCCCACGCCAGCTCGACAACACCATTCACGTACCACGGCTGCCCCGAGGGCGGGATCGGTGCGCTGCGGTACCAGGGGGAGACACGCATGACTTTCGCGCGGCGGTGGTTCAACTCTTCGAGGGCTGCCGCAAGGGTAGCCATCGGAGCCCCATATCTTGGGTGGTCCAGATTGGCGCCCAAAGCGACGAAGATTGTCATTTGCCACAAGTTTCCCACTAGGAAGAGCCCGCAAGCCCTTGTGATGAATGAAAGAATGCCTTAAAGTTCAAGTGCGGCCGGAAAGGTGTGGGTTACAGAATTCCCGCTGCTCGATAATTGTATTCGTCCCCTCTGCGTATTTCGCCAAAAGGATATTCGCCATGAAAGGCAATTTTTACGACAACGAGCGTGTCGCCCTCTTCATCGACGGTGCCAATCTTTATTCCGCCGCCCGAGCGTTGGGCTTCGACATCGACTACCGCCGCCTGCTGAAAGTGTTCCGCGAGAAGGGCCGGCTGGTGCGCGCCTACTACTACACGGCGCTGGTCGAGGACCAGGAATACTCGCCGATCCGGCCGTTGATCGATTGGCTCGACTACAACGGCTACACGATGGTGACCAAGCCGACCAAGGAATTCACCGACGCCATGGGCCGGCGCAAGATCAAGGGCAACATGGACATCGAGCTGGCCATCGACGTGCTCGAGATGGCCGAGCATCTGGACCATGTGATCCTGTTCTCCGGCGACGGCGACTTCCGCCGCCTCGTCGAGGCGGTGCAGCGCAAGGGTCTGCGGGTCTCCGTGGTCAGCACCATCAAGTCCTCGCCGCCGATGGTGGCCGACGAATTGCGCCGCCAGGCCGACGACTTCATCGAGCTCGCCGAATTGGCGCCGCTGATCGCGCGCAATCCCTCGGAGCGCGCCCCTCGCCCCGCCCTCGCCGGCAACGGCCATCGCGAACTCGATCCGCTGAACGACGAGGCGCCGTCCGAGCACCTGATGCGCACGGCCTGACCGCTACGCCGTGGCCGCGTCCCGCTTCGCGGAGCCGCCGCTCGATTGTCCGCGCTGCTCCAGGCTCGTCGCCTTTCGCGACGGTCTGCGCGCTCAGTATCCGGATTGGCACAATGCCCCAGTCCGCTCGTTCGGCGGCCTCGACGCTCGACTGCTGATCGTCGGCCTGGCGCCCGGCATGAAGGGCGCCAACCGCACGGGCCGCCCCTTCACCGGCGACTATGCCGGCGACCTGCTCTATTCCACCCTGCTGAAGTACCGCTTCGCCCAGGGCACCTTTCGCGCCGATCCCAACGACGGGTTGCGGCTCATCGAGGCGCGCATCGCCAACGCGGTACGCTGCCTGCCGCCGGAGAACAAGCCGACCCCGCAGGAGTTCGCACAGTGCCGGCCGTTCCTGCAGGCCGAGCTGGCGGTAATGCCCGAGGTCAAAGTGATCCTGGCGCTCGGCAAGGGCGCGCACGACCAGGTGCTGCGGGCGCTGACGGTGCGCCCCGCCGGCGCCTATCCCTTCATCCATGGCCGCCTGCACGCGCTGCCGACCGGCCTCACCCTCGCCGACAGCTATCACTGCTCGCGCTACAACACGAACACCGGCCGGCTCACGACCGCGATGTTTCACGACGTGTTCGAGAAGATCCGCGAGGTGCTGAGGAGCTAACCCGCCAACGCCATCTGCACGGCGCCGGTGATCTCGGGCGCCAGCGGACCGACCTTGCTCGGCCAGGCGCCGGCGAGCTTGCCGTCCTTGCCGATCAGATACTTGTGGAAGTTCCATTTCGGCGCCGCCGCCTCGCCCGCCTCGCCCGAAATCCATTGATAGAGGCCGTGCGCGTCGAGCCCGACGACCTTCTGCTTGGCCGTCATCGGAAAGGTGACGCCGAAGCTGGTCTCGCAGAACCTGGCGATCTCCGCCTCCGTTTTGGGCTCCTGCGCGCCGAAGTCGTTCGACGGCACGCCCAGCACCACCAGTCCCTTCGGTCCGTAGGTCTCGTGCAGCTTCTGCAGCTCCCTGTACTGCGGCGTGAACCCGCAGAACGAGGCGACGTTCACGACCAGCACGGCCTTGCCGGCATAGTCCTTGAGATCGAGGGGTTTGCCGTCGATCGTGGTGAAGGAGTAGTCGTGCGCCGAAGCCATTGTCATGTCTCCTCGTCGTAGCGTTGCTCGAGCCAGGGATCGCCGTAGTTGTGATAGCCGCGCACCTCCCAGAAGCCCGGCTTGTCGAGCTGGGAGAACTCGATGCGCTTGATCCACTTGGCGCTCTTCCAGAAATAGAGCTTCGGGATGACAACGCGCAACGGCCCGCCATGCTCCCGGCTGATCGGCTCGCCGTTCCAGCTCCAGGCCAGCAGCACGTCCTCGGCGGTGAAATCGGCGAGCGGCACGTTGGTCGTGTAGGTGTCGTAGGAGTGGAAAATGACGTGCTGCGCCTCGGCCTTCGGCCGGACGATGGCGAGTAGATCCCGTGCGCTCACGCCTTCCCACTTGTTGTCGTAGCGCGACCAGGCCGTCACGCAATGGATGTCGGTCACGAGCCGCGTCGCCGGCAGGTCGGTGAACTCGCCCCACTTCCAGGTCGTCGGGTTGTCGACCGCGCCGTCGACGAACAGCCGCCAGGCATGAGTCGGGATCTCGGGCTGCACGCCGAGATCGAGCACGGGCCAGGTCTCGACCCGACGCTGGCCGGGCGGCAGGCGCTGGCCGTGGCTCGCCGTCCTGCCGGTCAGCAGGCGGCCATCCTCGGCCCACTTCCGCTTGCTGTCGATCAGCTTGTTCTTGAGCTTGCCGAAGAGGCTGATGTCGTCGTCCGACATGACATGCATCCTGGTTGTACCGACGCCGCACCATGCTACTGTCGCGTGATTTCGGGGGAGAATCGCATGGCGACGTTCAAACTTGGCGACAGCGGGCCCGGCGTCAAGCGCCTGCAGACAGCCCTGCAGAAAGCGGGATTCAATCCGGGAATCGTCGACGGCGATTTCGGTCCCGGCACGCAGGCCGCCGTCATCGCCTTCCAGAAAGGCGCGGGGCTGGTGCATGACGGCGTCGCCGGCGTGCGCACCCAGGCCGCCCTCGGCATGATCAGGGTCGACAAGCTGCCGGACATCACCGGCGACGTGACGGTGCAGAAGGTCGCGTTGATGTTTCCGGGGACCTTCATCGGCAACATCAAGACGCATCTGCCGAACGTGACGGGCGCACTGGCGCAGGCGGGAATCGGCGACAGGCTCATGGTGCTGATGGCGCTCGGCACCATCCGCGCCGAGACGGCGCAATTCGTGCCGATCTCGGAGGGGCTCTCGCAATACAACACCTCGCCGAACGGGCACCCCTTCGACCTCTACGACAATCGCGGCGACCTCGGGAACAAGGGCAAGCCGGACGGCGATCGCTTCAAGGGACGTGGCTTCGTCCAGCTCACCGGCCGTTCGAACTATCGGCGCATCGGCAAGGCGCTCGGCGTCGGCCTCGAGGCCAACCCCGAGCTCGGCAACGATTCGGTCGTCGCCGGCCGGATCCTCGCCGCCTTCCTCAAGGCGGTCGAAATCGAGATCAAGGTCGCGCTCCTCGACCAGGACCTGAAGACGGCCCGCAGGTTGGTCAACGGCGGTAGCCACGGGCTCGACGAGTTCGTGCGCACCTACCGTCTCGGCGAACAGCAGTTCCCCGCAGCCTAGACTCTTCCCGGCGTCCGCGGTGCGTCCACTCGCCGAGGACGCCTCGGATGCCGATGGCACCGGCATTCGAGGCGATTCGTCCACGAATCCTCACTGTCCGCCGAGTCCACCGAGTCCACCGCGTCCACTCTTCCACAGGGCCGATGTCTCATCGATGTCTCACGGGGAGAGACATCACAAACCATTGATCTGATTGGATATTCTCCCGAATGTCTCACTGAGGCATCGAGGGGGTATCCGAAGATGCCTGCCAAAATCGCCAAAATCGCCAAAACCCCGACCGCCACGAAAGGCCCTAGATGGCGCGCCCGGCCTTTTCCCAGTAGGGCGCGCGCAGCTTGCGCTTGAAGATCTTGCCCGAATCCTCCCGCGGCAGAGCGGCATCGAACTCGATCACCCGCGGCACCTTGTAACGCGCCACGTGCCGGGCCAGGTAGGCGCGCACGGCCGTCGCGTCGAGCACGGCCCCCGCCTGCGGCTCGACATGGGCGCAGATCTGCTCGCCGAATTCCTCGTCCGGGATGCCGAAGACGGCACAATCGCGCACCCCGGGCATCTGGATCAACACCGACTCGATCTCGGCCGGATAGATGTTGACCCCGCCGGAGATGATCATGTCGCGCTTGCGATCGCACAGGAAGACGAAGCCGTCGGCGTCCTGGTAGCCGACGTCGCCCACCGTCACGAGATCGCCCAGGGCGACCTCGCGGCGCTTGGCGTCGTCATTGTTGTAGGTGAACTCAGCGAGGTGCGGCCCGCGCAGGTAGATCTCGCCGATCTCACCCTGCTTCACGTCACGGCCCTCCTCGTCGACGATGCGCAGCGTGGCGCCATCGACGACGCGCCCGACGGTCCCCGGCTTGGCGAGCGCCTCTTTCGAATCGTGCCAGACCACGATGCCGGTCTCGGTGGCGCCGTAGTATTCGTTGATGACCGGCCCCCACCATTCGATCATCTGCCGCTTCACCGCCGGCGGGCACGGTGCGGCGCCATGCGTGCACCAGCGCAGCGAGGAGACGTCATATCGCGCCTTGACCTCGCCGGGCAGCCGCAGCAGGCGAACGAACATCGTCGGCACGATGTGCATGTGGGTGACGCCGTGGCGGTCGATCAGGCGCAGCATGTCCTCGGCGTCGAAGCGCGGCTGCAGCACCATGGAGAGCCCGAGCCGCGCGCTCGCCATGCCGTAGGCGGCGGGCGCGGAATGGTACATCGGTCCGTTCATCAGCACGACGATCTCCGGATCGGCCTTCAGCCCCCAGTATTTGGCGGCCTCGCCGGCGGCGGCGGCCTGCAGCTCGGGCGTGCTGGGCCGGCGGCGCACGCCCTTCGGCCGGCCGGTGGTGCCCGACGTGTAGATCATGCTGCCGCGCGCCAATCTGGGCGGCGCGGCGTTCGGGGCGCTGCGGGCGACGAACGTCTCCCAGGCTTCGACGCCGGCCGGCAGCGTTCGCCTCTCCGCAGGCACCTGATAGGCATCGCCGATCTCCGGCGGTGTCGGCACGACCAGCACCGTCACCCCGGCCGGCACGCCTGGCGCGATCCGCGCCAGCAGGTCGGCATGGATCACCAGCACCTTGGCGGCGCAATCGGCGAGGATGTAGCCCGCCTCCTCCGGCGTGAAATGCCAGTTGATCGGCACGGCGTAGGCGCCGAGCTGGGAGGCCGCCATGTTGGCCTCGAAGGTGGGGAAGTCGTTGCGCAGCATGATCGCCACGCTGTCGTCCTCGCCGACGCCCAGCGCGGCCAGCCCGCCGGCGGCGCGCGCGGCGTTGGCCTGGATGTCGGCCCAGCTGCGGAAGCGCTCGCCCGCGGTCACGCCCGGTGTCATCGCTTCGCTCCCTTGAACATCGTCGCGCCGACGAAGGCCGACAATTTCCTGTGGTCGGGTCCGTGCGTCAGCATGCCCGACTGGTGCAGCATGACGATGCCGTGCAGCGCCGCCCAGGTCGACCAGCCGAACAGCTGCGGATCGACGCCGATCAGGCCGGCCGCCGCCATCTGCTCGGCGCCGCGCGTGATGTAGCGCGCCGCCCGCTTCGCCGCCGGCCCGAGCTCCGGATGCTTCTCGTCGACCGGCGCGTCGATGTCGAACATGATGCGATAGGCATGCGGGTTCCTGAGCGCGAAAGCGACATAGGCGTCCGTCACGCGCCGTCCCTGCCCTTCGACAGGGCCCTTTGCGGCCGCCTCGAGCGCGTCGGCGAACTTGGCGAAGGCCTGCGCGCGCACCGTGGCGAGGATGTCGGCCTTGTCCTTGAAGTAGCGGTACGGCGTCTTGGGGCTGCAGCCCAGCGCCTCCGCGAGCTGGCGCATGGTGACGCCTTCGTAGCCGTGCTTGGCAAACCGCTCCGTCGCGACCTGGCACAGCTCGGCGCGGAAGTCGGCGATGTCCTTTTCGGTGAGATAACGCGGCATGGTTCTTAGGTACACAGTGTGTACGGAAGAACCCGCTCGCGTGTCAATCACGCCGTTTCGGCGAACAGCTCGCGTCCGATCAGCATGCGGCGGATCTCGCTGGTGCCGGCGCCGATCTCATAGAGCTTGGCGTCGCGCAGCAGGCGGCCGGTCGGATAGTCGTTGATATAGCCGTTGCCGCCCAGGAGCTGGATGGCGTCGAGCGCCACCTGGGTCGCCTTCTCGGCCGCGTAGAGGATCGCGCCGGCGGAATCCTTGCGCGTGGTCTGGCCGCGATCGCACGACTTGGCGACGGCATACACATAGGACTTGCAGGCGTTCATCGTCGTGTACATGTCGGCGAGCTTGCCCTGCACGAGCTGGAACTCACCGATCGGCTGGCCGAACTGGCGGCGCTCGTGGACGTAGGGGATCACGATGTCCATCGCCGATTGCATGATGCCGAGCGGCCCGGCCGCCAGCACGGCGCGCTCGTAGTCGAGCCCGCTCATCAGCACGTTGACGCCCTTGCCGACGGCGCCCAGCACGTTCTCCTCGGGGATCTCGCAATCCTCGAACACCAGCTCGCCGGTCGAGGAGCCGCGCATGCCCATCTTGTCGAGCTTCTGCGCCACCTTGAAGCCCTTGGCGTCTGTCTCGACGATGAAGGCGGTGATGCCGCGCGGTCCGGCACTCGGGTCGGTCTTGGCGTAGACGACGACGACCTGCGCGTCCGGGCTGTTGGTGATCCACATCTTGGTGCCGTTGAGCACGTAGCGGTCGCCCTTCTTGTCGGCGCGCAGCTTCATCGACACGACGTCGGATCCCGCGCCCGATTCGCTCATCGCCAGGCTGCCGACATGCTCGCCCGAAATCAGCCCAGGCAGGAAGCGGCGCTTCTGGTCGTCGCTGCCGTTGCGCCTGATCTGGTTGACGCAGAGATTGGAATGCGCGCCGTAGCTCAGGCCCACGGCGGCCGAGGCGCGGCTCAGCTCCTCGACGGCGACGACGTGCTCGAGATAGCCGAGGCCCGAGCCGCCATATTCCTCCTCGACCGTGATGCCGTGCAGGCCGAGCTCGCCCATCCGCGGCCACAGCTCGCGCGGGAAACGGTCGGTCTTGTCGAGCTCCGCCGCGATCGGCGCGACCTGATCGGCGGCAAAGCGCTGGACCTGCTCGCGCAGCGCATCGGCGGTCTCGCCCAATCCGAAATCGAAGGGCGGCATGGCGTTGGGAATCATGGTGCCTTTCCTAGCGTCCTCGCCGATCCCGGGCCCGCCCCCGATCAGCCTTCATCGACGACACGATAGCGCGCTCCGCAGCCGGCGCGAAGCCGTTGCGATCATGCCGCACCGCGCAACGCGGCCGCGGCGGCATGGCGCATCTCCTCGCCGAGCCAGGCGGCGAAACGCGGCTCGCCGCTGCCGAGCCGCGCCGCGGCGATGCGCGTCAACGCCGCCGACCGCAGCTCGCTCTTGATCGTGGCGAAGGCTTGCGGCGGCAGCTCGGCATGACGTCGCGCCGCGGCGAGGGCGCGCCCGGCAAGCTCGCCAACCGGCACGCATTCGTCGAAGACGCCGAGCGACATGGCCTGTCGCGCATCGAGCGATTCGCCGAGCAGGACCAGGCGTCGCGCGGCAGAAGGCGCCAGCTCCGAGCGCGCGACGTCGAGCGCAGCGACCGGATAGGTGACGCCCACCCGCACCTCCGCGAGACTGGCCTGCAGCGGCACGTCGGCCACGACCCGCCAGTCGGCGCAGAGCGCGAGGATCAGACCACCCGCGATGGCATGGCCGTTGACGGCGGCGACCAGCGGCTTGGGCCAGGCGTAGAGCGAACCGAAACCGTCGTTGAGCGCGCGGATCAAGCGGCGCTGCCCCGGCTTGTCGAGGTCGGGCACCGACTTGAGGTCGAGGCCCGCCGAATAGGCGCGCCCCTCGGCGGCAATCACCGCCGCCCGCACGGCTTCCTCGGCGGCCAGCCTCTCGAACAGGGCGGCGAGTTCCTCGAGCAGCGTGGCGTCCATGGTGTTCATGGGCGGCCGGGCGAGCGTGACGACGGCGATGCCGTCGCGACGGGCGAATGACAGATTGGACATCGGGTATCGATAGCGCGGAATGAATAATAGGAAAAATCGATTGTTTCTGTTCACTTCATCGCCATTATCTATCGGCGATGAACCTGGCGTTCCTGCGCTATTTCCTCGCCCTGGCCGAGACCTCGAGCTTCACGGCGGCGGCGCAGCGCTGCCATGTCACCCAGCCGACCCTTTCCGCCGGTATCGCCCGGCTCGAGGAGGAAGTCGGTGGCCGCCTGGTCGATCGCGGCCGGCCCGCCACCCTCACCGTCGCGGGCCAGCGCCTGCTGCCCCATGCCCGCGCGATGATCGAGGAATGGCGGCAAGCACGGGCCGAGCAGCGCTCGAGCCCGCGCCAACGGCTCGTCAGGATCGCGGTCGGATCGACACTGGCGGTTGGCGAGGCGATGCGGTGGATCGCCGAGGCGCAGCGCCGTGTATCGTTCGACGTGGAAATATCCGAAGGCACCGCCGACGCTGTGCGCGAGCGCTGGCGGCGCGGGCGCTGCGACGTCGCGCTCTTTGCGAGCCGCGAAACGCCACTCGATGACAACGCCCTGTCCCTCGTGCGCGAACCCTACGTGCTCGCCGCCGCCTCGAGCCATCGCCAGGCCACCCGCGATCGCTGGTCGGTGCGGGAACTGGCCGACGCGCCCTTCATCCTGCGCGCCGCCTGCGAGGCGCATGACGACGCACAGAAGCATTTCTCCGCGGAAGGTGTCCGACCGCGTGTCGTCCTGCGCTCGTCCGACGAGGAACGCTGCGCGGAAGCCGTGCTGGCAGGGCTGGGAGTGAGCCTGATGCCGCGTAGCCTGCTGCGGGCCGGCATGGAGGCCGCGGAGATCCGCGAGGTCGTGCTCGAGCGCCGCGTGATCCTCGCCTGGCGCAGCAACGCCGAGAGCGAGATCGCATCGGCCGTGCGGGACGCGGCGGCGGGCGACGATCGGCTCGCGTTCGTCCGCTGAGCAGCCGGGCGATCAGAGCAGGACGATCGTCGCCAGGCCGAGGAAGGCCACGTAGCCGATCACGTCCGTCACGGTCGTCAGGAACACCGTTGAGGACACGGCGGGGTCGACGCCAAGCTTCCTGAGTCCCAACGGGATGAGCGCGCCGGCGAGCGCGGCGACCAGCAGATTGAACATCATCGCCGCGCCGATCACCGCGCCGAGCCGCCAATCGCCGAACAGCAGCACGACGCCTACCGCCAAGACCGAAGCGAACAGCAAGCCGTTGAGGCCGCCGACCGCCGCTTCCTTGGCGATGAAGCGCAGGGCATTGGTGGCCGTCAGGTCCGCCGTGGCGAGGGCGCGCACGGTGACGGTCACGGTCTGGATGCCGGCGTTACCGCCCATCGAGGCGACGATGGGCATGAGCACCGCGAGAATGACGATCTTCTCGATGGCGTGCTCGAACTGGCCGATGACGACCGACGCCACCAGGGCGGTCGCGACGTTTAGCATCAGCCACGGCGCCCGGCGCGTCGCCGTGCGCACCGTGTCTGCATGCATGTCGTCGGCGCCCACGCCGCCCATCTTGAGCAGATCCTCCTCGGCTTCCTCGTCAATGACGTCGACCACGTCGTCGACCATGATGACGCCCTGCAGGCGCCCCTGCTCGTCGACCACCGGACAGGAGACGAGATTCTTGTCGCGGAAGAGGTGCGCCACCTCGTTCTGGGCGGCCGTCGCCGGCACCGACGGGATGTCGGGATCGACGATTTCCAGGATCGGCACAGGGCGGCGGGTGCGCAGCATGCGTCCCAGCGGCACGGAGCCCCGCAAGCGCCCGACGCCATCGACGACGAAGATGTCGTAGACGTCGTCCGGCAGGTCCTGCGCCTCGCGGCAATGGTCGATGACCTCGCCGACACTCCAGCCGTCCGGCACCTTGACCAGCGAACGCTGCATCAGGCGGCCGGCGCTGTCTTCCGGATAGGCCAGTGCCTGCTCGATCTCGGCGCGCTCCTCGGCCGGCAGCTCGGCGAGCACCTCGCGGCGCTCGTCCTCCGGCAGTTCCTGCAGGATCGTCGCCGCGTCGTCCGCCTCAAGCCTGGCGGCGACCGCGGCGATGTCCTTGCTGTCGAGCTGGTCGAGAACGTCCTCGAGCACTTCCTCGTCGAGCTCGGTCAGCATCTCGGGATCGAGATCGCGCTTGAGCAGCGCCACGAGCGCCTCGCGCTCGGGCTCCGACACCTGCTCGAGAACCTGCGCCTGGCCGGACGGACTGAGGTCGGCCAGCGCGACACGCAGTTCCTCGCCCCGTCCGGCGGCAAGCGACTCCTCGATGTGCCGGATCAGCTCCGGCGAGACCTCGTCGAGGGCGTCTTCGCGGCTCATCCCCGCGCCTCGGCGAGGCGCTGGGCCTCGACGACGGCGAGCGCGGCCATGTTGAGGATGCCGCGGGCCGTGACCGACGGCGTCAGCACGTGCGCGGGCTGCGCGGTGCCGAGCAGCATCGGGCCGACATGCAGGCCGTCGGCGGCATTCTTCAGGAGATTGAAGGCGATGTTGGCGGCGTCGAGCGATGGGCAGATCAGCAGGTTGGCCGCTTCCTTGAGCCGCGACCGCGGAAAGACGTTGCCGCGGACCTCCGGATCGAGGGCGGCATCGCCATGCATCTCGCCGTCGACCTCGAGCGTCGGCGCACGGGCATGCAGCATTCTCACCGCCTCGGCCATCTTGCGGGCAGAGGGATGGTCGGAGCTGCCGAAGCTCGAATGGGACAGCAGCGCCACCTTGGGCTGGATGCCGAAGCGCAACACGGCGTCGGCCGCGAGCAGCGTGATGTTGACCAGCGTTTCCGGATCGGGATCGGCGTTGACATAGGTGTCGGCGATGAACAGCGAGCGCGTCGGCATGACCAGCAGGCTGAGCGCCGCCATGTGGCTGACGCCCTCGCGCGTGCCGATGACGTCCCGGACGTGGTTGAAATGGGTGCGGAAGCGACCGTAGGCGCCCGCGATCATGGCGTCGGCGTCGCCCAGCCGGACCGCCAGCGCGCCGATCAGAGTGGGACTGGTGCGCACGAGGTTCTTGGCGGTCGGCTCGGTGACGCCGCGGCGCTCCATGATCTCGTGATAGGTGCGCCAGTAGCGCTCGTAGCGCGGGTCGTCGGACGGATCGACGAGTTCGACGTCGGTGCCCGGCTGGAAGCGCAGTCCGAGCCGCTCGGCGCGGCGACGGACGATGTCGGGCCGGCCGATCAGGATCGGCTTGACGACACGCTCGTCCAGCATGATCTGCACGGCGCGCAGCACGCGGTCGTCCTCGCCGGCGCTGAAGATCACCCGCTTGGGCGCGTTGCGCGCGTGCTCGAAGACCGGCCGCATCGCCAGCCCCGACTTGAAGACGAACTGTTGCAGCTGATCGTGGTAGGCCTCGAAATCCTGTATCGGCCGGGTCGCCACGCCGCTGTCCATCGCCGCCCGCGCAACCGCCGGCGCGAGCTCGACGATCAGACGCGGATCGAACGGCTTGGGGATGATCTGGTCGGGTCCGAAGCCGCCGATCTGCTCGCCGAAGGCGCGGGCGACCACGTCCGACGGCTCCTTGCGGGCCAGTTCGGCCAGTGCCCTGACGCAGGCGATCTTCATTTCGTCGTTGATCGTTCGCGCGCCGACATCGAGCGCCCCGCGGAAGATGTACGGGAAGCAGAGGACGTTGTTGACCTGGTTCGGATAGTCGCTGCGTCCCGTCGCCATGATGGCATCGTCGCGCACCGCCGCCACGTCCTCGGGGGCGATCTCGGGGGTCGGATTGGCGAGCGCCAGGATCAGCGGCCGGGCCGCCATCCTGGCAACCATGTCGCGCTTCAGCACGCCGCCGGCGGACAGCCCCAGGAAGATGTCGGCGCCATCGATCACCTCGGCCAGGGCGCGCGCGTCGGTCTCGCGCGCGTAGCGTTCCTTCCAGGGGTCCATCAGTTCGTTGCGGCCCTTCCAAACCACGCCCTTGATGTCGGTGACCCACATGTTCTCGCGCGGCAGGCCGAGCCGCTCGAGCAGGCCGAGGCAGGACAGCGCCGCCGCGCCGGCGCCCGAGACGACGAGCTTGACCCTGGCGATGTCCTTGCCGACCAGCGACAGTCCGTTGAGGACGGCGGCGCCGACGATGATCGCGGTGCCGTGCTGATCGTCGTGAAAGACCGGGATGCGCAGGCGCTCGCGCAGCTTCTGCTCGACGTGGAAGCACTCGGGCGCCTTGATGTCCTCGAGATTGATGCCGCCGAAGGTCGGCTCGAGCGCGGCGACGATCTCGACCAGCTTGTCCTGGTCGATCTCGGCAAGCTCGAGATCGAACACGTCGATGCCGGCGAACTTCTTGAACAGGACGCCCTTGCCCTCCATCACCGGCTTGGCGGCAAGCGGGCCGATCGGGCCGAGGCCGAGCACGGCCGTGCCGTTGGTCACCACCGCGACGAGATTGCCGCGCGCCGTCAGCTCGGCGGCGGTGGACGGATCGCGCACGATCTCGTTGCACGCGGCGGCGACGCCCGGCGAATAGGCGAGCGACAGGTCGCGCTGAGTCGCCAAGGGCTTGGTCGGGACGACCTCGATCTTCCCGGGTCGGGGGATGCGATGGTACCGGAGCGCGCCGTCGGTGAGTTCGTCCGCCAAGCTCGTCCCCCCACAACAAAAAGGGCCGCCAATCGGCGGCTTTGCGCGTCACCTTTTCGATCGATATCCGGCGATGATGGTGCGGCCGAGAAGACTCGAACTTCCACGCCTCGCGGCACTAGCACCTCAAGCTAGCGCGTCTACCAATTCCGCCACGGCCGCGCCGGATTCGACGGGGCGGGGGATACCAAATACCCCCCCGAGTGGCAAGCAAGCCCATTGCACCCCGGCCCGGAAGCGCCGAATTTGCCGCAATGACCAAGCCCGAGTGGCGCATTTCCGAAGCCCCGGTCGACTATCCCGAGGCGCTGGCCGCGATGGAGGCGCGCGTTGCCGACATCCACGGCGGGCGCGCGCGCGAGATGGTGTGGCTGCTGGAGCATCCGCCGCTCTACACCGCCGGCACCAGCGCCAGACCGCAGGACCTGTTGCAGCCGATGCGCTTTCCCGTGCATGTCGCGGGACGCGGCGGGCAATACACCTATCACGGACCGGGCCAACGGGTGGCCTACGTCATGCTCGATCTGCGCGCCCGTCGGCAGGACGTACGACGCTACGTCTCCGACCTCGAGGAATGGGTGATCCGGGCGCTGGGCCGCTTCAACGTGAAGGGCGAGCGCCGCACCGACCGCGTGGGCGTCTGGGTCGCTCGGCCCGGCCGCGAGGACAAGATCGCCGCCATCGGCGTGCGCATCCGCCACTGGGTGTCGTTCCACGGCATCTCGATCAATGTCGAACCCGACCTCGGCCACTACGACGGCATCGTGCCCTGCGGAATCGCGGGCCATGGCGTGACGTCGCTGGTGGATCTCGGCCTGCCCGTCACCATGATGGATCTCGACGCAGCCCTGGCCGAGACCTTCGATGAAGTATTCGGAGCTCCGATCAAGCCGTCGGTCGCTGCGTGAAGCCTTCGGGCAGCACGTCGAGATCGAGCGGCTCCACGTCGACCGCGTCCACCCGGGCCGCCGGCGGGCCTCGCCGGCAGGCCTCGATCATGCGGCCCACGGCCGTGTCTTCGCCCACGACCAGCGCCTCGACAGAGCCGTCGCTGCGGTTGCGCACCCAGCCGCTCAAGCCGAGGCGCCGGGCCATCGCCATGGTCCAGTCGCGGTAGCCGACGCCCTGGACCCGGCCCGTGATCGTGAGTCGGGCCTGCAGCGCCATCGGATCAGGCGAACTCGATGATCTTCTGGTCGACGCGCAGGCTGTCGCCGGCCTTGGCGTGCAGGGTCTTCACCGTGCCGTCCTGGGTGGCGCGCAGCACATTCTCCATCTTCATCGCCTCGACCACCGCCAGCGCCTCGCCGGCCTTGACCTCCTGGCCCTCGCTCACCGCGATCGAGGCAAGCAATCCCGGCATCGGCGACAGCAGGAACTTCGACGTGTCGGCCGCCGTCTTGATCGGCATCAGCGCGTAGAGTTCGGCTTGCCGCGGCGTCAGCACCAGCGCCTCGGCCTGGCCTCCGGCGTGACTCAGCCTCCAGCCGGAGCCCGCGACATCGACCTGCACTGCGATCGCCTCGCCGTCGACCTTGGCATGAAGCAGGGAATCTCCAGGCGCCCAATCGGTCGCAATGGCAATGGCGCGCCCTCCGACCTCGACGGCGAACGCCGCGCCGTCGCGCCCCACGTTCAGGGCAATCGGTTCGCGGTTGAGCATGACGACCCGCCCGGCGCCGCCGGAACCGGTGCGATCGGCGACGGTCCGGTCGATGACGGCGGCAACCGCCGCCAGCACCGCCGGATCGCGCGGCGGCAGATGCGCCGCCGTGAAACCGCCCCTGAATTCCTCAGCGATGAAGTTGGTGGTGAGCTTGCCGGCCACGAAGCGCGGATGCGCCATCAGCGCCGCCAGGAACGGCACGTTGTGCGACACCCCGCGGACGTAGAACTCGTCGAGCGCGCGGCGCATGCGGCCGATCGCGGCGTTGCGCGTCTTGCCGTGGGTGCAGAGCTTGGCGATCATCGGGTCATAGAACATCGAGATCTCGCCGCCCTCGTAGACACCCGTGTCGACGCGCACGTCGTGCCCCGCCGGCGGCTGGCGGTACTTCACCAGGCGGCCGGTCGAGGGCAGGAAGTTGCGGAACGGATCCTCGGCATAGAGGCGCGCCTCGATCGCCCAGCCGTCGAGCCTCACGTCCTTCTGCTGGAACGGCAGCTTCTCGCCGGCGGCGACGCGGATCATCAGCTCGACCAGATCGAGGCCGGTGATCAGCTCGGTCACGGGATGCTCGACCTGCAGGCGGGTGTTCATCTCGAGGAAGTAGAACTTGCGATTCTTGTCGACGATGAACTCGACCGTGCCGGCGCTCTTGTATTTGACCGCCTTGGCGAGCGCGACCGCCTGCTCGCCCATGGCCTTGCGCGTCTTCGCATCGAGGAACGGGCTCGGCGCCTCCTCGATCACTTTCTGGTGGCGGCGCTGGATGGAGCACTCGCGCTCCCACAGATAGACGCAGTTGCCGTGGCCGTCGGCGATGAGCTGGATCTCGATGTGGCGCGGCTCCTCGACGTACTTCTCGATGAAGACCCGGTCGTCGGCGAACGACGCCCTCGCCTCGTTGCTCGCCGAGACGAAGCCCTCCCTGGTCTCGGCGTCGTTGTAGGCGATGCGCATGCCCTTGCCGCCGCCGCCGGCCGACGCCTTGATCATCACCGGATAGCCGATCCTGCCCGCGATCTTCACCGCCTCGTCCGGCCCGGAGATGGCCGCGAGATGGCCCGGCACGGTGTTGACGCCCGCCTTCTGCGCGAGCTTCTTGGATTCGATCTTGTCGCCCATGGCGTAGATCGCGTGGGCGTCGGGCCCGATGAAGGTGATTCCGGCCTTGGCGAGGGCCTTCTGGAAAGCCTCCTTCTCGGACAGGAAGCCGTAGCCCGGATGCACCGCCTGGGCGCCGGTCTTCCTGCAGGCGGCGACGATCTTGTCGATCAGGAGGTAGGATTGTGCGGCGGGCGGAGGACCGATGAAGACCTTCTCGTCGGCCTCGCGCACGTGCAGGGCGTCGGCGTCGGCCTCGGAGTAGACCGCCACGGTCCTGATGCCCATGCGGCGCGCCGTGCGGATGACGCGGCAGGCGATCTCGCCGCGATTGGCCACCAGGATCTTGTCGAAGGGCGGCCTGCCGTCGCGCGCCGCGGCTGCGGCCTTGCTCGATTTCCCCGCAACCTTTTTCTTGGCAGCCATCCTCACGATCCTTCTTTGTTGCGATCGAATAGGCCCATTGCCCAGGCCGTGTGGCCCGCGATCAGCGGCATCCAGGCGATCAGCACCCAAAGCCACCAGGGATAGCGGCGGCTGAACAGGGCGTTGACCGCGATCAGCACCAGCAGCGTGAACAGGGCGACGATGACGTGCTTGCGCACCGCCCTGCCCCGCCGCATGCGCTCCTCCGGCGACAGGCTCACAGCGGCCCCGTCACAGCGGAATGTTCCCGTGCTTGCGCCACGGGTTCTCGAGCCGCTTGGTCTCGAGCGTGGCGAGCGCCCTGCAAATCCGCCGCCGGGTGCCATGCGGCATGATCACGTCGTCGATGAAGCCGCGATTGGCGGCGACGAAGGGATTGGCGAACTTCTGGCGATATTCCTCGGTGCGCGCCGCGATCTTGCCGGAATCGCCGATATCGGAGCGGAAGATGATCTCGACCGCCCCCTTGGCGCCCATCACCGCGATCTCGGCGCCCGGCCAGGCGTAGTTCACGTCGCCGCGCAGGTGCTTGGAGGCCATGACGTCGTAGGCGCCGCCATAGGCCTTGCGGGTGATCACGGTGACTTTGGGCACCGTGGCTTCGGCATAGGCGTAGAGCAGCTTGGCGCCGTGCTTGATGATGGCGCCGTACTCCTGCGCCGTGCCCGGCAGGAAGCCCGGCACATCGACGAAGGTGACGATCGGGATGTTGAAGGCGTCGCAGAAGCGCACGAAGCGAGCGCCCTTGCGGCTGGAATCGATGTCGAGGCAGCCCGCCAGCACCATCGGCTGGTTGGCGACGAAGCCGACCGTCTTGCCGGCCATGCGCCCGAAGCCGACGACGATGTTGCCGGCGTATTCCGGCGACAGCTCGAAGAAGTCGCCCTCGTCGACGACCTTCAGGATCAGCTCCTTGATGTCGTAGGGCTTGTTGGGATTGTCCGGCACCAATGTGTCGAGCGACGGGTCGTCGCGATCGACCGGATCGTGGGTCGTCCGGACCGGCGCCTTCTCGCGGTTGCTGCTCGGGACGAAGCCGACGAAGCGGCGCAGCTGCAACAGCGCCTCGACGTCGTTCTCGAAGGCGAGGTCGGCGACACCCGACTTCTGCGTATGGGTGAGCGCGCCGCCCAGTTCCTCCTGCGTCACCGTCTCGTGCGTCACGGTCTTCACCACGTCGGGACCGGTGACGAACATGTAGGAACTGTCCTTCACCATGAAGATGAAGTCGGTCATGGCCGGCGAATAGACCGCGCCGCCGGCGCACGGCCCCATCACCATCGAGATCTGCGGGATCACGCCCGAGGCCAGCACGTTCCTCTGGAAGACGTCGGCGTAGCCCGCGAGCGAGTCGACGCCTTCCTGGATGCGCGCCCCGCCCGAGTCGTTGATGCCGAGCACCGGCGCACCGACCTTCATCGCCGTGTCCATGATCTTGCAGATCTTGGCGGCGTGCATGGCCGACAAGGCGCCGCCGAACACCGTGAAATCCTGGCTGAAGACATAGACCAGCCGGCCATCGACGGTGCCGTGCCCCGTCACCACGCCGTCGCCGGGAACCTTCTGGTTCTCCATGCCGAAATCGATCGAGCGGTGCTCGACGAACATGTCGTATTCCTCGAACGAACCGGGATCGAGCAGAACATCGATGCGTTCACGAGCCGTCAGCTTGCCCTTGGCGTGCTGCGCCTCGATGCGGCGCTCGCCGCCGCCCAGCCGCGCGCTGGCGCGCCGTCGTTCCAGCTCTTCCAACATCTTCTGCATTCAATGACTCCGGCTCACGAGGTCCGTTTTAGGGCCAGTTTGCGTCGCTTGTCAGCGCAGAAACCGCTTCTCGTCGGTCTTCACCCTGCCCATGCCCTGCAATTCGAACACGTCGTCGACCGTGGCGATGCTCGCCTCGACGCCGGCAATGCCGCCTTCCCGCCGGATCTGGGCGAAAGTCTTGCGCATGGCGCCGACCGACGCCCGGATCGCGTGGTTGCCCCAGATCAGGAGCCCGATCTTCCCGAGCGCCTTCACGCGCGCCACGTCCATCTGCGGATAGGCCGTCGGCACCAGGGCGATCGGCGCCTTGCCATCCCAGGCCCCGACGAAGGCCTCGATCTCGTCGGGCGTCTTCTGCTTGGAGTGCACCAGGATCAGATCGGCACCGGCCGCCTCGTAGGCGCGCGCGCGCTTCAGCGCCTCGTCCTGCCCGAGTCCGGCGATCAGCGCCTCGGTGCGCGCCACGATGACGAAGTCCTGGTTCCTACGCGCCGTGCGCGCCGCCTCGATCTTGCCCTGGAACTCCTCGATGCGGACCATCTCCTGCCGGCCGCCGGCGATCAGGCTGGTGACCTTGGGGAAACTCTTGTCCTCCATGACGATCGCCGCCGCGCCGGCGCGCTCGTACTGCTCGATCGCGTAGAGCACGTTAATGGCGTTGCCGAAGCCGGTGTCGATGTCGGCGACGACTGGCAGGCCGGAGCGATCGACCATGGCGCGCGTCATGTCGAGATGCTGGGTCATCGACACGATGCTGACGTCGGGCACGCCGTACATGGCGGAGAGCTCGAAGCCCGAGGCCCAGATGGCGTCGAAGCCGGCCTCGGCGACGAGCATGGCCGAGAGCGGACTGTGGGCCGCCATCGCCTCGACGAGGCCGTTCCTGGCGAGGATCTCGCGAAATTTCTTGCCGGCAGACATGATCACCCTTTCCGTCGCGCGTCCTCGAGCAGCGCGAGGAACCGCGCCGCTGCTTCGATGTCGTTCCTTATGCCGGTGCGGCGCTCGAGCGCCAGCGGATCGTCACCCCACCGCTCGATCTGGTACAGCTCGTCAAGCTGCGCGACGGCGAACGCAGTCTCCGCCGACAGACGGCCCTCGGCCACGGCCAGCGCGATCACCAGCGAGCCGCAGACATGCGTGAGATTGTAGAGCGCCGACAGCGCCAGATCGGAATGCCCGGCCACCGCCGCCGTCAAACGGCTCACGGAATCGGCGGATTGCGTCACGAAGCTCGTGCCGGCCGCAACGACCAGCGGCGCGCCATACCGGCGGGCAGCCCAGTCGAGCAGCGGCTGCCAGGCCTCGTGCTGGCGCTTCACCAGGCTTTCCGGGTCGGTCGCGCGGTAGCACAGAAGATCCGAACCGGCGTACTTGGCGGTATCGCCGATGACCGCCTCGCGCTGGGGCGTCACACGGTCCATGCCGGTCGTCGCAAGCCGGGTCAGGGCCAGGTGCGCCACCTTCACTTCGGCCTTGTCGGGAACGTTCCGCCATTCGGCCGCGATCGCTTCCGCAAGGCGGCGCGTGGGCAATATGAGTTCCGCCTTGGCGGGCGTTCGCATCGGCCTGTCGTCGAGCAGGACGCGAAAGCCGGACGGGCCACTGTCGATCGTCACATCCCTGTAGAAGCGCTTCATGCTAGACTGTGACTCTCCTGACCACGATGCGGAACCCGGCCGATCGCAACCGGAGCGCGCCGGCATTACACGTCGCGGCCGACAGCGGACAAGTCGCCGGCTCGATCATCGTGGCCGACGCGGCGCGTTGCGGGCAGGAGGCGCCGGCAGCTGGGCCCGCAGCCCCGGCCGCAGCGCCTCGACCTTGGGCGCCATCACCGCACAGGCATTGGCGCCGCTTTGGCGTCCCCCTTGGGCGAGGGCGGCAACGAGGCTCGGAACCACGCCACGCCCGATCAAGAGGCGGCCGACGTTGGGGTCGAGGCTGCCCGACGTCTGCTGGCCGGTTCCGCCCTTCAGCTGCAGCGGCACGGCAAGGGCGGCATTGCGGACGTCGCGCGCCTCCGGCACCAGGAGCATCTCCCATGTTTCGGCGCGCAGATGAACGTAGCCGCCGCCGACCCACGTCGCGCGTGGCGTGTCGACGACCAGCCGGCGCAGATTGGCGATACCGCCCGACACCTCGAAGCGACCGGCGAGGCAATTGAACGGAGCACCTCCCTCGCCCGGCACCAGTAGGCGCAACGTCTCCGTCGGCCACCGGGACAAGTCTCCTTCCGGCCAAACGCCCTTGGTGATGGCCATCTCGACCGTGCCGCTCGCCGTCGCCAGCGCATCCCCGACCGTCCGGCCCGCGCCGCGCAACCGCACGTCGAGATCGGCGACGGAGTCCTTCAGCCCGACATCGAGCCCGAGAAGACTCGCCAGGTCTTCGAGCGAAACGCGGCTCGCCGTGGCCGAGAGCGTCGACTGTCCGGTGCGGCCCGCGGGGTCGTAGACGAGATCGAATCCCGCCGATCCCTGCCCGATCGAGGCGGCGGCCCTGAAGGCGAAGCGCTTCTCGCCGGAAACCAGCGTGAGCGAGCCGTTCTGCACCTTGCCCGACAGGCCGACGATCTCGCCCACCCGCACGGTCAGGGAGAGCGTCGAGCGGCCCAACCACGTCACCGAGAACGGCGCCGACGGCACGAGGCGGCGTTGCGCCGGCGTCGGCGATTCCTCGCGGTGCCTGGCCTGGCCCGATCGCAGCCAGGCCATGTCGAGCTTGGGCGCGTCGACATTGATCGTGACATTGGGCACGCCTTGTCGATCGCTGCGGAACAGGGCCTCCCCGCTCATCTCGCTCTCGCCGACCTTGAGCGACAGCAGATCGACCTTGAAGTTGCCGCGCAGCGTCAGCGCCTTGGCGGTCAACGAATAGGGGCCACCGCTCGGCAGCGGCACCTCGATATACGGCCCGAAGGCGGCAATGTCCGAGCCTTCGGCGGTGACCTGAAGGTTCGTACCCTTGGCGCCGATGTTGCCCTTGACGTTGATCCGGCCGCCGTCGAAACCGCCCTGAAGATCGATGTTGCCCGGCTGTCCCCGCATCCAGCCGTCGAAGCTGCCGATGCTGCCGCTGAAATCGAACTGGGCACTCTTTGGCGCGCCGAGCCGCGCCTCGATCTGCAGGGCCTGGCTGGATGTGCCCGACTTCAGCGTCGCCTGCGCCACTTCCAGGGTCACCGGCGTGCGGCCGGGCCCCTGCAGGATGCTCAGCACCGAATCGCGCACCTCGATGGTGCCGATCCAGGGAAATGCCGGATCCGGGCGCAGACGAAGGGAACGGTTCTCCCGCGGATGAGGGCCCGAACCGTCCGGTGGCGGCAGCATCTCGAGGTTGCTGTCGCCCACGGCATTGCGCTCGACCTGGATGTCGGCGCCCTCCAGAAGCATTCGCCCGACCTTCACTTCCCCCAACAGCAGCGAGAAAAGATCGAGATGCATCGTCAGCCGCCGGACCCGCGCGAGTTCGGGCCGCGCCGCCCAGGAGGCATTGGTGAGCGTGACGCCCTCGGCAACCAGCGCCGGCTCGCGTCCGAGCTGGATCGACAACGGAACGCGCGTCGCGAGTTCGCGGCCGGTCGCCTTCCTGATCTGGTCGCTCAGCCGCGCCTGGTAGCGGGACAAATCACGCGTCGAACTCCAGGCGATGGCTGCTGTCACCACGACTGCACCCGTCGCGACGAGGATCATCAGCAATCGCCAGGAAATGCGCATCCCCCCCGTTCCCGATCAAGAACCGGTCGCCGACAGGCCGAGCGCCGTGACGGTCCGCGAGAAGTGCGTCGGCAGTTCGGCCTCGATCTCCAGCCGCCCGGTGCCCGAGGGATGCGGCAGCGACAGACGGCGGGCGTGGAGGTGGAGGCGGCGGGCGTCGGCAACGGCCGACAGCAGCGCCTCTTCGCCGCCATACTTGCGATCACCGAGGATGGGGCAGCCGATCTCGGCACAGTGGACGCGAAGCTGGTGCGTGCGGCCGGTGCGCGGCCAAAGGGCCAGCAATGCCGCGCGCTTGCCGGCACGGTCGAGCACGCGATAGCGGGTCAACGCTTTCAAGCCTTGCTCGTGGTCGACCTGCATCGTCTCGCGGTCGCGCGCACCCGGTCGCTTGGCGAGCGGCAGGTCGATGGTGCCTTCCACGCCCGGCGGCACGCCGACGACCACGGCCCAGTAGAGCTTTTCCGTCTCGCGGTCGCGAAAGGACTCGGCAAGGCGCTTCGCCGCCTGTGCCGTGCGCGCGATCAACAACAGGCCCGACGTGTCCTTGTCGAGACGATGGACGAGGCGCGGACGTTCCTCGCAGGCGAAACGCAGGGCGTCCAGCATGCCGTCGATGTGCCGCTCGGTGCCGCTGCCGCCCTGCACCGCGAGCCCTGGCGGCTTGTTGAGCGCGATGACCAGGTCGTCGCGATGCACGACGAGCCGTCGCATCTCCGCCGCGTCGCGATCCGACACGGCCGGTCGTGGCGGTGCGGGCTTCGCCGGGGCGGCGGTGACTCCGGGTGGCAGCCGCACGGCCTGGCCAGGCTCGACGCGATCGCCGGCGTCAGCCCGCCTGCCATCGAGGCGGACCTGGCCGGTGCGCAGGAGCTTCCGCAGCGCACCGTGACTCAAGGCCGGGTAGTGGCGATGGAACCAGCGGTCGAGCCGCAGCCCCGCCTCGTCATGCGAGACGGCCCGCGTTTGCACGCCCCCTTTGTCGCTCATGGTGCGCAACCTAGGCGACAAGCTAATGTCGGTCCATGGAATCGGTGTCGCTGGAAACGCTGACCTTCGACCACCCCGCCGCGCGTCGGCCGGCGCGCGTGTCCGCCACGCTCCATCTCCCACCTCTCGGTGCCGGTCCATTTGCATGCATGGTGATCCTGACCAGTAGTGCCGGCGTGCAACGGCATCGCGAGCACTTCTATGCACAGGCCCTCAACGATGGCGGCGTCGCCGCGCTGATCGTCGACAGCTTCACCGGCCGTGGCGTGCGCCGTACCGTCGCCGACCAGACGCTGGTGTCCGGCGCGCAGATGGAAGGCGATGCCTTCGCGGCACTCACCCGCCTGCGGGCCGATCCGCGCATCGACCCCGGCCGGATCGGCGTGATGGGTGTCAGCAAGGGCGGCGTGGCCACATTGAACACGGCCATCGCCGTGCGACAGAAGTGGCGTGGAGGCTTCGACCAGCTGTTCGACCTGCACGTCGCCATCTGTCCCGGCGCCACCGCACAGCACCGCGATGCGACCACCCACGGCCGACCGATTTTCTACATGCTGGCGGGTCGCGACGACTACACGCCGGCTCCTCTCGCCATCGAGTATGCCGGGCGCATGCGCACGACCGGCAACGACCGGATCAAGGTGAAGGTCTATTCCGGCGCCCATCACGGCTGGGAGTCGATCGGGCCGCTATTCGACATCAGGGATGCCGAGAACTGGTCGTGTTGCCGCAACTTCATCGAGGATGACGGCCGTCACTTCGTGGTGGCCGCCGGTCGCGCCATGAGCGAGCCGGAGTATCAGGCCTGGGCGCGTCTTCACTGCATCACGAGGGGCGCGCGGGCGGGTGGCGGCACGCCCGAGCTCAAGCGGCGCGCGACCGAGGACTTGCTTTCCTTCTTGAGGTCGCACGGATTTGCGCGGCGCGCGACCGTTGCAGTTCCACCTCGATAGATGCCGAGGAGGACGCGCCGTCAGCGGGATGGCAAAGCCGCGCCGCTGACTTTCAGCTCTTCCTGTCGCGCAGCTTCTTCCAGTAGTCGAGGCGCTTCAGGATCTCGCGCTCGAAGCCGCGCTCGACGGGCCGGTAGTACGCCTCGCGCGCCATGCCGTCGGGAAAGTAGTTCTGGCCGGAGAATCCCTCCTCCGTGTCGTGGTCGTAGGCATATCCCTTGCCGTAGCCGATGTCCTTCATCAGCCGGGTCGGCGCATTGAGGATGTGCATGGGTGGCGTCAGCGACCCGTGTTGCTTGGCCGATCGCTTGGCGGCACCGAACGCCGCGTAGCCCGCGTTCGACTTGGGCGCAGTGCCGAGATAGATCACCGCCTGCGCGATGGCGAGCTCGCCCTCGGGCGAGCCGAGGCGATCGTAGGTATCCCACGCCGCCAGCGTCTGCGTGAGCGCACTCGGGTCGGCCATGCCGACATCCTCGACGGCGAAGCGCACAAGGCGCCGCGCGATGTACTTGGGATCTTCCCCGCCGTCGAGCATGCGCGCGAACCAGTAAAGCGCCGCGTCGACGTCCGACCCGCGCAGCGACTTGTGCAGGGCGCTGATCAGGTTGTAGTGCGCCTCCTGCGTCTTGTCGTAGAGCGGCGCGCGCTTCTGCAGCAGCGTCGCCAGCCGTTCCGGCGGCACCGGCCCCTTCTCTCCGATCTGGGAGAGTTGCTCGGCGAGCGTGATGAGATACCGGCCGTCGCCGTCAGCCATGGCGAACAGCGCCTGCCGCCCCCGGCTGTCGACGGGAAGTGTCCTGGCCAGCGCCGCCTCGGCCCGCTCGAGCAGCGTCGCGAGCGCCACGTCGTCGAGCCGGCGCAGCACCAGCACCTGGCAGCGCGACAGTAGTGCGGCGTTCAGCTCGAACGACGGGTTCTCCGTCGTGGCACCGACCAGCGTGACGGTGCCGTCCTCGACATAGGGCAGGAAGCCGTCCTGCTGGGCGCGGTTGAAGCGGTGGATCTCGTCGACGAAGAGCAGCGTGCCCTTGCCGTCACGGCGGCGCTCGCGGGCGCCCTCGAAGATGCGGCGCAGGTCGGCGACACCGGAGAATACCGCCGACAGCGGCTCGAAATGGAGATCGGTGGCCTCGGCGAGCAGGCGGGCGATCGTGGTCTTTCCGCAGCCCGGCGGTCCCCACAGGATCAACGAGGAGAGTTTCTTCGCCGCCAGCATCCGGCCCAACGGCCCTTCCGGGCCGAGCAGATGGTCTTGGCCCAGGATGTCACCCAGCACCTTGGGCCGCAGCCGCTCGGCCAGCGGCGTGGGGGCGAGCGAGGCGAAAAGCTCGGCCACGGCTCAGCGGAACTGGATGGTCGAAACCAGGCCCTCGCGGCCGACACTGATGCTGGACACGCCCTCCGCGATCCTCGCCCTGAGATCAGTAACGCTGCGGACCTCGCGCTGGTTGATCGCCATCACCATGTCGACGGGACGCAGGAAACGCGCGGCATAGGAACCGGGCTGGACCTCGACCACGGCGACGCCGGGGCGCCATTCCGTGAGGCCCATCTCCTCGGCGACGGCCGGCGAGAGATTGACGACGGTGGCGCCCGACAGGGGCTGGCGTCCACCGAGCGTCGTACGCTCTCGCGGCGGATCCTCGGGCGGCGCCATCAAGGGGATCTGCAGGGTCAATTCCTTGCCGCCGCGGATGATGCGCAGGGGAACCGTGCCGCCGACAGTGAGCGTCGCCAGCCGGAAGCGCAGGCTCGCCTCGTCCTCGATCGGCTGGCCGCGCAGCGCCACGATCACGTCGTTGCGCTTCAATCCGGCGCGTTCGCCGGGGCCCTTGGCGAAGACCTCCTTGACGACGAGACCGACCGGCCGCGGCAGGCCGAGGCCCGCGGCAAGGTCGGCGGTGATGCGCTGCATGGAAATGCCGAGCCACGGCCGCACGATGCGGCCGCCGGCCTCGCCCGTGCTCACCATGCGCGCGACGATGTTCGACGGCGTGGCGAAGCCGATGCCGACCGAGCCGCCGGTCTGGGAAAAGATCGCGGTATTGATGCCGATCAGCCGGCCGTCGAGGCTCACCAGGGCGCCGCCGGAGTTGCCCGGGTTGATGGCGGCGTCGGATTGGATGAAGAAGCTCGAATCGTTGACGCCGCCGGCCGAGCGCGCGAGGGCGGAGACGATGCCGCTCGTCACGGTCTGGTTGAGTCCGAACGGATTGCCGATCGCCAGCACGATGTCGCCCACCTCGATCGAGTCCGAATCGCGCAACTCGAGAAACGGGAAATTCTCCCCGTTGGTGTCGATGCGCAGCAGCGCGAGGTCGTAGCGTTCGTCCTGGATCACCAGCTTGGCGTCGAACTCGCGCCGGTCGGCGAGCACGACCCTGATCTCGTCGGCACCCTTGACGACGTGGGCGTTGGTCACGATCAGACCGTCGGCCTTCACCAAAACGCCGGAGCCGAGGGAGTTGTGCAGGCGCCTCCCGTCCGGCGACATGTCGGGGAAAGGGAACGGCAGGCGGCGCTGCACGCGCGCCGTGGTCGCCGTGTAGATGTTGACCACGGCCGGAGACACCCGCTTCACCAGCGGGGCGAAACTATAGGCGAGGTCGGTCCGATCGTTCGGCAGGGGCTGGGCGAGCGCCGCCGGCAGGCCGGCCGCCGCCATAGTCGTGGCCACCGCCAAACCCACCGCAAGAACCAGCCGCCGACCCATAAGCTCCAACCTCCTGCCCCGGCCCGATGTGCGGCCCCGCCCGCCCTAAATCAAGGGCCGAATTGGCGCGCCCAGCCGGTCAGCCGCAGCGAGAGTAGCCGCAGTTGAGGCAGATATCGCAGCCTTCCTGGTGGGTGAGCGTGGCGGCGCCGCAATTGGGGCACTGGCCGAGCGACGACGCCGGCGCCCCGTTGCCGGGCGCGACCGGTTCGCGGTGTCCCGCCGCGAGGCGCAGGCGCTGCTCGCCCAGGTCCGACGGCCGGGGCGTCTCGGTCGGCGCGAGGAAGCCGATTTCGATCAGGTGGCGCTCGATCACCCCGCCGATCGCCGCCAGCAGCGACGGCACGTAGCGGCCCTCCATCCACTGGCCGCCGCGCGGGTCGAACACCGCCTTCAGCTCCTCGACGACGAACGAGACGTCGCCGCCGCGGCGGAATACCGCCGAGATCATGCGCGTCAGCGCCACCGTCCAGGCGTAGTGCTCCATGTTCTTGGAGTTGATGAAGATCTCGAACGGCCGGCGGCGGCCGTCCTGGATGACGTCGTTGACAGTGATGTAGATGGCGTGGTCGCTGCCCGGCCATTTGATCTTGTATGTCTTGCCGGGCAGATCCTCCGGTCGGTCGAGCGGCTGGGCGATGTAGACGACCGTATCCTTGCGCATCGGCTCGACGACGGCAGGAAGGCTGGACCTGACCTCCAGCACCGCGCCCGTCACCTCGTTCGGACGGTAGGTCGTGCAGCCCTTGCAGCCGGTAGCGTAGGCCTCCTCGTAGACGTGCTTGAAGTCCTCGAACGAGATGTCCTTCGGCAGGTTGATGGTCTTGGAGATCGAGCTGTCGACGAATTCCTGCGCCGCCGCCTGCATGGCGAGGTGATCGGCGGGCGCCAGCGTCTGGGCATCGACGAAGACGTCGGTCGGCGGCTCGACATTGCCCTTGAGCTTGCGCCACAGGCGGAAGGCATGATCCTCGACCGCCTCCTCGCGGCGCGTGCCGTCGGGCTGCAGCACGTGGCGGACATGGCTGAAGGCGAACACCGGCTCGATGCCCGAGGAGACGTTGTCGGCGAGCAGCGAGATCGTCCCGGTCGGCGCGATCGAATTGAGCAGCGCGTTGCGGATGCCATAGCGCCCGATCGCTTCGCGCACGTCGACCGGCAGGCCCTTCACCGTGTCGCCGGCGAGATAGCGCGCACGATCGTAGAGCGGGAAGCTGCCCTTTTCGGCAGCGATGTCGGCCGAGGCGAGATAGGAGAAGCGCTGGACCGCGGCCAGCCATTCGCGCGCCAGCTCGACGGCCTGCGGCGAGCCATACCTCACGCCACAGAAGATCAGGGCGTCGGCGAGGCCCGTGACGCCGAGCCCGATGCGGCGCTTGGCCTTGGCTTCGCGCTCCTGCTGCGGCAGCGGGAAGCGCGACACGTCGATCACGTTGTCGAGCATGCGCACGGCGAGCGGCACCAGCCGCTCCAGTGCCTCCATGTCGAGGCGTGCATTGGGGCCGAACGGATCGTTGACCAACGCGCCGAGATTGATCGAGCCCAGCAGGCAGGCGCCGTAGGGCGGCAACGGCTGCTCACCGCACGGGTTCGTCGCCTGGATGGTCTCGCAATAATGCAGGTTGTTCCGCTTGTTCACGCGGTCGATGAAGATCACGCCCGGCTCGGCATATTCGTAGGTCGCCCGCATGATGCGATCCCACAGCGCCCGCGCCTTGATGGTCTTGTAGACCTTGCCGCCGAACACGAGGTCCCAGTCGGCATCTTCCGCGACCGCCCTCATGAAGGCGTCGGTGACCAGCACCGAGACGTTGAACATGCGCAACCGCTTGGCGTCGCGCTTGGCATCGACGAAGGCCTCGATGTCGGGATGATCGCAGCGCAAGGTCGCCATCATGGCGCCGCGGCGGGACCCCGCGCTCATGATGGTGCGACACATCGAGTCCCACACATCCATGAAGGAGAGCGGCCCCGAGGCATCGGCGCCGACGCCGCGCACCGGCGCGCCGGCAGGCCGCAAGGTCGAGAAATCGTGCCCGATGCCGCCGCCCTGCTGCATGGTCAGCGCCGCCTCGCGCACGTTCTCGAAGATGCCCGACATGTCGTCGGGGATCGTGCCCATGACGAAGCAATTGAAGAGCGTGACCGTGCGGCCGGTGCCGGCGCCGGCGATCACCCGTCCGGCCGGCAGGAACTTGAAATCCGACAGGGCCTCATGGAACCGCGCCGCCCAGACAGCCGGCTCGCGCTCGGGCGCCGCCAAAGCCCGTGCCACCCGCCACCAGGTCGCGTCGATGTCGGCATCCGCGTCCCCCGAGGGATCGCGGAAGCGATACTTCATGTCCCAAATGCGCTGGGAAATAGGGGCCCAATCCATGATCTCACCCTAGCACTATCAACAGGATTGTTCTAGCTTCGTTCCCCAGCGACCAGGCGCGCCGTGCCTGTCTCGATGCGCTCGCGCAGCGCGGCCATGAACGTCTCGCGCGCCAATCCGGGCGCTATGGGCGGCAGGATTTCCACTTCGATGAGGCCCGGCCGCTTCACGAACCGCCGGCGTCCCCAGAACACGCCTGAGTTCAGCGCCACCGGCACGACCGCCACGCCGAGTTGCCGGTAGAGCGCCGCGACGCCGACCTGGTACGGCCGCTCGGCACCCACGGCGACACGGGTGCCCTCCGGGAAGATCACGATCGAGCGGCCCTCGGCGATCGTCCGGCGGGCCTGGCGCAGCAGGCTGCGCAACGCTGCCGCTCCTTCGCCGCGCGCCACGGCGATGTTGCCGGCACGCGCCATCGCCCAGCCGACGATGGGGATGAACAGCAGTTCGCGCTTGAGCACGATGGCGCTGCCGGGAAAGAGCAGGGTGAAGGAAAGTGTCTCCCAGGACGACTGATGCTTGGCGGCGATGATCACCGGTCCGCCGGGCAGATGCTCGAGGCCACTCACGCGATGGGTCAGGCCGACCGTGACCTCGAGCCACCACAGACAGAAGCGAATCCAGAATCGCGCCCAGGCCCGAACGGCGGCGCGCGGCAGCAGCAGGATGGGGGCGCCGAGCACGGCGATCGTCGCCGTGCCCGCGTACCAACCGACATTGAACAGCAGCGAACGCAGCCAGAGGGTCGGGCCAGTCATGCTTGTAACCCCAGTTTTAGAGGCATAATGTCGGACGGCAAGCACATCTAGTGGCGAAACCCTCCGCCCCTCATGCAAGTCACCTGTCCCAGCTGTCGCGCCCGATACGCTGTCGATCCCCTGGCGATCGGCCCGTCGGGACGGACCGTTCAGTGCGCACGATGCGGACATCGCTGGATCGAGGTTGTGACCGTGCGCCCCGAGGCGCCCAAGAGCGCGGCGGTGCCGGACATGATCATCCGGCCGTCCGATCGACCTCCTTCCCTTCCCGCGCTGATCAGGCCCAAGACGAACAGGGTCTGGGTCAAGGTCGCGATCGGGGCGGCCGTCGCGTTCGTGCTCCTGATCGCCGGGCTGGTCGTGTTTGGCGACGACCTGGCTGCCCAGCTACCCGGCTCGCTGCGTTCTCTTCTGCAACTCGCCGCCATCTGACGGGGAGCATCATGCCCGACCGGCCCAAAGTCTCCATTCGCTTCTCGGCCGCCGAGATCGCCATGCGGGTCGACGAGATGGCGAAGGAGCTGGCGGCAAAACTGCCCGCGGACACACTCGTGGTCTCCGTGCTCAAGGGCAGCTTCGTGTTCGCCGCCGACCTGATCCGGGCGCTGAGCCATGCCGGCGCCGACTGGTCGATGGACTTCCTGACGCTGTCGAGCTACGGCACCGCCACCCAGACATCGGGCAGCGTCAAGGTGGTGCGCGACATCGTCGACGACGTGCGCGGCCGCGACGTGCTGCTGGTCGACGACATCCTCGAATCGGGTCTCACGCTGGGGTTCGCCAAGAACTTCCTCAAGGAGCGCGGCGCCAACCGGGTGTGGGTCTGCACGCTGCTCGACAAGCCGGGAAAACGCCGCGCCGAGCTGGAGGCCGATTTCGTCGGCTTCCGCTGCGGCGACGAATTCCTGGTCGGCTACGGCCTCGACTGGGCGCACCGCTTCCGCGGCCTGCCCTATATCGGGGTCGTGGAGAAGTCCGCGGGCTAGATGTGGGGTAGCGGACCAGCCGGTCAGTAAGTCTTGAGCAGCCGGTCGATGTAGTCGAGTTCGTCCTTGGGACGCATCTGCTCGCCGGCGCGGCGACGCAGTTCATCGAGGATTTCCCGGCTGCGCTGCCGCTCGAGCTCGAGCGGCACCTTGTCGACGCCGGTATCGACCGAGTCGCCGAAATTGCCGTCCGAACGACCGAGCGGGTCGCGTTCCTCGCTGCGCCGCTCGCGCTCCTCGATCTCGGCGATATCCTGGCCGTTGCCGGGGCCGCGCTGACGCATCTGCTCGGCGAGATCGCCCATGCCCTGCTGGAGATTGTCGAGCGCGCGGCGCTGGGCGCGGGCGGCGTCGCGCGCATCGCCGCGCCGCAGCGCCTCCTCAGCCTCGCGCATGGAACGTTCCGCGCGCCCCAGCGACTCGGGCATGCCCATGCCGTTCTCGTCGAGCCTGCGCATGAAATCGCCGAGCTGGCCGCGCAGGCCCTCCTGCTGGCTGCCCTGGTTGTCGCCCCACTGACCGTCGCCCGGCTGCTGGCCCTGCTGCCCCTGTTGGCCTTGCTGCCCTTGCTGCCCTTGTTGACCCTGCTGGCCTTGCTGGCCGCGCTGACCGCGTTGCTGCTGCTGGCGCCCCTGCCGCTCGGATTCGCCCAGCAGCTGGTTCTGGCGCCGCGACAGCCGGTCGAGCTGGTTCATCATCTCGCGGCCCTGCTGGTTGCCCTGGCCCTGCTGGCCCTGCTGCTGGCCCTGGCGGCGCTGCTGATTGGGGTTCGCCATCATCGGCGTGGCGTTCTCCATCATCTTGCGCAGCTCCTCGAGCAGGCGCTTGGCCTCCTCGCGGCGGCCCTCCCGCGCCATCTCGCGGATCTTGTCCAGCATCTTCTGCAGGTCATCGGAGGTCATGGTGTTGTTGGGATCCATCTTCTCCGCCTGCTCCTGCATGCGGCGACGTTCCTCCGGATCCTGCATGCGCTCCGCCAGCTCCTTCTGCCAGCGGTTCATGGCGTCGTAGAGCTGCTGGATCAGCCGCTCGATCTCCTCGTCGCCGGCCTGGCGCTGGATGGCGTCGCGCAATTCCTGCCGCGCCTGCTCGAGCTGGCGCTCGGCATCGGACAGGGTGCCCGACTCGAGACGCATGGCGAGATCCCACAGCAGCTTCTGGCTCTCGACGATGGTCGGCTTGTCGCCGCTCTGGGCGAGGCGCGCCGCGCCCAGCCTCAGCCCGAGTTGCACCACCGGATCGTCGCGGTAGCTCTCCGGGCGGGCCTGGATCATGCGCATGCCGTCGACGACGTCGAGGCGCTGCGATTTGGGGTCGCGCGTCAGCGCCTTGCGCAGGACGATCAGGGCGCGCGCCGTGGCGTCGTTGAACACGCGCTCGGGCAGCAGGAACGTCTCGACCGCACTACGGCCCTTCTGGCCCAGCGCGTCGGTGGCGAACAGCATCACCGTGACCTTGAGGCCGGCCCACGGCGAGCTGGTGAGATCGCGCACGAACGTGTCGGCGACCTTCTTGGCGTTGCCCGCGACCGGCAGGTCGACGCGCATCACCTCCGGTTCCTCGTCGTCGCTCAGCATGTCGGCGCCGAGCACCGACCCATGCAGGCGGATCTGCAACTGCACGCCGGTGATGCCGAAATCGTCGCCGGCGATGTACTCGATCTTGGTCGACCACTTGTCGACCGCGATCGGCCGGGCGAACTCGATGGTGGGGGCGAGGTCGGGAATGACATGGAGCTTCCACCTGGCTTGGGCGTCGCCCCGCGCCTGCAGCGTGATCTGCGTGCCCTGGTCGATCACCCGCTCGATCTGGAACTTGCCCTTGCCGACGGTGGCGAACTCGCTCTCCTGGCCGTCGATCACCAGCTTGGGCGGATGGCGGCCGCGCACGTCGTCGACGAAGCCCGCGAGCTTGCTGCCGACCGGCACGCGCAGCAGCTTGTCGGGGTCGGCCATGTCGAGATAGATCGGCGCCTTTCCGGTGTAGGCCGGCGGCGCGATCCAGAGATTGGCGACCACCGGCGGCGGCGGCGGAAAAGCGGGCGTGAAGGCTGCCGCCATGCGATCGTTGCGCCAGCCGCCGGCGATCGCGACGGCGACGACGAGCGCCAGCAACGGCAGGAAGCGCAGCGCCCAGGTATCGAGCACGGCGAGGCCGGGATGCGCCGGACCATTGGTGAGTGCCGCCAGCCGCGCCGCCTCGCGTCGGCGATGGGCCTCCCACAGGGCCGACGCCATGGCGTCGCCTTCGCCCGCCGCCATGGTGTCCTGCACGGCGACGAGCGGCCGATGGGGAACGCCCGAATCCTTTTCGAGGCGCCGCACCGCCTCCTCGCGGCTTGGCGATACGAAGCCGCGCAGCTGCCACCAGGCGAGCGCCACGAAGGTGACGGCCAACGTGCCGAGCAAGCCGCTATGCACCCAGGGATCGAGACCGGCGAAGAGGTCGAGATGCGCCGCCGCGACGAACAGGGCCGCAAAGGACAGCAGCGGCGTCGATCGCGGCCACAGCCGCTCCCAAGCCAGCGCCATCCACGCCAAGCCGATCTTGCGCTCCAGTCCCGGGGCTCCGATCGTCGTGGTTTGGCTGAGCGCCATCGACTTCCTTTCGCTGCTCGCTACTTCCTCGCGGATTCCATCCACGGCGGAAACCGCTCGGCCGAGATCATCTCCTCGATCGACGGTCGTGGCCTCGTGACCGCAAATCGCGTGCCATCGACCATGACCTCCGGCGCCAGGGGCCGGCTATTGTAGGTCGACGCCATGACCGCACCATATGCGCCCGCCGAGCGTACCATGATGAGGTCGCCGGCAGCCAGCGGGGCCAAATCACGGTTTTGTGCCAGATAGTCGCCGGACTCACAGATCGGTCCGACAATGTCGCAACGGATTTTGGCGGCATTCTGGCGGGGTTCCCGGACCGGCACGACGTCGTGCCAGGCCTCGTACAGGGTCGGCCGGATCAGGTCGTTCATCGCCGCGTCGACGACGACGAAGGTCTTGGAGACACCGGGCTTCACCAGGATCACTTCGCTCACCAGCACGCCCGCCTCGCCGACCAGCCGGCGGCCGGGCTCGAAGGTCAACTCGCAGCCCAGGCCCTCGGTTTCCTTGATCACGACCTCGAGGAACGAGGAAATCGAGGGCGGCTGCTCGTCGGCGTAGACGATCCCCAGCCCGCCGCCGATGTCGAAGCGCTCGACGCGATGGCCGTCGGCGCGCAACTGGCCGACCAGCTCGCGGACCCGCGCGATAGCCGCCCGGTACGGCTCCAGGCTGGTGAGCTGCGAGCCGATATGCATCGCCACCCCGACCACCCGCAGGTTGGGCAGGCGCCCGGCGAGGGCATAGGCCTCGCGGGCGAGGTCGATGTCGATGCCGAACTTGTTCTCCTTGCGCCCCGTGGTGATCTTGGCGTGGGTCCTGGCGTCGACGTCGGGATTGACGCGGAGGGTGATGGACGCCGTCACACCGAGCTGGCCCGCCACGGCATTGAGCGTCTCGAGCTCGGCCGAGCTCTCGACGTTGATCTGGCCGACGCCCGCCTCGAGCGCGGCGGCGAGTTCCGACGGCTTCTTGCCGACGCCGGAGTAGATGATCCGCCCGGCCGGGATGCCGGCGGCCAGCGCGCGCCGCATCTCACCCACCGAGACGATGTCCGCGCCCGCGCCGAGATCGCCGAACAGCTTGATGACGGCGAGGTTGCTGTTGGCCTTGAGCGCATAGCAGACCGAGGCGTTCACGCCCTTGATACCGTCGGCGAACTCCTGCCAGGCGGCGCGCAGAGCCTGGGCCGAATAGCAGTAGAACGGCGTGCCCACTTGCGCCGCGATGGCCTTGAGCGCCACGCCCTCGGCGTGCATCTCGCCGTTCCTGTAAGCGAAGGAATTCATAGAAATCGCTTCCGTGCTTGCTTGGCGGCGCGCGCGACGTTGGCGGGCGCGGTGCCGCCGAAGCTCTTGCGCGCCTTCACCGACGCTTCGACCGTGAGCACCTTGTAGACGGCCCTCGTGATGCGCGGCTCGACTGCCCGCATCTCGGCGAGCGACAGTGCTTCCAGGTCAACATCCTTCGCCGCCGCCTTGCCGACCAGCACGCCGGTGACGTGATGGGCCTGGCGGAACGGCAGGCCGACCTCGCGCACCAGCCAGTCGGCGAGATCGGTCGCAACCGAATAGTCGGCCGAGGCGACGGCGCGCATGCGCTCCGGATTGGCCTTGAGGTCGCGCACCATGCCGGCCATGGCGGCGATGCCGAGCTCGAGCGAGTCGGTTGCGTCGAACAGCGGCTCCTTATCCTCCTGCATGTCCTTCTGGTAGGTGAGCGGCAGGCCCTTGAGGATGGTGCAGAGCGCCACGAACGCGCCCATGATCCGGCCGACCTTGGCGCGCGTCAGCTCGGCGGCGTCGGGGTTGCGCTTCTGCGGCATGATCGAGCTGCCCGTCGTGAAGGCGTCCGACAACGAAACGAAGCGGAACGGCGCGGAACACCAGATCACGATCTCCTCGGCCAGCCGCGACAGATGCACGGCGCAGAGCGCCGCCGCGCCCAGGAACTCCACGACATAGTCGCGGTCGGAGACGGCATCGAGCGAGTTGGCCATCGGCCGGTCGAACCCGAGGCTTCTCGCCGTCCTCACCCGGTCGATGGGATGGGGCGTGCCGGCCAGCGCGGCCGCGCCGAGCGGCGATTCGTTGAGGCGGCGCCGGCAATCGGCGAGCCGCGAGCGGTCGCGGCCGAACATCTCGACATAGGCCAGCAGGTGATGGCCGAACGTGATGGGCTGCGCCGTCTGCAGATGGGTGAAGCCCGGCATGATGGTAGCGGCATGCTGCTCGGCGCGCTCGATCAGCGCAGCCTGCAGGTCGGCCAGCATCGGCTCGAAGCGGTCGATCGTGTCGCGCACCCACAGCCGAACGTCGAGCGCCACCTGGTCGTTGCGCGAGCGCGCGGTGTGCAGTCGTCCGCCGGCCGGACCGATCAGCTCGGTGAGCCGCGCCTCGACGTTGAAATGGATGTCCTCGAGCCTGGTCGAGAACCTGAACTTGCCGCTCTCGATCTCGGCCTGCACCTGCTGCAGGCCGCGCCGGATGGCGCGACCGTCGCCCGCCGTCAGGATGCCCTGCGCGACCAGCATCTCGGCATGCGCCAACGAGCCCGCGATGTCCTGGGCATAGAGCCGCCGGTCGAAGCCGATGGAGGCGTTGATCTTCTCCATGATCTCGGACGGACCGAGCGCGTAGCGCCCGCCCCACATCGTATTGGGATTGGCCTTGCGACCCCCTCGCCCTTTCGCGCTCTTCCGTGCCATGAATAGAAGCCAATCATCCTGATAGGAACGCGGCTTATGGCACATCCCGTCCCGAATTTCCTCATCGGCCGCCGCGCGCTGCTGGCCGGCGCATCGGCTTTTTTTGCCGCCCCGGCATTAGCCGACCTAGGGCCCAGGCTGTTCACCGGCACGGTCGCGAAGTTCGATCGCGCCAAGGCGGGCAAGCCGCTTCCCACGCTCGAGTTCCTCGACGCCCAAGACAGGCCAGCGCTGTTCTCCGACTTCAAGGACCGCGTGCTACTGGTGAACTTCTGGGCGACCTGGTGCGCGCCCTGTGTCAAGGAGATGCCGAGCCTCGACCGACTGCAGGGCCTCGTCGGCAAGGACAAGCTGATCGTCCTGCCGCTGTCGCTCGACGGTCCGTCGCGCGACAAGGTCGTGCCCTTCTACGAGCAGCAGGCGCTGATCAATCTCGGCATCTTCTTCGACAAGGGCCGCAAGATCATGCAGGCGACCGGCACGACCGTGCTGCCGACCACCATCCTCGCCGACCGGCAGGGTCGCGAGCTCGGCCGCCTCGAGGGCGAAGCCGACTGGGACCAGCCCGAAGCGGTGGCGTTGATCAACGCGGCGGTGGGAACGAGCGGCTGACCCTCCTGCGCCTCAGCGGTTTCCGTTCGGGCGGCCGGGCGGCACGGCGACCCAGACCACGGCGAGGATCACGATGAGCAGCGCCACGATCTTGTCGTCGGTCGTCCAGAACTGGTCGGCGGCGGCGGCGCCGAACAAGGCGCCCAGGAACTTGTACACGGCATCCTCCACGAACGGAGGGGCGTCTTAGGAGCCGGCCGTTGCGCCGCGATTTCGCGGGTGCAGCGAAAGGTTTCGTGTGTTTCGCCGGCCGACGATCGTGCCGTCGATCAGGCCGTGACCCTGGCCTTGCCGTAGACGAAGGCCGCGTCGTCGAGGTCGATCTCCGGGAACTCGTTCTTCTCGTTCCAGTAATCCTGCGTGTGCTGCCATTCGCGCTTGTCGCCGCACTTGGGCAGCAGGTGCAGGCCGCGCGCGAGATAGCCCGGATTGAAGTTCTCGCTGTCGATCCAGGGCAGCAGCTTCATGTCCCTGTCCTCGGGCCGCAGCGCCACCTCGACCCGCTGTGCGCCCTTCGTCTTCATGTGGCCGAGCAGACGGCACACGAAGTCGGCGACCAGGTCGGATCGGAGGGTCCAGCTCGCGCGGAAATAGCCGAACACCCAGACCATGTTGGGCACGCCGGTAAACATCATGCCGCGATAGGTAACGGTCTCGGCGAAGTCGAGGCGCCGGCCGTCGATCTCGAAGTCGATGTCGCCCAGCACGTTGAGATGGAAGCCGGTCGCCGTGACGACGATGTCCGCCTCCAGTTCCCTGCCGGACTTCAGCAGGATGCCCCCGGCGGTGAAGCGCTCGATCTCGTCGGTGACCACCGAGGCCTTGCCGGAGGCGATGCCCTTGAAGAGGTCGCCGTCGGGCACGAAGGCGATGCGCTGGCGCCATGGCCGATAGCCCGGCGTGAAATGCGTGGCGATGTCGTAGTCGGGGCCGAGATGGGCGCGCACGCCGGCCAGCAGCTCCTGCTTCACCTTCTCCGGCTCGTCGAACGAGCGCTGGGTGAACACCGACTGGTCGAACAGGATCTTGCGCCGCACGATCTCGTGGATCCACGTCTCGTCGACCTCGAGCTGGCGCAGCGTGTCGGCGAGATCGATGGCGTTGCGCGCCGCGCGAAAGAAGGTCGGCGAGCGCTGCAGCATGGTGACATGGGCGCAGTCCCCGGCCATCGCCGGGATGAGCGTGGCGGCGGTCGCGCCCGAGCCGATGACGACGACCTTCTTGCCCCTGTAGTCGAGGTCGGTGGGCCAGGTCTGCGGATGGACGATGCGGCCCTCGAACGACTCCATGCCTGGCCATTGCGGCGTGTAGCCCTCGGAGTGGCGGTAGTAGCCCTGGCACATCCACAGGAAGCTGGCCGTGAAACGGACGGCCTCGCCGGTGTCGGTGCGGCGGCCCTCGATGGTCCATCGCGCGTCATCGCTCGACCAGCGTGCCGTGACGATGGTGTGGCAATAGCGGATATGGCGCGCGAGGTCGTTCTCCTCGATGACCTCGCCCATGTAGCGCAGTATTTCCTCGGCCGTGGCGATGGGCGCGCTGGTCCACGGCTTGAAGCGGTAGCCGAAGGTGTAGAGGTCGCTGTCGGAGCGGATGCCGGGATATTTGTGCGTGAGCCAGGTGCCGCCGAAGCTCTCCTGGGCCTCCAGCACGACGAAGCTGGTGCCGGGGCATTGGTGGGTGAGATGATAGGCGCCGCCGACGCCGGAGATTCCGGCGCCGACGATCAGCACGTCGAAATGCTCGGCGCCCTGGCTGGGGACCGGCGAGGCGAAGGCGGCTGTATCGGGCATGGGCAATTCTCCCCCATCCCGGCCCGGCCTGCCTATGACTTGTTGTCGCGACGTTCTGCGAGCTGGAACCGGTCCAGGGCCCCTAGCGGCGCTCGAGCTGGCATTCCTTCTTCATCTCGGCGCAGATGCGCAGGGCGGCGGCGACGACGCGCGAGGCGGTGCCGCCCTCGCCGGGCCGCGCGGTGCCCGCGATCATGAGCTGCGAGACCTGCGGGCTGAACTCGACCACGTGCAGCGTGGCGGTGCGGTCGCCCTCGGCGACCTGCAGGCGGCGGGCGATCGGGTCCTGCATGAGGATCATGAGCGATCGGTTCTGGCGGGCGTGCTCGAGCGCGACCTCATAGATCTTGCCGGCCGGTGCCTCGATGATGACCGCTGCGAAATCGTGCGTGCCCTCCTGCATGTGATGGATGCGGTTCAGGGCGGCACGCGCGGCCAGCGCCCAGGCCGTGTTGGCGACGGCGACCGGCACGGCGGCGAACGACATCGCCGCGACGACGGCGAGCAGAAGAAACTTTCTGGTCATGCAGGCCCCCCCCCCCCCCACAACGCGTCGAGCGCCTAGCGCGTCGGCACCGGTCGCTCGCCCGAGTAGTCGTAGAAGCCACGCTTGACCTTGCGGCCGACCCAGCCGGCTTCGACGTACTTGACCAGCAGCGGACAGGGCCGGTACTTGGAATCGGCGAGGCCCTCGTGCAGCACCTGCATCACCGAGAGGCAGGTGTCGAGGCCGATGAAGTCGGCGAGCTCGAGCGGGCCCATCGGATGGTTGGCGCCGAGCTTCATGCCGGTGTCGATCGCTTCCACGTTGCCGACGCCCTCGTAGAGCGCGTAAACCGCCTCGTTGATCATCGGCAGCAGGATGCGGTTGACGATGAAGGCGGGGAAGTCCTCGGCATTGACCGGCTTCTTCTCGAGCTGCACGACGACGTCGCGTACGGCGCGGAACGTCTCCTCCTCGGTGGCGATGCCACGGATCAGCTCGACCAGCCCCATCAGCGGCACCGGGTTCATGAAGTGCATGCCCATGAATTTGCCGGGTCGGTCGGTGACCGAGGCGAGACGCGTCACGGAGATCGACGAGGTGTTGGTGGCCAACAGGACGTTGGGCGGCAGGCCGACGCACAGCTTCTTGAAGATGTCGCGCTTGACGCCCTCGTTCTCGGTCGCCGCTTCGACGATCAGGTCGCAGTCGGCAAACTGCTTGTAGTCGACGCCGGTCGAGATGCGCTTCAACGCCGCGTCCTTGTCCTCGGGCCGGATCATGCCGCGGCCGATCTGGCGGTCCATGTTGCGGCCGATATTGTCCAGGCCGCTCTGCAGATGGGGCTCGTCGACGTCGGCAAGCCGGATGTCGAAGCCCTTCAGCGCGCAGACATGGGCGATGCCGCTGCCCATCTGGCCGGCACCGATGACGCCGATGCGCTTGATCATGACGCGATACCCCGCGCTACTTCTTGTCCACGGCGGCAGTCAACTCGGGCACGATCTGGAACAGGTCGCCGACAATGCCGTAGTCGGCGACCTGGAAGATCGGCGCCTCCTCGTCCTTGTTGATGGCGACGATGGTCTTGCTGTCCTTCATGCCGGCGAGATGCTGGATCGCGCCGGAAATGCCGACGGCGATGTAGAGATCCGGCGCCACCACCTTGCCGGTCTGGCCGACCTGGTAGTCGTTCGGCACGTAGCCCGCATCGACCGCGGCGCGACTGGCGCCGAGACCGGCGCCCAGCTTGTCGGCCAGCGCCTCGAGCAGCTTGAAGTTCTCGCCGCTGGCGAGACCGCGGCCGCCCGAGATGACGATCTTGGCCGAGGTGAGTTCGGGCCGCTCGCTCTTCGAGAGCTCGGCACCGACATAGCTCGACAACCCCTTGCTGCCTTCGCCGCCGATCTGCTCGATCGCCGCCGAGCCGCCGCCCACCACCGCCTTGAAGTTGGTGGGACGGACGGTCACGACCTTGATCTTGTCGGTCGATTGCACCGTGGCCATCGCATTGCCGGCGTAGATCGGCCGCACGAAGGTGTCGGGCGAGACGATCTGGATCGCCTCCGAGACCTGCGCCACGTCGAGCAGGGCCGCCACGCGCGGCGCCACGTTCTTGCCGACCGAGTCGGCCGCCATGACGATGTGGCTGTAGTTCGCCGCGAGCTTCACCACGAGCGGCGCGATGTCCTCGGCGACCCAGTTGGTGTAGGCCGCATCCTCGGCCTGCAGGACCTTGGCGACGCCCTGCAGGGCAGCCGCCGACTTGGCGGCCTCGCCGGCGCCGGAGCCGGCCACCAGCACGTGCACGTCCGAACCGAGCTGCGTCGCGGCGGCGACGGCGTTGGCGACGTTGGCGCGGACGGCCTTGCCGTCGTGCGCGGCGACCACGAGGATGGCCATGATCAGATCACTCCCGCTTCGTTCTTCAGCTTGTCGACCAGTTCGGCCACGGTCTTCACCTTGATGCCGGACTTGCGCTTGGGCGGCTCCTCGACCTTGAGGACCTTGAGCCGCGGCGCGACGTCGACACCCAGCGCGTCGGGCGCCAGCGTCTCGATCGGCTTCTTCTTGGCCTTCATGATGTTGGGCAGCGAGGCGTAGCGCGGCTCGTTGAGGCGCAGGTCGGTGGTGACCACTGCCGGCAGCTTGATCTTGATGTTCTCCAGCCCGCCGTCGACCTCGCGTTTCACCTCGGCCGAGCCGTCGGCGAGGCTGAGCTTGTTGGCGAAGGTGCCCTGCGACCAGCCGAGCAGCGCCGCCAGCATCTGGCCGGTCTGGTTGGAATCGTCGTCGATCGCCTGCTTGCCGACGATCACCAGGCCCGGCTGCTCCTTGTCGACCACGGCCTTCAACAGCTTGGCGACCGCGAGCGGCTGCAGCTCGGCGTCGGTCTGCACCAGCACGCCGCGGTCGGCGCCCATGGCGAGCGCGGTGCGGATCGTCTCCTGGCACTGCGCCGGCCCGGCGGAAAAGGCGATGATCTCGGTCGCGCCACCCTTCTCCTTGAGGCGGATCGCCTCTTCCACGGCGATCTCGTCGAAGGGGTTCATGGACATCTTGACGTTCGCCGTCTCGACGCCCGTGTTGTCGGCCTTGACGCGGATCTTGACGTTGTAGTCGATGACCCGCTTGACCGCGACCAGCACTTTCATCGCGTTGTTGCCTATTGGTGGGTTGGGCCGGACGACCTGCCCGGCGAAGGGATTTTCGTGTAGGGGCGTTCAGCCGATCATGTCAAGGCTATGGCGCGCTGCACAAAACCGCCCCGCGAAAAGTTTTACCAAGGCATTTCAATTCGTTAGGTCGCCGAACGGTTGCCGCCCGGAACCCACAGCACGTCGCGCGCGCCGTTGTCGTTGAGGCGGCGCGCGAGCACGAACAGGTGGTCGGACAGGCGGTTGACGTACTTGATCGCCTCGCCGTTGACCGGCTGCCCGGCGGCCAGCGCCGTCATGCGCCGCTCGGCGCGGCGCGCCACGGTGCGCGCCAGATGCAGCCACGACGACGCCTCGCTGCCGCCCGGCAGGATGAACGAGGTGAGCTCCTTCAGCTCGCCGTTCATCGCGTCGATCTCGCGTTCCAGCCGCGCCGTCTGCGCCGGCACGACCCGCAGCGCCTCGCCGCCGCCCTTGGCCTCGACGGTGCAGAGGTCGGCGCCGAGATCGAACAGGTCGTTCTGGATGCGGCCGAGCATGGCGTCGGTCTCGACCAGCGGCGCGCGGTCGCCGCCGCCACGCAACATGGCCTCTCGCGCCAGCCCGACGACCGCGTTCAGCTCGTCCACCGTGCCGTAGGCTTCGACGCGCGCATCGTGCTTGGCCACGCGTTCGCCGCGGCCGAGCGACGTGTCTCCCTTGTCGCCACCTCTTGTGTAGATACGCGTCAGCTTGACCATCGGCTCACGTCCGGCTCGCCAGGTACCACAGCAGGATCAGCACCAGGGTCAGCAGCTGCAGCCGCACGCGCCACCACATCAGACGGTTGCTGCGCCGTCCGCCTTCGACGGTCGACTCGCGATTGCGGCTCATCGACACCAGGCCCGCGAACAGCACGCCGAGCGTGGCGAGGCCCGAGAGGATGACGAGGACGAAAAGGACGTTGGCGACGGTCATGGGACCTACTTCTTACTCCCGTAGGCCCTGCCCGCGCCAACCCGCGCTTTGGCCCACGGACGCCGCGAGCGGTCGGGATCGCCGCCGACCGTCGTGCGCCACAGCGATGTCACGGCGAGCTCGGCCGACCACAGCGCGGCATGGACCGTGCCGTACTCGCCGGGCTCGGTCGCTTCGCCGGCGAAGAAGACGCGGTCGGCAAGCGGGCGGGCGTGCCGCTCGCGATCCTCGACCGGGCTGCCGACGCCTGGATAGGTGTAGCCGCCCCTCGACCAGGGATCGCTCAGCCAGCGCGGGAACACGAAGGCCTCCGGTTCGGGCACGCGATTGGCGCCGAACATCTTGCGCAGCGAGGCGACCGCGGCGTCCTTCACCGCCTCGTCAGGCGTCTCGAGGTCGTAGCGCCGCGCCGTCTGGCCGTTGGCGAAGCTCAACAGGATCGGCAGGCCGGTCTCCTCGTGGTGGGCGACAAAGGTGTTGAAGGTGCCGCGCCGATCGGGTGCGTCGGGCAGCCGGCCGAACCACTTCGATTGCGTCGGCCAGAACACCTCGGGGAAGCGCAGATAGATCTTGGCGAGGACTCCGGCACCGTAGCCGATCCGCTCGATGGCCTCCTGCTGCTGGGCCGGCAGGGGCGGCTCGAAGGACGGCTTGCCGGCGCGCAGCAGTGCGATGGGTACCGTCACGAGCGCGCGGTCCGCGGCGATCCTCTCGCCGCCCGCGAGAACGGCGGTGACGCCCTCGCCGCCCCATGCGATGCGCTCGACGGCCGCACCAAAGCGGATGTCGAGGCCGCGTGCGGCGTCGTCGAGCAGGGGCTGGAAGCCGCCCCTGGGCTGGGCATTGCGCTCGAGCCCCTCGGTCGGAAACCACTCCTCCACGGAGATCTTGTCGTAGAGCGAGCCGTGCACGCCCTCGCTTCTCTCCAGGTAGGTCGCCACGACCAGCCGGTCGATCTCGCGCAGCCACTTCGCGCCGAGCAGCGGATCGATCGCGTCCTTGACCGAGATCGAGCGCGGGCCATGAACTCGCGCCATCAGCTTGCTTTTCCAGCTCGACCAGGCGATCGCCGCGGCGAAGGCGCTGCGCCCCGGCACGGCGCGCCGCTGCTGGCCGTTGCGCGTGGCGGCGGTGGCGCGCGGATCGATCAGCAGGCGGTCGCCCTCCGATTCGATCAGCTTCACGCCCAACGCGTCGCACCACGATGTCAGCGGATTGCCGTCCACGCCATGCACCCACGATCCGCCGAGATCGAGCGGCACGCCGAGCCGCGAATCGGTCCACACCCGGCCCCCCAGCCGCTCGCGCGCCTCGAGCACGATGACCTCGAATCCCGAATCGTGCAGCAGCCGCGCCGCCACCAGCCCCGCCATGCCGGCACCGACGACGACCACGCGCTCGGCCTTGCCCGCGCCCATCGACCAGGAGCCGGTCATTCCAGCACCAGGCCCGGCAACTGCTTCATCTCGCTGAACAGGAAACCGCCCGCTGCCGCCAATCCGTCGCGATCGGCATAGGGCGCCGCGGCATAGGCGAACGGGCGCATGCCGGCGGCGCGCGCCGCCTCCACGCCGGGCACCGAGTCCTCGACCACCACGCAGTCGAATGGGTGGACGTTCATCGCCAGCGCGGCGTGCAGGAAGAGATCGGGGAACGGCTTGCCGCGCGGCACCTGGCTCGAGCTGAAGATGCGGCCGCCGAACAGCTCCCACAGGCCGGTGAGGCCGAGCGTGAAGCGCATCTTCTCCGGGGCGCCCGAGCTCGCCACGCAGGTGTCGAGGCCGGCGGCCTGTAGCGCGAGCACGGCGTCCTTCACGCCGGCGATCGGCCGCAGCGGCGCGTCGCGGAAGCTCTGGTAGGTGACGGCCTGCATCTTCTCGACGAAGTCGGCGGGCAGGGCGCGGCCGAGCTCGGCCTCGCAGATCTCGACGCAGGATTTCAGCGACCGCCCCATCAGGCGGCGCATCGTCTCCTCGACGCTCCACTCGAGGCCCACGGCCGCGAGCGCGCGCGAGAAGCTCGCGTTGGCCAGGGGCTCGCTGTCCACCAGCACGCCGTCGCAATCGAAGATGACGAGCACGCGGCGCTTTTATCAGAACGGCTTGTCGCCCGCGATGGTGACGCGGTTGCCGCTCCTCGTATGGGGCCAGTAGTCCCACAGGGCGCGGTGCTGGACGCAGCGATTGTCCCAGAAGGCGATCGAGTTCTCCCGCCAGCGGAAGCGGCACTGGAACAGCGGGTTTTCCATGTGCTCGTAGAGATAGCGCAGGATCCCCTCGCTCTCGTCGCGCGGCACGCCGACGAGATGGCGGGTGAAGCCGCGATTGACGTAGAGCGCCTTGCGCCGAGTGACGGGATGGGTGCGCACCACGGGATGCTCCGCGCGGGGATACTGCGCCTTCTCCTGCACGCCATAGTTCGCATAGAGGCCGCGATAGACCTGTTCGCCGTCGTGCACGGCGGTCATGCCCTCCAGATACTTCTTCATGCGGTCCGACAGGGCGTCGTAGGCGGCGTACATCGAGGCGAACAGGGTGTCACCGCCCCTGGGCGGGCATTTCTTTATGTAGAGGACGCTGCCCATCGGCGGCTCGGGATCGCAGCTCACGTCGGTGTGCCAGCCCTCGCCGTTGGCGCGCGGGCTGTCCTTGTCGGCATGGATGATCATCAGCTCGGGCCGGCCCGGCTCGTGCGGCGCGGCGGGATGGACGTGCAGGTCGCCGAACAGCCGGCCGAAGGCAACCTGCTGGTCGGGCGTGATGTGCTGGTCGCGGAAGAAGATCACGCAATTCTCGGCCAGCGCGCGATGGATCTCGTCCTGCTGGCGGTTGCCGAGCGGTCGGGCGAGGTCGATGCCGCCGATCTCCGCGCCGATGATCGGCGTCAGCTTGTCGACGCTGATGGTTTCGTAGGGCGCGCCCTCGTCCGCCGCATGGCGGATACGCGGGCCGGCATTGCCTCTCAGGGATCCCTGCATGGGTACCTCCGGCTCATCCACTCCAAGACGTCATTCTACGCCCGAATCGGCGCGGTCATGACAGAGATACTCTGCTCGCTTGAATCACGCCGCGGAATTCCGGGTCGAGATCGTTCCAGTCCACGACATCGACCTTGATGGGCAGGTCGCTCTCGGAAAACGCACTGCGCAATCGCGCCAGGGTGCCGAGATCGATGCCGCCCTCGCTTTCCAGCGCGACATCCAGATCCGAAAAGCGCCTGGCCGCCCCCCGGGGAGGGGGACCTGCCTAGCTGCCGAAGGTGACGTAGCCCTCGGGGCTGATCGGCCACGCCGGGTTCCAGGCGATCTCCCAGATGTGGTCGTCGGGATCGGCGAGGTAGCCGCGGAAGCCGCCGTGCGGCGGCGCGTCCGCCGGGCGCAGCAGCCTGCCGCCATGGTTCAGCAGGCGATCGATCGCCGGCTGCACCTCGTCGCGGCTGGCGACGTTGTGCGCGAGGCTGAAGCGGCCGAAGCCGGCCGCGAGCTGCTGGCGCGCATCGTCCTGCAGCGCCGGCAGGAGCCATGTCCCGAGCATCAGCCCGTTCATCTGGTAGAAGACGATCTCGGGCGTCTCGAGCACCGGCGCCCAGCCGAAGCCCTCGACGTAGAAGCGCCGGGAGCGCGCGAGATCGGCGATGCCGAGCGTGACGACCGAGATCTGCTGCTGCATGCGATCCTCCCAGGAATATAACCTCGTGGCATGACCTGCCGTCCGGAATGAATTTCCCGGCCCTCGCCCTCGTCCGGCATAGTCGCCGAGGGGAAAAGAAGGACATCCATGGCCGCACGTGACTACGCCGGCAAGAGCGTCGCCGAGATCGTCGGCGACTTCACATCGGGCAAGGTCGCCGCGCGCGACGTCGTCGAGGGCCTGCTGGCGCGATGTGCCCGGGCCGAGCCGTTCAACCCCATCGCCACGCTCGATGCCGACGGCGCGCGCACGACGGCCGACACGCTCGATGCCAGGCACGGGGCGGGCGGCAGCTTCGGCGCGCTGGCCGCGGTACCCGTCTCGGCCAAGGACCTGATCCTCACCAGGGGCCTGCGGACCGCCTTCGCCTCCCTCACCATGAAGGACAACGTGCCGGCCGAGGATGCGAGCGCCGTCGCCCAGTGGCGCGCCGCCGATGCCGTGCTGTTCGCCAAGACGACGACGCCCGAATACGGCCACAAGGTGCTGACCGACAGCCCGTTGCACGGCGTCACGCGCAATCCGTGGAACCGCGAGCACAGCTCCGGCGGCTCGAGCGGTGGCGCCGCGGTCGCGGTCGCGCTCGGCCTGGGACCGATCGCCATGACGACCGACGGCGCGGGCTCGGGCCGCATTCCGGCGGCGTGCTGCGGCATCTACGGGCTGAAGGCGACGCTCGGCCGCGTGCCGCACGAGATGGCGACGGACCAGTTCGGCCAGCTCACCTATCTCGGCGTCATGGCGCGCCATCCCGCCGATCTCGGCATCGGGCTCGCGGCAATGTCGCGCGGCGACGCCGGGGATCCGTGGTCGCTCGGCGCCGCCCGCACGCCCTTCGCCTGGCCGGCGGCGGCCGGTGGCGATATCATCGCCGGCAAGCGCATCACGGTGATCCGCCGCCTCACCGGCGGCTACCTGCATCCCGACAGCGAAGCCCGGCTCGATGCGGCCATCGCCTTCCTCGACGGGCGCGGGGCGAGGATCGCCGAACTCGACGGACGCGACGTCGACTGGAAGCTCGACGCCGCGCGGCTGATGCTGCGCGCCAACCAGATCACCCGCTTCGGCGCGCTGTTGTCGAGCCGCCGCAACGATCTCGACCCGTCCTTCGTGAAGACGCTCGAGGAGGGCGCCGCCGTCGACATCGCGACGCTCCGCCAGGTGCTGTTCGACCGCACCGCCGTCTTCAAGTCGGTGCAGCGGCTGTTCGCCGATGCCGACTTCCTGTTGACGCCGACGGTGGCGACGCCGGCGCCGCCGGCCGGCCAGGACCAGTTCGCGCCGCTGGTGGTCGACGGCAAGCCGATCGGCGATCTGCGCTCGGCGTGGTACGCCTACACCATCCCCTTCAACATGACGGGCCATCCGGCGATCAGCATACCCTTCGGGTTGGCGAAGAGCGGCCTGCCGATCGGCGTCCATTTCGTGGCACCGTGGTACGAGGAGGCGGCGCTGATCGCACTCGCGCAGGCGTTCGACCGCGAGAGCGGCGCGTCGGCACTGTTCCCGCCCGGCTTCGCTCCGGGCGCCGCCTAGTTCCAGGCCCCGGCCCTCAGATGCGCCTTCACCGCCTCGAGGAACGCGTCGGACAGCAGCGACGGCGTGCGAAAGCGCGGCCTGAGCGCGCGGAAGAGATAGCGGATGCGCGGCTCGAACGGCACGACGGCGACGGCGGGCGCGTAGTCGCGCGCGGTGAAGGGCTCGACGATCGACACGCCGGCACCGCGCGACACCAGCGCGCAGGCCTCGGCCGAGGAATAGACGTCGATCTGCAGGCGCCGCTCGACGCGCTCCTGCTCGAAGGCGGCGTCGATCAGATGGCGCATGCGGCCGTCGAGCGGGAACGACACGAAGCGCTCGCCGCGCAGGTCGGCGGGTCGGATCGCCCGGCGCCTGGCCAGCCGATGCTCGCGCGGCAGCACGCAGACGGCCGCGGCGCGGCTCAGCTCCTCGGCGACGATCGAGGGGTGCTCGAACGGCATCATCGAGAAGCCGAGATCGAGCTGCTGGTCGATGGTCTTCTGGTTGATGTAGGTCGAGCTGCGGACATGGAAGACGATCTGCGCGTCGCCGTGCCGGCGCAGGAACCGCGCCATCACGTCGGGCAGCACGGTGCGGCCGAGCGCCGGCGTCGAATAGACGTGCAGGTCGCCGACCTGCCGCGCACCGATGGCGCGTGCCATCTCGGTGATGCGCTCGAGGCCGCGATGGAGGCGGTCGGCCTCCGCCGCCAGCAGCCGCGCCTCGCGCGTCGGCGCCAGCCGCTTGCGCTCGCGGGAGAACAGCGGATAGCCGATCTCGGCCTCGAGTCCGGCCAGGATCTTGCTGACGGCGGGCTGCGAGACGCCCAGCCGTTCGGCGGCGGCGGTCACGGTTCCGAGTTCGAGCGTGGCGCGGAAGGCCTCGAGCTGGCGCGACGTGATCATCATAACCCCGGGGAATTGACCTGCCCGGAGAATGGCGGTGCGGCATGAGCGCGTCCATCCTGGCGAGCGGCTTCAGGGAGGAACCCTACTGGTGGGAAGCCTTCCGGCCGCAATCGATCGTCGCACCGTCGCTGCCGGCCCGCGCCGACGTCGTGGTGGTGGGCGGCGGCTACGCCGGCCTGTCGGCCGCGCGGGCGCTGGCCGATGCGGGCGTGCAGAGCGTCGTCGTCGAGGCCGGCGAGTTCGGCTCGGGCGCCTCGACGCGCAGCGGCGGGGCGATCAGCGCCGGCCTCAGCGTCGGCAAGAGCTTCGCCGGCAAGGCGCTCGCCTATCCGCCCGATCTGCTGCGCGACGTCGTCGGCTGGGCGATCGACGCCTATCGCTCCCTGGTCGACCTGGTCGAGCGCGAAGGCATCGACTGCCATCTCGAGCAGCGCGGCCGCTTCCTCGGCGCCTGCGCGCCGTCGCACTACGAGGGGCTGCGGGTGCGCCACGACAAGCTGGTCGCGGGCGGCGCCACCGACTGCCGCCTGATCGGCCGTGCCGAGCAGCGCGAGGAGATCGGCAGCGACTACTATCACGGCGGGCTGGTGTTCGAGCGCGCCGGCAAGCTGCACCCCGCCCTGTTTTATGGCGGGCTGCTGGCGGCGGCCTGGCGGCGCAACTCGATCACGCTCGCGGGCCAGTGCCGCGCCACCGCCCTGGCGCGGCACGGCGACGGCTGGCGCGTGACGACGACGCAGGGCGAGGTGACGGCAAGGCACGTCGTGGTCGCCACCAACGGCTACACCGGCGCGCTGACGCCCGGACTGCAGCGCCGCCTGGTGCCGATCGCCAGTCACATCATCGCCACCGAGAAACTGCCCGAGGGACTGGCCCTCGAGCTCTGCCCCAGGGGCCGCACCTTCTCCGAGACGCGGCGCGTGCTGCACTACTATCGCCTGTCGCCCGACGGGCGGCGCGTGATTTTCGGCGGCCGCGCGCGCTTCACCGAGATCCCGGGCGAGCTGCGCGCGCGGCTGCTGCACCGCGCCATGGTCGAGCGTTTCCCTCAGCTCGCCGACGTCAAGGTGACGCACACCTGGCAGGGCAACGTCGCCTTCACCTACGACGCGCTGCCGCACGCCGGCGAGATCGACGGCCTGCACTTCGTGCTGGGCTGCAACGGCTCGGGCGTGTCGATGATGCCCTATCTCGGCGACGCAGTCGGCCGCTCGATCGCCGGTCGCCTGCACGGCGGGGTGCCGTTCGCCTCGGCACCACTGCCGCCGATCCCGCTCTATTCGGGAAAGCCGTGGTTCCTGCCGGCGATCGGCGGTGCCTTCCGCGCCCTCGACTGGTTCGACGAGAAGGTCCGCTGACGGCGCCGCGCCGTCAGTTCCGGCCCTCGATCAGGCCGCGGCACACCACCTGCGCCTGGATCTCGGCGGCGCCCTCGAAGATGTTGAGGATGCGCGCGTCGCACAGCACGCGGCTCACCGGATATTCCATGGCGTAGCCGTTGCCGCCGTGGATCTGCAGCGCGTTGTCGGCGTTGCTCCAGGCGACGCGCGCGGCCAGCAGCTTGGCCATGCCGGCCTCGATGTCGCAGCGCCGGTCGCCGTCCTTCTCGCGCGCGGCGAAATAGGTGAGCTGGCGGGCGATCATGGTCTCGACCGCCATCCACGCGATCTTTCCCGCGACGCGCGGGAACGAATAGAGCGGCTTGGCGAACTGGAGGCGCTCACGGGCGTAGCGCAGGCCGAGTTCGAGCGCGTTCTGTGCCACGCCGACGGCGCGCGCCGCGGTCTGGATGCGCGCGCTCTCGAAGGTTGCCATGAGCTGCTTGAAGCCCTGGCCCTCCCTGCCGCCGAGAAGATTCTCCGCCGGCACCTCGAAGCCGTCGAAGCCGATCTCGTATTCCTTCATGCCGCGATAGCCGAGCACGCGGATCTCGCCGCCGCTCATGCCTTGCGCGGGGAACGGCTGGCCGTCGTCGCCGCGCGGCTTCTCGGCGAGGAACATCGACAGGCCCCGGTAGCCGGGCTTCGAGGAGTCGCTCCTCGCCAGCAACGTCATGATGTCGGCGCGGGCCGCGTGGGTGATCCAGGTCTTGTTGCCGTGGATGCGGTAGACGTCGCCCTCCAGCACGGCGCGCGTCTTGAGACTGGCGAGGTCCGAACCGGTGTTGGGCTCGGTGAAGACGGCGGTCGGCAGGATCTCGCCCGAGGCGATGCGGCCGAGATACTTCTTCTTCTGCTCCTCGGTGCCCCCCGAACGTATCAGCTCGGCGGCGATCTCCGAGCGCGTGCCGAGCGAGCCGACGCCGATATAGCCGCGCGACAGCTCCTCGGTGACGACGCACATGGCGAGCTTGCCCATGCCGAGCCCGCCCCACTCCTCCGGCACGGTCAGGCCGAACACGCCGAGCTCGGCCATCTTCCGCACCACGGGCAGCGGGATCAGCTCGTCCCTGAGGTGCCAGTCGTGCGCGTGCGGCGCCACCTCGCTGTCGACGAAGCGGCGGAACTGGCGGCGCACCTCTTCCAGCGCGTCGTCATCGAGTCCCAGCTGGCCGAAGTCTCCGTCGGCGATCAGTTCGGCGATGCGGCCGCGCACGGCCGACGTATTGGCGGCGATCAGCCGGCGCACCGCCGGCGTGTCGAACGCCGCTTCGTCGATCCCGAGGTCGCCCGGCCGCACGATCTCGACCTGGCTGATGGCGATGCCGCCCTTGAGCTGCGCCAGGTACTCGCCGAAGGCGCATTGCAGGATCAGCTGCTCGAGTTCGCCGCCGGCGTGGCGCTCCGCCCAGCGCCGCATCTGGCGCAGCGCCGCGACATAGGTCGCGATCCAGGCGAAGCCATGCGCGGCGAACTGCTCGCGCTCGAGCACGGCTGGATCGACCCTGCCCTGCGGCGCGACCAGCCTGCGCACCGCCTCGCGGGCGGCGACCTCGTACGCCTCGGCGTCGTTCACCGCCTCGGCGGCGAGGCCGAGCAGGTCCTTCAGGATCATGGACTATTCTTCCAGCGCGTCTTCGAGCGTGCGCAGGCCGGGGCGCCGGGCCGAGACCAGCACGGCCATGTTCCCGGGCTTGTGCTGGTTCTTCCACATCTTGGTGTGGGCCTTGGGAATGTCGACCCACTCGAAGACCTCGCTCATGCACGGGTCGATGCGGCGCTCGATCACCAGCTGGTTGGCCTGGCTCGCCTGCAGCAGGTTGGCGAAGTGGCTGCCCTGGATGCGCTTCTGGCGCATCCACACGAAGCGCGCGTCCATCGTCAGGTTGTAGCCGGTGGTGCCGGCGCAGAACACGACCATGCCGCCGCGCTTCACGATGAAGCACGACACCGGGAAGGTCTGCTCGCCGGGGTGCTCGAACACGAAGTCGACGTCGTTGCCCTTGCCGGTGACTTCCCAGATGGCGGCGCCGAACTTGCGGCACTTCTTCATGTACTCGGCGTAGCCCTTCTGGTCGTCGACGTCGGGCAGCTGGCCCCAGCAGTCGAAGTCGTTGCGGTTGATGACGCCGCGCGCGCCGAGCGACATGACGAAGTCGGTCTTCGACGGATCGGAGATCACCCCGATGGCGTTGGCGCCGGCGGTGGCGATGAGCTGGATCGCCATCGAGCCCAGGCCGCCCGCCGCGCCCCACACCAGCACGTTGTGGCCGGGCCGCAGGATGTGCGGCCGATGACCGAACAGCATGCGGTAGGCGGTGGCCAGCGTGAGCGTGTAGGAGGCGCTCTCCTCCCAGGTCAGGTGCTGCGGCCGCTTCATGAGCTGGCGCGCCTGCACGCGGCAGAACTGTGCGAAGGAACCGTCGGGGGTCTCGTAGCCCCAGATGCGCTGGCTGGTGGAGAACATCGGATCGCCGCCGTTGCACTCCTCGTCGTCGCCGTCGTCCTGGTTGCAGTGGACGACGACCTCGTCGCCGACCTTCCAGCGCTTCACCTTGGCGCCGACCGCCCAGACGATGCCCGAGGCGTCGGAGCCGGCGATGTGGAAGTCCTGCTTGTGCACGTCGAAGGGCGAGATCGGCAGGCCGAGGCCGGCCCACACGCCGTTGTAGTTGACGCCCGCCGCCATCACGAGAACCAGCACCTCGTCCTCGCCGATCGCATGCGTCGGCACGACCTCGAGCTGCATGGACTGCTCGGGCGGACCGTGGCGGTCGCGCCGGATCGCCCAGGCGTACATGGTCTTCGGCACGTGGCCGAGCGGCGGGATCTCGCCGACCTCGTAGAGGTCCTTCTTCGGCTGGTTCGCCGTCGGATGCTGACGGGCCGGAAAAGCGACAACGGACATGGCAAACGCCTCCTGCAATGCAGCGAAACTATTGTTGCGATCGCGAGATTGCAACGCACAAAACACGAATTGAAACGATCCAAGCGGTGGAAGGACAATAAAGTTGCGCGATCTGCAAAAGATCACACAGGCCCTCGGGAGATTCGCCTTGGCAAAGCGACCGAGGTAAATGATCGTTTACCTCGTCAGCCGAGTTTAGGGAGAACCGGTGCCATGAAGCTCATGTGGTTCCATCTGATGCCGTACACGGAGCTTCCGGACGACTTCAACAAGAAGCATCCCTCGGTGTGGGTCGACATCCATTCGTCGCTGTTCGACCCGCGCCGGGCGCACCACATGTACAACGACTTCATGGACGAGCTCGAGTTCGCCGCCGAGTGCGGCTTCGATGCCGTCTGCGTCAACGAGCATCACTCCAACGGCTACGGGCTGATGCCCTCGCCCAACCTGATCGCCTCGTCGCTGGCGCGCCGAACCACCGACACCGCGCTCTGCGTCATGGGCAACTCGCTCGCGCTCTACAATCCGCCGACGCGCGTGGCCGAGGAGTTCGCCATGATCGATTGCATCTCGGGCGGACGGCTGATCGCCGGCTTCCCGGTAGGCTCGCCGATGGACACCTGCTACGCCTACGGCCAGAACCCGAGCCTGCTGCGCGAGCGCTACTACGAGGCGCACGACCTCGTGAAGAGGGCGTGGATGGAGAAGGAGACCTTCGCCTTCTCGGGCCGCTTCAACCAGCAGCGCTACGTCAACATCTGGCCGCGACCGATCCAGAACGAGCCGCATCCGCCGATCTGGATCCCGGGCGGCGGCTCGATCGAGACGTGGCGATGGTGCGCGGAGATGGACTACGTCTACTGCTACCTCTCCTACTACGGCTACAAGGCCGGCCTGGCGACCATGCAGGGCTTCTGGAAGGAGATGGAGAAGCTCGGCAAGGACCGGAACCCCTACCGCGCCGGCTTCCTGCAGTTCGTCGGCGTCGCCGAGAGCCGCCAGCAGGCGCTCGACCTCTACACCGAGCCTGCCGAGTACTTCTACGGGCGCTGCCTGCACATCGATCCGCGCTTCGCCACGCCGCCGGGCTACACCACCGAGGCGACGCAGCGCGCCGGCATCGAGAGCATGGTGAGCAAGGCCGCCAACGTCGCCAACCCGGCGACCAAGGCGGCGCTCAAGGCGACCAACATGAAGGACATCGTCGACGGCGGCTACGTGCTGGTCGGCTCGCCCGACGAGGTGGTCGAGCAGATCCGCCACGTCGGCACCAGCCTCAACGTCGGCAACCTCATGCTGCTGCTGCAGTTCGGCAACATGGGCAAGGACACCACCAAGTACAACACGCGCCTGTTCGCCGAGAAGGTGCTGCCGAAGGTAAAGGACCTGTTCGGCGACTGGGAACACAAATGGTGGCCGAGGCCGATGGCCCGCGATTCGCGCGCCGCGGTGCCGGCCTTCCGCGCGCAGCTCGCCGCCGCGGAGTAGCCGGTGTCGCAGCCTGCGGAGTCGACCGTCGAGGTCAACGGTCATGCCTGCCGTGTCTGGACCAAGGGCAACGGCCCGAGGGTCGGCTTCCTCGCCGGTCTCGGCGGCCTGCCGCGCTGGCTGCCGTTCCTCGACGAACTGGCGAAGCGGCGCACCGTGGTCGCGCCGTCGCTGCCGGGCTATCCCGGTGCGACCGGCCACACCGCGCTCGACACGCATCTCGACTGGATCCTCGCCGTGCGCCAGCTGCTCGACGGCGCGGGCCTCGCCGGCGCCGATCTGGTCGGCGCGTCGGTCGGCGGCTCGTTCGCGGCCGAGATGGCGGCGATTTTTCCCGCCAGCGTGCGCAAGCTCGTCCTGATCGCGCCGTTCGGCCTGTTCGACGAGGCCGAGCCGGCGGCCGATCCCTGGGCGCAGCGCAAGGAGGCGCTGCCCGGCCTGATGTGCGCCGACCCGGCGCGCTGGCACGAACTGGTCGCGCCGCCGGTCGGCGCCAACTCCGTCGAGTGGCCGATCGAGATGAGCCGCGCCCAGGAGGCCGCGGCGCGCGCCTTCTGGCCGCTCGGCAACACCCGGCTCGACAGGCGCCTCGGCCTGATCGCCACGCCCACCCTCGTCCTGTGGGGCGAGAAGGACGCCGTGCTGCCGACGAGCTATGCGAAAAAGGTCGCGTCGGCCATCAAGGGACCGACGAAGACGGCGACGATTTCGGGCGCCGGCCATCTCGCCTATCTCGACCAGCCGCTGAGCACCGCCAGGGCGGTCGACGATCATCTTTCGTGATTGCACGGCGGGGCCGGATCGCTATTGTCCGGCCCGTAATGTGCGGAGGGTGCAGGCGATGAAGGCTGCCGGCGTTTCGATCTTTGCGGCAATCCTGGTGGCGGGCGCGGGCCTGCCCGCGTTCGAAGCTGCGGCGCAGGGCCAGGTCCAGGCCGTGCCACGCGCCGGCGTCGCCTTCAGCAACGTCCGCACGACGCAGGCGACGGTCGAGCATGCCGACGTCGCGACGCGCACCATCGTCTTCACCACCATCGGCGGCCGCCTGCTGCACCTCGCCGTGGCCGACGGCGTGCGCAATCTCGCCGACATCGCCGACGGCTCGACGGTCGACGTCACCTTCACCGAGTCCGTGACCATCCTCAATCTGCGCCAGAAGGGTCCGGGCTCGCGCGAGGCCCGGCGCGAGGGCGCCGATCCCAGCCCGACCGACATCGAGGCCGGCCGCTTCACCCTCACCGTGGTCGGCGTCGACCTGCCCAACAACCGGGTCTCGGTGATCTCCGGCCAGGGCGGCGCCGTGCGGACGCTCGCGGCGACCTCGGTCGCGCAGAAGGACATGATCGGCAAGATCAAGGTCGGCGACGTCGTCATCGGCCTGACCACGCCGCTCACCGTCACCGCGATCTCGCCGGTGAAGTAGCGGCTACTCCACCCGGACGTCCTCCCAGAAGCCGATCCAGCGCTCGACCGGCTTCATCCTGGGCTGCGGCGCCTCGTAGGACCACGCCGCCCGCGCGCTGCGCTCGCCGGCCTCGACCACGTCGTAGAACTGCACGCCGTGCGGGCACTTCAGGTCGTTCGCGGTCCTCGGCGTCGCCTCCAGCAGCTCCATGTGCACCGTCTCACGCGGGAAGTAGACGTAGCCGTCCACCTCCAGGGTTCGATCGCTTCGGGCGATCACCTTGCCGTGCCAGATTGCCGTGTGAACCATCCGGCGAAGGTAGGCAGCGGGCCGCGAGGCCGCAAGGCCGGGCGTATCAATACCGGTCGTGCCGGCGCAGCCAGGCCATGGTGAAGGGCAGCCCCTCCTCGTCGCGGCCCTTGGCGGTGAGATCGAGCAGCTGGTAGGCGCCGTTCAGGTTGTCGAGCCCGCGCGCGTAGGTCGAGTAGGTGTGGAAGATCGCGCCCTCCTCGCGGATGAAGGCGCTGATGCCGGGATGCTCGTCGAACGTCCGCTCGATGGTGCCGTAGTTGTAGGCCAGCACCTTCTCGTCGGGACGCTTCGACACGGCATAGTCGTAGTTGAAGTCGCAGCCGGCCGACGACACCCAGCGCAGGTTCCAGCCCATGCGCTTCCTGTAGGGCTCGAACTTCGCGAGCGGCGCGCGCGAAACGAGCACTAGCGCGGTGTCGCGCGCCGCCAGATGCGGCACGATCCCGACGAAATTGTCGGCCCAGAACGAGCAGCTCGGGCAGCCCTCCTCGTAGTCGGGGCCGAACATGAAATGCTGGACCAGCAGCTGGCCCCTGCCATCGAACAGGTCGGCCAGCGTGACCCGGCCCTCCGGCGCCTCGAAGACGTATTCCTTGTCGACGCGCTCCCAGGGCAGCTCGCGCGCGAGCTCGTCGCGCCGGCGCATGAACTCCTTCTCCTTGGCCAGGAAGGCCTTGCGTGCCTCCACCCACTCCGCGTGGCTGACGATGCGATGAGCCGTCATGCGCTCCTCCCGAAAAATGTGGCGAGCTTGTCCAACGAGCCGCGCCAGCCGTTGTCGTGGTCGTCGAAACTCGGCGCATCGATGAACGGCCCGTGCGTCAGGACCAGCTCGGTCCGTTGGCCGAGCGCGCGGAACTCGACGCGCACCGTGGTCTCGTGGCCGCGCGGGCTCGACCAGTCGGCGCTCGCGTGATGGCCCCACGTGAAGACCAGCAGCTCGGGCCGCCTGACCTCGAGATAGACGCCCGACTTGGCGAAGCGCCGGGTCGGCGTGTAGCCCTTGGCCCGCCAGGCGCCGCCCGGCCGCACGTCGAGCTCGCATTCGTCGAGCTCGACATCGGCCGGGCACATCCAGGCCATGAACTGCGCCGGCTCGGTCCAGGCGGCGAACACGCGCTCGCGCGATGCGTCGAAGATGCGGGAGAGGCGCAGGGTGCGGCTATCGACGGCGGCGTCCATGGCTCCTTCCTTTCCGCCCGGCGGGCCGGGTCTGCTCGAGAAACGCCTCGAGGCGGTCGAACGACTGCTCCCAGAAGCGGCGGTAGAACTCGATCCAGTCGGCGGCCTCGCGCAGGCCCTCGCCGCGCAGCGCGCAGCGGCGCCACTGCGCCTCCGTCGACCGCTCTATCAGACCGGCGTCGGTCAGCACCTTCAGGTGCCGCGACACCGCCGGCAGCGACATGTCGAAAGGCTCCGCAAGCTCGCCCACCGTGGCGCTGCCCGACGTCAGCCGCGCCAGGATCGCCCGGCGCGTCGGGTCGGCAAGGGCCGAGAAGGTCTGCGAAAGCGCATCCATATTTAACCACTATGTTAAATAAAGGTTGCCGTCAAGCCCGACGGGTTGCCCGGCTCCCCCTGCTTCCCCTATGAGAGCGCCGCCTGTTTGCCGAGAGTCACGATGTCAGCGATCTACCGCGTCGAAGGAAACACCGCCCACGCCAGCGCGCATGCCGGCGGCCCGTGGGACCCCGGCCTGCAGCACGGCGCGGCGCCGTCGTCGCTGATCTGCTGGGCGGTCGAGCGCCTGCCCGCGCCGGTGCCGATGCGCGTGGCGCGACTCACCGTCGACCTGATGCGGCCGGTGCCGGTCGCCCCGCTCGCCATCGAGACCGAGGTGCTGCGCGAGGGCCGCAAGATTCAGCTCGTCGCGGTGCGCCTGCTCGCCGGAACCACCGAGGTGGTGCGCGCCACGGCGTTGCGCATCAGGCGCGAGCCGCGCGAGCTGCCCGGCCCCGCCTTCTGCCCGCCGCACGACATCCGCCCGCCCGAGTTCGGCCGCCCGCCGGTGGCGGCGATGGCCCGCACGCCGTTCCTCCAGGGGCTCACCATGCGCGCCGCGCGCGGCAACTTCAGCCAGCCCGGCCCGGCCGCCGTGTGGTATCGCGCCGACAGGCCGATCGTCGCGGGCGAGGCGATCTCGCCCCTGATGCGCGCCGCCATCGCCGCCGATTTCTGCAACGGCACGTCGGCGGTGCTGGATTTCCACGAGTGGACCTTCATCAACGCCGATCTCTCGGTAAGTCTCGCGCGCGAACCGGTCGGCGACTGGATCCTGCTCGATGCCGAGACCTGGGCCGGGCCCGATTCCATCGGCATCGCCACGGCCCGCCTCGCCGACCGCGAGGGCTATTTCGGCCGCGCCGTGCAGAGCGTCCTGTTCGACAAGCGTTGAAGAAGATCGAGATGCCGATCGTGTTCGCCAGTGCGCGCTTCGACCCCGATCCGGCCGCGAGCCGGGCCATCCCGGCTACAATTGTGGGCCGCGCCCGACCCAACATTTGTATAAAATGAACAATTTTATTTGACCATTCATCGTACGCATGCGATACGGCTCTCCGACAGCAACAGGAGACCCGTCATGACCGTCAATGCCGACAGCGGGCTTGCCCCGGCCGGTATGTGGCCCGAGATCGATCCGTGCCTGTGCGACGGCACGCGTGCCCCGGCGGCACCCTTCCCGCTCGACGTGCTGCCCGGCCGGTGGCGCGGCTGGGTCGAGGATTGTTCGCGCGCGGGGATACCGACCGACTACGTCGCACAATGCTCGCTTGCGGTCGTGGCGGCACTGACCGGCGGGCGGATGCACGCGGAAGTGACGTTCGAATGGTACGAGTCACTCGTCCTGTGGCAGGTGCTGGTAGGCGAGGCATCGAGCGGCAAGTCGCCCGCGCTATCGCGGGCGCGCTGGTTGCTGCGAAGCCTGGAGCCCGACGAAGACAACGCGGAAGGTCCGACGCCGGCCGTGCTGGCCGATGCGACGACCTTCCTGGCCGGCGCCGCCTTCAACCGCAATTCCCGCGGGGTCGTCGTGTGGCGCGAGGACATTGCCGACTGGTTCGCCGCCGCCAACGCTGCCAGCGAGCGCAACGGCTGGCTCGCTGGATGGAACACAGGGCAGCTCGGCGTCGACGTCGGCTCCAAAGACCGCAACGTCCAGATCCAGGGCTTCTCGGTCGGAATCCTGGGTACGACACGGATGGACAGGCTGGCAGCGCTGGCCGGCGACGACGGCGACACCGCGCTCGCGACACGCCTCCTCTACGCTTGGCCGGAACCCTCCATGGCGACGGTCCTGCAGGCGCCGCCGCCGGACTTCGAAGGCATGATCGAGATGCTGCGTCGGATCACGGCGTTGGAGGGAACAAATCGCCGCTTGGGATTTCTCATGTTCATGCCGCCTGCCGTGGAGCGGCTGCAGGCACTTCTGCCGGCGTTGAGGCGCTTGACGCGCGAGGCCGACGGAATCGAAGCGGCGTGGATCGGCAAGGGGCCCGGCAACATCGTCCGAGTGGCTTGCCACCTGGCATTGATGGAATGGGCCGGCAGCGATCTCAAGGAGGCGCCGCAGATCGCGCCCCGCCATGTCGAAGCGTCCTATCGTCTGTGGTCGACTTACTTCCTGCCGCATGCGCGAAGCGTGTTCGCGCAATCGGAGATATCGTCATCGGATCGATTGGCTCGCGAGGCGACGCGCTGGTTGAAGCGCTCGCGATACCCCCGGGTCTCACGCGAGGAGATTCGCTGCCGCGTCTTCGGCCGCAGGGTGAACGCCGCCGGAACCGACGACATCATCGCCCGGCTGGAGGAAGGCCACGTGCTGCGCGCGCTCGATCCGCCGTCGAAGCTCGGTCGGCCGCCGCGCCGTTGGGAGGTGAATCCGGCGCTGCGCTGAGTTTGCGGTATTTCCGGTATTTCCGGCAGCGATTCAATTGCATGTGTACGTACGATCAGCCCCGCTTCCAGGTCGTGCCCTTGGGCCCGTCCTCGAGGATCACGCCCCTGGCCTTGAGCTCGTCGCGCAGACGGTCGGATTCCTTGAAGTCCCTCGCCTTGCGCGCGGCCTGCCGCGCGGCGATGGCGGCCTCGATCTCGGCCTCGGTCGGTCCCGCGCTGCCGGCCGGCGTCCAGCGGAACCACGCCTCGGCATCCTGCTGAAGCAGGCCGAGCGCACTGCCCGCGGCGCGCAGGTCGGCCGGATCGTCGAGCTGGTGGATCGCGGCGATGGCGAGCGGGGTGTTGAGGTCGTCCGACAGGGCGTCCTCGACCGCCCGCGGCACGTCCGCCGCGGCCGCGATGCTCTTGCCGCGCAGCGCGCCGTACCAGCGGTCGAGCGTCGCCCGCGCCTGGGTCAGGCCCTCGTGCGTGAAGTCGAGCGGCTGGCGGTAGTGCGCCGACAGCAGCAGCAGGCGGATCGCCTCGCCGGGGTACTGGTCGAGGAGCTCGTGCACGGTGAAGAAGTTGCCGAGCGACTTGCTCATCTTCTCGCCGGAGATGTTGAGGAAGCCGTTGTGCATCCAGTACTTCGCCATGATGGCGTGGCCGAACGCCGAACGGCTCTGGGCGATCTCGTTCTCGTGGTGCGGGAAGATGAGGTCGAGCCCTCCGGCGTGGATGTCGAAGGTCTCGCCGAGCAGCGCGCCGCTCATCGCCGAGCATTCGATGTGCCAGCCCGGCCGGCCGCGGCCCCACGGGCTCGGCCAGCCCGGCTGCGCGTCCGTCGACGGCTTCCACAGCACGAAGTCGGCCGGGTCCTTCTTGTAGGGCGCCACCTCGACCCGCGCGCCGGCGATCAGCTCGTCGCGCGAGCGGCGCGACAGGCGGCCGTAGTCGTTCATCGACGGCACGCTGAACAGCACGTGGCCTTCCGCCGGGTAAGCATGGCCCTTGTCGACCAGGCGCTGGATCAGCGCCACCATCTGGCCGACATACTCCGTCGCCCGCGGCTCGTGGTCGGGCGGCAGCGCGCCGAGCCGCGCCATGTCGCCCTGGTAGGCGTCGGCGGTGCGCTTCGTCAGCGCCTCGATCGGCTCCTTGTTGTCGGCGGCGCGCACGATGATGCGATCGTCGATGTCGGTGATGTTGCGCACGTACGTCACGTGCGGATGGCGGCGCTTCAGCAGCCGGTAGAGCACGTCGAAGGCAACCACCGGCCGGGCGTTGCCGATATGGACGTAGTCGTAGACCGTCGGGCCGCAGACATAGAGGCGCACGTGCGCCGGATCGAGCGGCACGAACGGCTCTTTTTCGCGCGTGAGCGTGTTGTAGATGACGAGTTTGTCGCTGGGGGACATCGCCCCTTACTCCCTGTTCAAACGACGACGAAGGCTGCTGACCGGCCCGGAACGGGCGTCAGGCCTCGAGACATCGCAGGGAGAAGGCGAACGACATGGCGACTGTCTATACGAAAGAGATCCGAAAGTCATGCTGAAGCTCTTGACCCCTTCGTCGGCGTAAGACGCCGACACCTCCCCGCGCTTCGCGCAGGGAGGGATGGCTTCTCCTCCCCGCGTCCTACGTGGGGAGGTGGCCGAAGGCCGGAAGGGTCATGCCTTTTCCCCCTTCAACCTCTTCTCCGCCTTCATCCGCCCGATCAGCGGCAGGAGCCTCGCCATCTCCGGTCCTGTTTCGCGGCCGGTCAGGGCGAGGCGAAGCGGATGGAACAGGGCCTTGCCCTTGCGGCCCGAGGCCGACGCGAGCCCGGCGCTCCAGCTCTTCCACGTGCCCCCGTCCCACGGCTCGGGCGGCAGCGTCGCGGCAGCCTCGGCGAGGAACCGCGCGTCCTCGATCGCCGGTGCGATCGGGCCCTCGACCACCTCGCGCCAGGTCTTCAGATCGGCGAGGGTCGAGAGGTTGCCGCGCACGGCGAGCCACAGCGCCTCGTCGACGGCCGCGCGCTCGCGCACCGCCGCATAGGGCATGACGTGCAAGGTCCGGGCGCTGACATGCGCAAGCTCGTCCTCGGAGAAGCGCGCGGCGGCGCGGCCGACGCGGGCGAAGTCGATGGTGGCGACCAGCGGCTCGAGCGACGTCACGGGCTCGACCGGATCGGAGGTGCCGAGCCTGGCCAGCAGGGCGCAGATCGCCAGCGGCTCGACGCCGCGATCGCGCAGCTCGGCGACCGACAGCGAGCCGGTGCGCTTGGAAAGGCCGCCGCCCGAGGCGTCGACCAGCAGCGGCAGGTGCGCGAAGGCGGGCTCGGCAGCGCCGAGCGCACGGAACATCTGGATCTGCGCGCCCGTGTTGGTGACGTGATCCTCGCCGCGGATGACGTGGCTGATGCCGAACTCGATGTCGTCGACCACCGAGGTGAAACTGTAGAGATAGGAGCCGTCGGCACGCACCAGCACGGGATCGCTCTGGCTCTTCTCGTCGACGTGCAGCGGGCCGTGGATCAGATCGTGCCAGCGCACGTCCTCGTCGGACGCGAGCCTGAAGCGCCAGTGCGGCCGGCGGCCCTCGCTCTCCAGCCTGCTTCGCGCCGCCGCGTCGAGCCGGAGTGCGGCGCGGTCGTAGACCGGCGGGCGGCCCTGCGCGAGCAGGCGCTTGCGCTTGAATTCGAGTTCCTCCGGCGTCTCGTAGCAGGGATAGAGCCGGCCCGAGGCGATCAGCCGGTCGCGCGCGGCGTCGTAGTGTGCCAGCCGCTCGGACTGGCGCTCGCGCAGGTCCCAGCCGAGGCCGAGCCAGGCGAGGTCGCGCTCGATCGCCGCCTCGAACTCGGGCTTGCTGCGCTGGCGGTCGGTATCGTCGAAACGCAGGATGAAGCGGCCACCGTGGCGCCGCGCATAGAGCCAGTTGAACAGCGCCGCACGCACGTTGCCAACATGCAGGAACCCGGTGGGGCTCGGCGCGAAACGGACGACGGGGACGGGCATGGCCGGTTTGTGACGAGGCCCGATTGGCGGGTCAAGCGCGGTTCCGCTACCGTCGCCCGCGCCAAGGGGAGGAAGCAATGCGCATCCAGGACATCGAGTACAGCGCCGACGGCGCGCGCATGGTCGGCGAGTATGCCGTCGACGACGGCAAGCCGGGCAAGCGGCCGGGGATCCTCGTCTGTCACGAGGGGCCGGGACTCACCGAGCACACCAGGAAGATCGCGCGGCGGCTGGCCGGGCTCGGCTACGCCGCCTTCGCCATGGACTATTACGGCGACGGCAAGCCGCTCGCCAATCCGGCCGATTCGGCGACGCGGCTGGCGCCATGGCGCGCCGACCCGACCGGCATCCGCCTGCGCGCCAACAAGGCGCTGGAGACGCTGCGCGCCCAGCCCGAGGTCGATGCCGCGAAGCTCGCCGCCATCGGCTACTGCTTCGGCGGCACGACGGCGCTCGAGATCGGCCGCAGCGGCGCCGACCTCAGGGCGATCGTCGGTTTCCACTCGGGGCTGGCGACGACGCGGCCGCAGGACGCGGTCAACATCAAGGGCCGGGTGCTGGTCTGCATCGGCGCCGACGATCCGATCATTCCGCCCGAGCAGCGTGCCGCCTTCGAGGGCGAGATGAAGTCGGCCGGCATCGACTGGCGCCTGCAGCTCTATGGCGGCGTCGGCCACAGCTTCACCAACCCCGCAGTCGATGCCCGCAATCTCAAGGGCTTCTTCTATCACGCGGCGACGGACCGCCGCTCGTGGAACGCGATGATCGAGCTGTTCGACGAGGTCTTCGGCGCGACGGCGTGAGTGCCGTCAACGGGTCGCTGGAGCGGTCGTCGTGGTCGAGGGCTGGGTCACGGCCGGCGCGAGCGGGACCGGTCCGCCGGTGCCGCTCGGCATCGGGTTGACGCTGCCCGGGCCGTAGCCCGCGCCCGACGTGCTGCCTTCGCTCGGGGTGGCGACCCGGCCGGGCGCGTCGGTGCCGATGCTGGTGATGTAGTAGCCGGCGACGGCGTTCGAGGTCTCGCCCCGCATCTTGGCCTGGATGTCGACATCGCCGATGCGGCGGCCCTGGCGGTCGATGCGGTAGCCCTCGGCGTCGAGCCGGATGTTCTCGTTGTCGATGCGGCCGTAGGCGTCGGTGCGATAGGCCGGTGCCATCGGCACCGAGGTGTAGTCGGGACGCGGCGCATCGCAGGCCGCGACGATCAGGACCAGCGACGCCACCGTCGCGACACGCACCAGACGCATTCGACTCCCCCGCTCATGGCCGGCCTACCGGATCTTCGAGTGCGGGCTGATGATGTTGCCGCGCGCGTCGAGCCGGTTGCCTTCCGCATCATAGCGGTAACCGTACTCGTCCCTAAAGGCCTCAGTTCCGGTCGTCCGGGGCTGGACGTGGACGGGCGGCGGGGGCGGCGGCGCGCTCGGGACGGTGTAGACCGTCACCGACGCCTCCTCGCGATAGCGGCGCACGTTCATCTCGTGCCGCAGGCAGCGGTCGTAGGCCGGCGAGGCGGGCTGCAGGCCGTACGAGTAGCAGGCCTGCCGCGCATCGGCGAGCAGCAGGTCCTCCGAGTAGCCGCGGGCGACGCGGCCGCGGGCACGCCATTCGGCCTCGTTGCTGACGCAGCGATTGTAGGCGGTGGTGCCCGGCGTGAAGCCGTAGTCCATGCAGGCCCGCTCCGACGCCGTCACCGTGCGGACCGGCACGGGCGCGGTGGCCTGGCTGGTGGTGTGGGTGGAATACGAGCACGCGGCGGCGCCGAGGCCGATCGCCACCGCCGCCAGCACGTTCAGTCGGGTCATGTCGTTCTCCTGAGGCGTCTCAGCGCCTGGCCGGAGAAACGGTCACGGACCCTGAAGGTTGCCCGGCGCGGCCTACTTTCGTTCCAGGTCGGCGCGGATCTCCTCGCAGGATTCCTGCATGCGGTCGTGGATGATCGTCAGCGCGTCGCCGCCCGATTTCTGCACCAGCTCGGCGATGTCGCGGGTGTTGGCGATCGCCGCCTCCATCGCCTTGGCGGCGAACTCGGTCTGCTTGGCGAGGATCTCCTGCGGCGAGCCGGTCGGGCTGTAGGTGCTCGCCATCTCGGCCATGTCCTTCATCGCCGCCTCGAGCACCTCGCGCTGCCTGTTGGCGACCGCGGTGGCGCCGCCGGCCACCGCCTGCCAGGACCGCGCCATGGCGTCGAGGTTCTTCTGGTGGTGCGCCATGATGCGGGACATGTCGAAGGCCGGCACCTGGAACTGCTCGCCCAGCTTCTTGAACATCTCGGTGAAGTTCTGCGTCGCGTCGACCATGCGAACCTCCGTTCGGGTCAGAGCCAGAGCTTCAACCCCTGCTCCAGTGCGTGCAAGGCCAATCCGGCCAGCCCCCCGATCATGGCGCCGTTGAAGCGGATATATTGCAGGTCGCGGCCGACGGTGAGCTCGATGCGACCGACCAGCACGTCGATGTCCCATGACCGCACCTGATCGGCGATGAAGCGGCCGACGCCGCTCTTCTGGCGCTGCACGAAGTCGCCGAGCAGGCGTACCATGCCGCGGTTGATCTCGGCCCGCATGGTGCGGTCGCCGGCGAGCTGGCGGCCGACATCGACCAGCATGGTCTCGAGCTGGCGGCGCACGCGCGACTCGTCGCCGGCCGCGGCGTCGCGCTCGAGGAAGGACCGCACGCTGTCCCATGCGCCTTCGGCCAAGGTCTCGACCTCGGGCCGGACCAGCAGCTCGTGCTTGAGCGCCTCGGCGCGCGCGGCGAACTCGGGCGAGCTGCGCAGCCTTTCGATGAAGCCCGCGACGAAGCGGTCGAACTCGCGGCGCAGCGGGTGTCCCGCATCGCGCCGCGCCTCGTCGAGGAACGACGCCGTCGAGGCGACGATCTTGCGCAGCAGATAGGCCTCGGCCTGGTAGAACTTGAAGAGCGTCGGCAGCTCCTGGCGGATCTTCTCGCGCAGCCGCTCGAGCGTGGCCTGGTCGGCCAGCAGCCGGTCGAGGGCCGACAGCAGTTCCTCGAGCAGGCGCTGGTGGCGGCCGGTCTCGGTGACCGCCGTCAACAGGCCCGCGGCAAGCGGCGCGATCTCGACGCGCTGCAGGCCGGCGCGCAGCCGCTCGCCGAAGAAGCGCCGGGCGCCCGATTCGTCGATCGCCGCCAGCATCTGCGGCAACAGCTTGACGGCGAAGCTCGCGAGCGCGGCGCTGCGGCGGCGATCGGCCAGCCAGTCGGCGATCTGGCCGGCGAAGTCGACCTCGCCGAGCTTGCGCTCGACCGCATCGGGCGCGAGGAAGTTGGTCTCGATGAAGCTGCCGAGATTGTCGGCGATGCGCTGATGGTTGCGCGGGATGATCGCGGTGTGCGGGATCGGCAGGCCGAGCGGACGGCGGAACAGCGCCACGACCGCGTACCAGTCGGCGAGCCCGCCGACCGTGGCGGCGGCGGCGAAGGCCGCGACATAGCCCCAGGCCCAGTGCGCCGGCTCGAGATACCTCGCCACGCAGAACAGCGTCGCCGTCGCCACCAGCAGCAGCGTCGCCACCGTCTTGATGCGCCCGAGCGCGCGTGCGCGCCGCCGGTCGGCCGCGCTATAGTCCGGCTCGCTCATTCAACGTGGGAGGGCATGGTGAAGGTCGGGTTCATCGGCGTCGGCAACATGGGCGGTCCCATGTGCCGCAACATCATCAAGAAGAGCAACCACCAGGTCACCGTATTCGACCTCAATCCGGCGGCGGTGAAGACCTGCACCGACATCGGCGGGATCGCCGGCAAGTCGGTCGCCGACGTCACCAGGGGCGCCGACATCGTCATGACTTCGCTTCCCATGCCCAGGGATGTGGAGAGCGTGACGCTCGGCGACAACGGCGTCCTGGCCAACATCAAGGCCGGCCAGACCTACATCGATCTCAGCACCAACGCACCCTCGATGGTCAAGAAGATCGGCGCCGCCATGGCGACCAAGGGCATCGCCATGCTCGACGCGCCGGTGAGCGGCGGCGTGGTCGGCGCCGAGGCCGGCACCATCGCCATCATGGTGGGCGGCGACAAGAAGGTGTTCGACGACGCCTTGCCGGTGCTGCAGTCCTTCAGCGCCAACGTCATCCACATGGGCGGGCTCGGCACCGGCACGGTGGCCAAGCTCGTCAACAACATGATGGCCTTCTGCAACATGGCGGCGGCGGCCGAGGGGCTGATGCTGGGCGTCACCGCCGGCCTCGACCCGGCCAAGCTGGTGCAGGTGATCTCGACCTCGAGCGGCAACTCCAATGCCTTCAGGATGTTCTCCGAGCGCGCGCTGAAGGGCCAGTTCTCGCCGCCCTCCTTCGCGCTCAACCTCGCGCACAAGGACCTGCATCTCGCGATCGAGCTCGCCGACGAACTCGACGTGCCGCTGCCGGCCGGCTCGGCGACGCACAACCTGCAGCGCATGGCGCGCAAGATGGGCTTCGGCGCCGACGACAGCGCCTCGATCCTGCGGGTCTACGAGCAGGTGCTCGGCAAAACGGTCAGGACGAGCTAGGGCCGCTGCGGCGCGAAGCTCTGGTTGGGGAAAGCCGAGGTTCGCGGAACCTGGATGACGATCATCGCATGCTCGGTCGTGCGGTGGCAGTCGTTGCAAGCCTGCGTGAGTTTGGCGAGGGCAGCGTCGAAGCGGCCGGCGTCCCGGGCCTTGATCGCGGCTTCGACCGCCTCGATCGGCTCCTGGACGATCTTGAGCAGATCCGACATCGACCGGTCACGATAGCGCGGCACCGTCTTCTCGATGCGTTCGAACGACTCCTCGAGCTCGTGCACGGCGAAGGCGGCGTACTGCCAGTTGCGCGCCTGGCCGCCCAGCGCCAGCTTGGCGTGGCGCGGCTGAACCAGGATGCTCATCAGATCGCCGAGCGAGGGCGCGAACGGCGGTGCGGTCTGCGCTACCGCCGCCGTGATCGCGAGCGAAACGGCGGCGGCGAGGGTGGAGAACAACACGAGGGACTTGGACATGACGGTGGCTTCCCCATTGTGGAGGCCGCACCTTACGCCAGATGTGCGATGATTCGAGATGCGACCTGTTCGGCATGGGTAACCGCCAGATCATGATCGCCCCCTGCGACGACATGCAGGTGCGCGTTCGGCATGCATCCCTGCAGATGCCGGCCGACGGCGAGCGGACTGATCGGATCGGCATCGCCCCAGATCAGCAGGGTGGGCGCCGTCACCTGCTCCACCGGCAGGGCGGCCGCCGAGCGCTCCGCCGTGATCCAGTCCACGGCGTTTGGATAAGACTGCCGATAGGCGGGGCGCCAGTCGCTGACGCCGAAGCCGCCCATGTCGATGCCGCCCGACGTCACGCAGAGCACCAGCCGCCGCACACGGCCGGGATGCGCCAGCGCAAGCCGCATGGCGACGATGCCGCCCATCGATTGCGCGACGAGGTCGACCGGCCCGTCCACGTGCCGGCCGACCATGTCCACGAGATCGTCCATGCTGCAGATCGACGGATCGTGCGGCTGGTGACCCAGCCCCGGCCAGCCGAAATGCTTCTGAGACCAATCGGCGGGCAGTCGTCCAGCAACGGGTTTCCAGAAGTCCGGCGAACCGCCGGCACCGGGCAGAAAGAAGACTCGGTTCATGCCTTCAAACGTAGCATGAACTCTGGCAGCGAGCGGCCCTGCGCGAGGAGGTAGCGCGCCATGGCGCCGGCCACCCGGCGCACGGCCGGCCGCTCGCTCATGCGGTCGCGCCACGCCTTGAGCCGGCCGTGCCTCTGCTCGAGCGGTGCGCCCATCCGTTCGCCGAAGAGCTGGGCCATGTAGAAGGCGATGTCGGCATAGGTGTACGCACCGGCGAGCCACGTCCTGTCGACCAGCTCCATCTCCATGGCGTCGTAGAACTGCGCGGCACCCTCGTGCGATCCCGGCGCCTTGGGATCGCCCATCAGCCGGATGATGTGGGGAAAGTAGACCTCGTCCGACTTGAGCTCGAGCAGCCGGGCGCTGGCGCGCGCCTTCGGCTCGGCCGGCCACAAGGCGGGAGTGGGTCGGATGGATTCGAGATATTCGAAGATCTGCGTCGAATCGAAAATCTCGAGTCCCTCGTCGATCAACACCGGCACCTGCCGCTTGGGATTGACCCGCGACACCTCGGGATGCTTCGGCTGATAGAGTGTCTTCATCTCGAACGGCACCATGACCAACTCGAAATCGAGCCCCTTCTCGCGCATGGCGATCTCGGCTTTGGCGCCGAACATGGAAAGCGGTCCGGAGTAGAGTTTCATCTCCCGACCCTAGCAGCGGCGTGCGACAGGGCCCGTCAGGAATCGTCGAGCCCCTACAGCAGGGCGAACATGGCGATCGTGGCCAAGCCCATCATCGCGACGGTCGTCCAGCCGCCCAGCCGCTGCAATGGCGTCGCGACGAAGTCGCCCATCACCGCGCGGCGCGAGGCGACGAGCAGCATCGCCGCCATGATGGGAACTGTGATCACGCCGTTCAGCACGGCGCTCCACAGCAATGCCTGGAAGGCGCTGATCGGTGCGAAGTCGATGCCGAGTCCGATCAGGATCGCCGCGCCGATGACGGCGTAGAAGAGCCTCGCCTCGCCCGGCCGCCGTTCCAGCCCGGTGCGAGAACCCAGCGCTTCGCCCACCGCATAAGCGGCGGATCCCGCCAGCACAGGCACGGCGAGCAACCCCGTGCCGACGATACCCAGCGCAAACAGCAGGAAAGCGAACTCGCCGGCGATCGGCCGCAAGGCGGCGGCGGCCTCGGCCGACGTGGCGATGTCGGTGTGACCGCTGGCGTTGAGGGTCAACGCGGTGGTCAACATGATGAAGAAGGCGATGAGATTGGAAAATCCCATCCCCAGCCAGGTGTCCCAGCCGATGCGCCTGAGTTCGCGCACCGCCTGCTCGGGACGCTCGAGCAGCGGACCGGAATCGGCGTCGGCTTCCTCCTCCTCGACCTCCTCCGAGGCCTGCCAGAAGAAAAGGTATGGGCTGATGGTCGTGCCGAACACGGCGACGATCAGTGTCACGGTCGGCGCGTCGAACGCCAGTCGCGGCACGAGGGCCCCCGCCGCGACCGCACGCCAGTCGATGTCGATAGCGAACACCACGCCGACATAGGCGAACAGCGAGAAGGTCAGCCACTTCAGGACGCCGACATAGTGGTGGTAGGGTATGAAGACGATCGCCGCCAGCGACACGAGCGCAAAGCCGACGGTGTAGAGGCGGCTCGGCCCGCCCAGCGCCAGCTCCGTCGCGGCACCCATGGCGGCCAGATCGGCACCGATGTTGATCGTATTGGCGACGAGAAGAAGCGCGACGAGCCCGAGCACGATGAAGCGCGGGAAGAGCTTCACGAAGTTCGCCGCGAGGCCTTGGCCCGTCACGCGGCCGATCCGGGCACTGACCGATTGGACGGCCACCATCATCGGCAAGGTCAACACAATGGTCCACAGCAGGCCAAAGCCTGCCTGGGCGCCGGCCTGGGAATAGGTCGCGATGCCGCTCGGGTCGTCGTCCGCCGCGCCGGTAATGACTCCGGGCCCGATCCTCTTGCCCGAACCGCCCAGCCAGGACATCAGCGGAACGGCTTGGGTCCGCCGAAATCGCCGACATAGCTCACATGGGTCACGAGGCCGGTGCCGGGGCGCCAGAGGTGAAGGGCCAAGCCCGGCGGTTCCATGGCCATCGCAAGAGGGGCCCCCTCGTGCAGGTCGAGAGCCGCCTGATGGGCCGTGCTGGGCGCGATCGAAGCCAGCGAGCCCGCCCAGCGCATCTGGATCGGCCGATGAACATGGCCACACAGGAGGCGCTCGACATTGGGGTGGCCTCGCACGAGTTCGGCGAGCCGCTCTCCACCGACGTTCAACTTTGCACCGTCGAAGGCGGAGATGCCGACATCGAACGGCGGATGATGCATGAAGAGCAGCGTCGGCTTGTCGCTCTCGGCGAGCCGGTTCGCCAGCCAGCCGAGCCGTTCCTCGCACAATTCGCCATGAGGCTTGCCCTCGACCAAGGTGTCGAGCGCGATCAGCCGGAGGTCGCCGGCATCGATGGCGTAGTGCAGGAAGCCGCTTCGCGGCAGGTAGGCGTGATCGGCGAAGACCTCGCGCAGCGTCGTCCGCCGATCGTGGTTGCCGGGGATCAGATACACCGGCATCGACAGCGGCGAGAGCAGCCGGCGCAGCAGCTCGTATTCGGCGACCGTGCCGCGATCCACCAGGTCTCCGGTAGCAAGCACCAGGTCCGGGCGCGGATCGAGCGCTTCGACATGTGCGACTGCGCGCTCGAGATAGCCCGCCGTGTCGATGCGCCTGTACAGCAGCTCGCCCGGGGCCGTGACGTGCATATCCGAGATTTGCGCGATCAACATGCTGGCTACCCCCTGAATCCGTTGACGATCGGATAGCGACGCTCGCGGCTGATGGCGCGCGAGGTGATCTTGACGCCGGGCGGTGCCTGGCGACGCTTGTATTCGGCGGCTTCCAGCAAACGCCAGACGCGGTCGACCGTCGCCGGGTCGTGGCCTTCGCGCACCATATCCACCGCGCCGAGGTCGCGCTCGATCAGCCCTTCCAGGATGGCATCGAGCACCGGGTAGGGCGGCAGCGAATCGGCGTCCTTCTGGTCGGCGCGCAGTTCGGCCGACGGCGGCTTGGCGATGATGCGCTCGGGGATCACCTCGCCCTGCCTGCCCATCGCGCCAAACGGCAGGTGTGCATTCCGCCACCTGCAGAGTTCGAACACCGTGGTCTTGTAGACGTCCTTCAGCACGTTGTAGCCGCCGCACATGTCGCCGTAGAGCGTGGCGTAGCCCACCGCCATTTCCGATTTGTTGCCCGTGGTCACCACCATGCCGCCGAGCTTGTTGGAAACGGCCATCAGGGTGACACCACGCGCGCGGCTCTGAATGTTCTCCTCCGTGACGTCCTCGGCGCGATCGCCGAACAGGGGCTGCAGCATGTCGCGGAACGCCTTCATCGCCGGCTCGATGCCGACGATGTCGTACTTCACGTCGAGTGCCCCGGCGCACGCCTTCGCATCCTCCAACGATTCGATCGCGGTGTAGGGCGACGGCATCATGATGGTGTGCACACGCTGCGGCCCCAGCGCGTCGACTGCCACCGCGGCGGTCAAGGCCGAATCGACGCCGCCCGACAGGCCGATCACCACCGAGGGGAAGCCCGTCTTGTTCACATAGTCGCGCAGGCCGAGCATCATTGCCTGGTAGATGGCGTCGAGTCGATCGAGCTCGGGCGCAATCGCGGCCGGCAGGCACTCCCAGCGAGCGCCGTCGCGGCGGAACTCGACCGTCGTCACCTCCTCGCGAAACGAGGCGAGTTTCGCCTTGAGCTGGCGGTCTGCGCCCAGCGCGAACGAGCCGCCGTCGTAGACCACCTCGTCCTGTCCCCCGACCTGGTTGACGTAGACGAACGGCAGCCCGCTCTCGACGACGCGCTTGACGCCGAGTTGCACTCGCACATCGTATTTGCCGACTTCGAAGGGCGAGCCGTTGGGCACCAGCAGGATTTCGCCGCCCGTCTCGGCGATGCATTCGACGACGTCGGGCGTCCACACGTCCTCGCAGATCGGTACGCCGATGCGCACGCCCCGGAACACAATCGGCCCGGGCATCGGGCCGGGCGTGAAGACACGCTTGTCGTCGAACACGCCGTAGTTCGGCAAGTCAACCTTGAAGCGCTTGCCGATCACCTCGCCTTTGTCGAGCGCAATGATGGCGTTGTAGAGCCTGTCGTCCTCGCGCCACGGCGTCGTCACCAGGAGCGCCGGGCCGCCCTGAGCGGTGTCGGCGCGCAGGGTTTCGACGGCCTCGTGGCAGCGCTTCTGGAAGGCCGGCTTCAGCACGAGGTCTTCGGGAAAATATCCGGCGAGAACCAGTTCGGAGAACACGACCAGATCGGCGCCCTGCCCCGCCGCGACGTCGCGCGCGGCACGCACCTTGGCGAGGTTGCCGTCGACGTCCCCGACCTTGGGGTTGAGCTGGGCCAAAGCGACCTTGAGCGAGGTGGTCATGGTTGCCGCATCCTACGACTTCGCCACGACATGTTCGCTGGAATCCTGCGCCGGGACGAGACCGTAGGCCGCCGCCGCGGCAAGCACAGACGTAAGGGCAGCGAGGGCGAACGCGAGCGGCGGCGAGTGGGCCACGACGAGGCCGCCGATCGCCGATCCGATGGGCAGGCCCGACAGGTTGAAGCTCATCGAAACGGCCAGTGCGCGGCCGAGCCACGCCGGATCGGTACGCCGTTGGCGCAGCGACAGCACGCCGACATCGACCGGCCCCTCCAGGAAGCCGGCCAGAATCAGCGCGAGCGCCAGCCCCACCAGGCCGAAGCTCGCTCCGAGCGGATATATGGCGAAGGCCGTCGCGAGCGTTCCGGCAGCGATGAAGAGCCGCTCGCGACCGTCGGTGCGCAGGTGCCCTGCAAAGAGAGCCCCCAACCCGCCGGCAAGACCAGCGGCCGCCCACAATCCGCCGACGACGGAGTCGGCGATCCCTCCGCTCCCGAGGTCGGCCATGACCACCACCGGAACCGCGACGACGAGGATGCCCCAGCTCGTCTGGAACAGGGCGTAGGAGATCGCGAGGCCGCGCAGAGAGGCGTGCCGCACGACATAGACGACGCCAGCCCATGCCGCACCCAGCAACGAGGCCGGCGACGCGGCGGGGCTGCCGATCACACGGCGGACCAGCGGCACGAGGGCGACGCACGCCGCGCCATAGAGAACCACGATGGCCAGCAAGGCGGCCTCGACCCCGACGAAGCCGAACACCACGCCCGCCACCGCGGGCCCAGCGACGTTGATGAGCGCGTAGCTGCCGGTGTCCAGCGCGTTGGCAAGGTCGAGCGCTTCACGCGGCGCGAGCCGAGGGATGAGAACGCGGATGCCGGCCGTGCCGAGCGGGCTGGTCAGCGAATAGAGACCGACGAGAGCCAGCAGCAGCGGCTCGGTGACGACACCCGCCGCATCGGCGCCGACGAGAGCGAGCACTAGCAGCGCGCCGACGGCCATGTCGATGACGACCGCCCTGGCGGCACCGAGGCGATCGAGCAGCGCGCCCGCAAGGGGGCTGACCGCAAGGCCCGGGGCCATCGCCGCGAAGGCTACCCATCCGGCGAGTACCGGCGAGCCGAAGCGATCGAGCACGTAGAGCACGATCACCAGCGAAAACATGCGGCCCGCCAGGCGCGACAGGCAGGCGGCGGCATACAGCTCACGCATGCCGTCGAGCCGCAGCACATGTCGATAGGTCAGCGCTTCGGCCATCCGGCGCGGGCTCCGCCGTATCAGCTCTTGGCCGCCACCACCTCGATCTCGACCAGCATGGAAGGATCTGCCAATCCCTGAACGATCAACAGCGTCGACGCCGGATAGGGCTCGCCGATGTACTTCTCGCGCGCGGCACGGCTCGCCGCGATGAAGCGGCTGTCGGTCAGGAACACAACGATCTTGACGATGTCCCTGTAATCCATGCCGGCGGCCTTGAGCACCTCGCCGATGTTCTTCCAGACCTGGTCGCACTGCGCATCGATCCCGTCGAGCAGCTTGCCGCCGCTGTCGACGCCGACCTGTCCGGCGACGAACAGGATGCGCGCGCCGGCCGGGATTTCGCAGCCCAGGCTGTACTTGCCGGCCAGCACGACGCTCTTGGGATTGTGGAACTTGTTGGCCATCTCGGGGTCCCCCATGTAAGGAGGCGTCAGTTTCAGGTCGGATGGGATGACGTCAAGCATCAAGCCGGCGCGCGATGCGCGCCCTGTGCACATCGTGGGCGGCGGATTGGCCGGCAGCGAGGCCGCGTGGCAGCTTGCGCTGGCCGGCGTGTCGGTCGTGCTGCACGAGATGCGGCCGCTGCGCGGCACGGAGGCCCACCAGACCGGCTCGCTCGCCGAACTGGTGTGCTCCAACTCCTTCCGCTCCGACGATGCGGCGAACAATGCCGTCGGCCTGCTGCATGCGGAGATGCGGCGAGCGGATTCGCTGATCATGCGTGCCGCCGACATGCACAAGCTGCCGGCCGGCGGGGCACTTGCCGTCGACCGCCACGGCTTCTCGGCGGCCGTCCAGGAGACCCTGCTTGGCCATCCGCTGGTCGAGTTGCGGCGCGAGGAAGTGACGGCGCTTCCGCCCGAAGACTGGGACAGCGTGATCGTCGCCACCGGCCCTCTCACCGCGCCGGCCCTGGCCGAGGCGATCCGCGACCTGAGCGGCGAGGAGGCGCTCGCCTTCTTCGATGCCATCGCGCCCGTCGTCCACTATGAGAGCATCGACCAATCGATCGCCTGGAAGCAGTCGCGCTACGACAAGGGCAGCAGCGACTATCTGAACTGTCCGCTCGGCAGGGAAGAATACGAAGCCTTCGTCGCCGCCCTGCTGGCGGGCGACAAGACCGAGTTCAAGCAATGGGAGAGCAACACGCCCTACTTCGACGGCTGCCTGCCCATCGAGGTGATGGCGGCGCGCGGCCCCGATACCTTGCGCTGGGGGCCGATGAAACCCGTCGGCCTGCGCGATCCACGCACCGGTCGCCGTCCGTGGGCCGTCGTGCAGCTCCGCCAGGACAATGCTCTCGGCACGCTCTGGAACATCGTCGGCTTCCAGACCAAGCTCAGACATGGCGAGCAGACTCGAATCTTCCGCACCATCCCCGGACTGCACAACGCCGAGTTCGCCCGGCTGGGCGGCCTGCATCGCAACACCTTCCTCAACAGCCCGCGGCTACTCGATGGCACGCTTCGTCTGAAGGCGATGCCGCGACTGCGCTTCGCCGGCCAGATCACCGGCTGCGAAGGCTATGTCGAAAGCGCCGCTGTCGGGTTGATGGCCGGCCGCTTCGCCGCCGCCGAACGGCGGGGCCTTGCCCCGGTCGCGCCGCCGCCGACCACTGCGATGGGCGCGCTGCTCGGCCACATCACCGGCGGCGCGGATGCCGCGACGTTCCAGCCGATGAACGTCAATTTCGGCCTGTTCCCGCCCATCGAGGGCAACCTGCGGGGCAAGGAGCGCAAGCAGGCGCTGTCGGCACGTGCGCTCGGTGATATCGGCCGCTGGCTCGATCCGACACCGCTCGCGGCCGAGTAACATTACGAAATGTATCGCAACGGGCGGTAACCAAACGTCATTTCACATCGACATCGCATATCGGTGAAATATCGCCCTCAACACGGCGGGGACCGGTATGCCAGATACGATCGAACTCATTCCTCGCAAGGTCGCGCGAGTCTCTCTGCAGATGGAAGTCCTGCGCGAGATCCGTCAGTACCTCGCGCCCTACCTGGCGAGCGACACCCAACTCTCGGGCGACACTGTGATCTGCGACGGCACCCGTGTCGACTCGCTCACCGTCATGGACCTCATCATCCAGCTCGAGGACCGGTTCGACATCACGATCTCGCCGCAGCTCGCGACGGAGATCCGCACCGTCGACGACCTCGCCGACGCCATCCTGGGGCTGTGCGACGAGCGCTGACGGGATGGGTCTGCTCGATCGTCATGCTGCACTGCTCGCGGACTATCGCGGCGTGCAGACGACCGGCGCCGACCCGTTCCAGGTGCGGATGGAACGAGTCCTGTCGCCCACCGAGGCGATCATCGATGGCCGCAAGACGCTGCTTGCCGGCACCCACAATTACTTTGGCCTGACCTTCGATCCATCCTGCATGGCGGCGGCGATCGAAGCGATCCGGGCCGAAGGCACGGGCACGACCGGCTCGCGCATCGCCAATGGCAGCTACGGGCAGCACGCCCTGCTCGAACGCGAGATCGCCGAGTTCTACGGCAAGCGGCATTGCATGGTCTTCACCACAGGCTACCAGGCCAATCTCGGCGTGATATCGGGGCTGGTCGGCGACGGCGACCACTTGCTGATCGACGCCGACAGCCATGCCTCGATCTACGACGCCTGCAGGCAGACTCAGGCCGAGGTCGGGCGCTTCCGGCACAACGACCCCGCGAGCCTGGAAGTGCGCCTGCGCCGGCTGAGCAACGAGCCGGGCAACCGCCTGGTCGTGCTCGAGGGCATCTACTCCATGCTGGGCGATCGCGCGCCGCTCAGAGCGTTCATCGACGTGTGCCGCAAGCATGGCGCCTACGTTCTCGTCGACGAGGCCCATTCGCTGGGGGCGCTGGGAGAGAACGGCCGCGGCCTCTGCGAGGCCGAAGGCGTGCTCGACGACTGCCACTACATTGTCGGTACCTTCTCGAAGACTCTCGGCGCCATTGGCGGCTATGTCGTGTCGGACGATCCCGACTTCGACATCCTGCGCGTGACCGTACGCTCCTACATGTTCACCGCCTCGGCGCCGCCTTCGGTCATCGCTTCCGTCCGCCAAGCGCTACGGATCGTGCGCGAGCGGCCCGACCTGCGCCGTCGCCTGTGGGAGAACGCGGCGACATTCTACGACGGGCTTGCCGCACGCGGCTTCCGGCTCGGCCCTGTGCAGGGACCGGTCGTCGCGGTGATGATGCCGGACCGCGCCGCGGCGATCGCCTTCTGGCGCGCCCTGCTGGAGGCCGGCATCTATGTCGGCGTCGCCACGCCGCCTGCGACGCCGAACGGCATCTCCCTGCTGCGCTGCGCCCTCTGCGCGGAACACACCAGGGAGCAGCTCGGGCATATGATCGAGGTGATGACCGGCATCGCCCGGCAGATGGGCGTACTCGAAGAGGAAGCTCGGCCTGCCATGAAATAAGCTCGCGCGGACCATCGACAACGCGTGCTAGAGAGCCGCGTCATGAGTCCCGCTGAACGCCGGCAGATGATGCTCGCCGGCCCGATCGTGCCGACGATCCTCCTGCTCGCCGCCCCCAACGCGTTGAGCGTCGCCATGCAAAGCCTGGTCAGCATTTCCGACGCCTGGTTCGTCGGCCGCCTCGGGACGGTCGAGTTGGCGGCGCTCGCCCTGGTCTTCCCGACCCAGATGGCGCTCGGCCAGATGTCGGCCGGGGCCATGGGCGGCGGCATCTCCTCCTCCGTGGCGCGCGCGCTCGGCGCCGGCAACCGCGCCGCCGCCGAAGCGGCCGCCGCGCACGCGCTCGCCATCGCGCTCGGCATGGCCGCCCTGTTCGCCGTCGTGTTGGTCGGCTTCGGGCGACCGATCTATGGCGCCTTGGGCGGCAGCGGTCGCGCGCTCGAAGGTGCGCTTTCGTTCGCGACGGTCCTGTTTCTCGGCTGCGGCGCCCACTGGATCGCCAACACACTGGCCTCCGTGCTGCGCGGCACCGGCGACATGAAGACGCCGGGTCTCGCCTTCGTCGCCACCGCCGCACTGCAGATCCCGCTCACGGGCGCGTTGACGCTCGGCTGGTTCGGCCTGCCGGTACTCGGCATCGTCGGCCCCGCGGCGGCATCGGTCGCAGCCTTTTCCCTGGCTGCGCTGTGGATGGCCTCGCGCCTCATCGGGCCGGGGGCCGTCGTGCGCCTGCATTTGCCCAGGGAAGGATTCCGTTGGGCGGCCTTCCGCGACATCCTCAAGGTCGGCCTCGTCGCCTGTCTGGTCGTCATCCTGACCAACGGCACCGTTCTGATCGTCACCGGCCTGGTCGGGCGCGCCGGCGACGCAGCCATCGCCGGCTATGGCATCGGCAGTCGGCTGGAGTACATGCTGGTGCCGATCAGCTTCGGCATCGGCGCCGCACTGACCGCCTTGGTCGGCACGAACATCGGCGCCCGGCAGTTTGCCCGTGCCCAGCGACTTGCCTGGATGGGCGCGCTGATGGCGGGGGGCATCGCCGCGACGATCGGCGCCATCGTCGCCGTTTCGCCCGACCTGTGGCTTGGCCTGTTCACGACCGATGCAGGGGCGCTCGAATCGGGTCGCACCTACCTGCGCATCGTCGGGCCGGTCTACGGATTCTTCGGCCTGGCGATGGCGCTCTATTTCGCATCGCAGGGCACCGGCGAGATGGTGTGGCCCGTCGTCGCGAACCTGTTCCGCATCGGCATTGCGGTCTGCGGCAGCCTGTTCGCGCTCGACATCGCGGGCTGGGGCGTGCAGGGCTTGTATGCCTTCGTGGCACTCGGCATCGTGTCCTTCGCTGCGGTGCTCGCCTTCTCGACGACACGGCCCGCCTGGCGAGGATGAATTTGGGAGAGCAAGGATGACCACCGGTCTGCAGCTTCGTTCGCTCATCACCAAGAGCGGCGACCTCGAACTGTCGCTCGCCAGGATCGAGGTGCCCGAGCCCGGCGCCGATCAGGTCGTGGTCAAGGTCGAGGCGACGCCGATCAATCCGTCGGACCTCGGCCTGCTCCTGGGCCCCGCCGATCCGACGACACTCACGGCGTCCGGCAGCGGCGACGGCATCAAAGTGACCGGCAAGGTCTCCGGGGCTTCCCTGCCCTTCCTCGCCGCGCGGCTCGGCCAGGCAATGCCGGTCGGCAACGAGGGCGCAGGCACCGTCATCAAGGCCGGCAGCTCGGAAGCGGCGCAGGCGCTGATGGGCAAGAAGGTGTCGATGATCGGCGGCGCAATGTACGCGCAGTACCGCCTGCTCAAGGCCACCGACTGCCAGCCTCTGCCGGCCGGCACCAGCGCGGCGGAGGGGGCGTCGTGGTTCGTGAACCCGCTGACGGCGCTCGGCATGACCGAGACGATGAAGCGCGAGGGCCACAAGGCGCTGGTGCATACCGCGGCCGCCTCGAACCTCGGCCAGATGCTGGTGAAGATCTGCCTCAAGGACGGCATCGGCCTGGTCAACGTGGTGCGGAGCGCCGAGCAGGCCAAGCTGCTGAAGGGCATCGGCGCCAAGCATGTCGTCGATTCGAGCGCACCCGGATTCATGGACGATCTCGTCCAGGCGCTGGTCGAGACCGGCGCCACCATCGCCTTCGACGCGATCGGCGGCGGCAAGCTCGCCAGCCAGATCCTGACGGCGATGGAGATCGCGCTGAACAAGACGGCGAAGGAATACAGCCGCTACGGCTCGACCACGCACAAGCAGGTCTACATCTACGGCAGCCTGAACACCGGGCCGGTCGAGCTGGTGCGCAACTACGGCATGGCGTGGGGCGTCGGCGGCTGGCTGCTCACGCCCTTCCTGCAGAAGATCGGCCGACCCGACCAGGTGCGCCTGCGCGAGCGCGTGGTCGGCGAACTCAAGACCACGTTCGCCAGCCACTACACCCGGACGGTGTCGCTCGCCGAGGCGCTCGATCCGAAGAACATTGCCGCCTACGCCAAGCGGGCGACCGGCGAGAAGTTCCTGATCGATCCGAGCAGGACCTAGAGGTACTTCGCCGGTCGGATCATCGCCCGCCACATGTGCGCGACGGGGCTGTTGTCGTAGCCGAGTCCCTGCGCTGGCTGGCGAAAGTTGCGGCCGATGATGTCGGTGAATTCCGCCAACTCGACATGAAGATCGGGATCGAACGAATAGATGTCGTGCACGGTGATCTGCCGGCCCGACATGTACCACTTGTGATCGCGCATGCGCCTGTAGTCCTCGTCGATGTAGGGATCAGGCCGATAGTCGGCGCCGAACAGGGCAACGTAGGACTGGGGGTATTCGTAGCCGACCGATTCGTCGGGATAGAAGCGCAGCACCTGATGGGCGCGGATCGCCCATGTCACTTCCGGATCGACATAGGGCTCGACGAGCTGTGCTCCCCAGTAGCCGTGGTCACCGCGGATGAAGCCCACGCCGGCGATGTCGTGCAGCAGGCATGCCAGCACCATCTTCTCGGGCAACCCGGCCGTCACCGCGTGCCGCGCGCTTTGCAGCAAGTGCATCGAGGGCCCGAAGCGATACTTGAAGAAATCGATCAACGTCGGCTTTTCCGGCATCGCCGGAAGTCGCGGATCGTCGCCCATCAGAACGCGCGCGTTCGGATTGGCCTTCATCAACGCCCCGGCATTCCGCGGTGGACTCATGTCGCCCTCGGCCAGACTGTGAAGCCTCGACTTGACGACGATGAGATCGAGTTCGCGCGCCATCCTGGCTTCGAGCGCATCAGCCCGCTGCGACAAGGTTTGAGCGTCGGTCATGTCCATCCCTTCCATCGGCCTTCGTCCGGCCGCCTGTCTTTGGCGGAACCTAGCACCGGGCGACCGGCCGCGCCGTAGACATTGCGCCTCGATCCTCCGAGAATCGCCGCATGGCCTTTTCGAACACGAACTGGCAGGAGCTCATCGGCGACGGCTACACCGTCGTTTCCCGCGGTGTCGACGCCCGCCTGTTGCGTCGCGCGCAAGTGACGGCGGCGCAGATCAACGCGGTCCATCCCGAGGGCGGCTGGGAGCGCAGCAGGAACGAATCGTGGAGAGAGATCCGCGACTGCCGGCACCCCGACTTCGTGGCACTCGTCGAAGGCGCCCTCGATCCGCTGGCGGCCGAGATCCTGGAAACCGTGCACGCGCCCGAGCGCATCCAGCTCGCCTCGACCATGCCGGGCTTCGCGACCAAGGGCATCGTCGGCCGGCACTTCCATATCGACGGCGGCCAGGCGCCGTCGCTCGCCGCGTTCAACGCGTTGTTCGGCGTCGCGTTGACCGACGTCGAATCCGATACGGTGGGAGGCTTTCATGTCCTGCCCGGATCGCATCACCGCTTCGCCACGTTGTTCGCAGGGCAACCGGCCGGCGAGGTGAATTGGGGCGAAGTGAAGATCGCGGGCCAGAAAGCGCTGCTCGACGAGGCCCGGATGGTCGTACCGAGACTCGCGGCCGGCGACGTCATCGTCGCCCACAGCTTTCTCGCGCACGGCACGTCGATGAACACCTGTGGCGTCAGGCGCGACATGATCTTCCAGCGGCGCGCCGCTTTGCAGCTTTGCGATCCGCCGATGCGCGACGCCGCGCGCGATGCGTTCATGCGCGACCCGTGGTTGTTCTTCCGACGCCGCGCTTGAGAAAGTTCGCCGTGTCATCTGGATGACAATTCTGCTCAATTTCGCGGCCAGATATGCGCTATCGCAGGATTGTAACTAAATTACTATCTAATTGGTTGTAAACACTGTTTAATTTCAGGCACTTGGAGTAATCGCACCGGCGCTGTAGATTTTCATTCTACAGCCCAAATGAGAAAACGATCCATAACGCGGGCTGCCAAGCGTCGACGCCGCAAGGCGCAGGGCCTTGCCGCAGCGATGTGCGCGCTCCCCTTGGGCGCGACGGAGACGCTCGCCCAATCGACCTGGCTCTACACCGGCACTAATTACGGCACCGGCGCCAACTGGAGCACCGGCACGGTGCCGGGCGCGGGCAACAGCGCGATCTTCAACGCCGACGGCGCCAACCAGCCCATCATCGCCGGCAGCTTCACGATCGGCACGGTCAGCATCACTGCCGGCTCGCTGACGATCAATTCGACCCGCACGCTCACCGTGCAGACCGCCTTCGACATCTCGAACGCCTCCGTGCTAGGCGCCGGCACGCTCTCGCTGGGCGCCGGATCGACGCTCACCGCATCGGGGGCAAGCGCCATCGGCCTCGCGCCGGTGATCTCGGGCAGCGGCGCCACCGCGATCACCGGCGCCGACGTCACCTTCACCGGCAACAACACCTACTCGGGAGGAACGACGATCGCCAGCGGCGCGCAGCTCAGCGTCGGCGCGGGCGGCACGACGGGCGGGCTGGGATCGGGCGCCACGGTCAACGACGGCAGCCTGCTGTTCAACCGCTCCAACACGCTGGCGGTCGCCAGCGCCATCTCGGGCAGCGGCACCGTCACCAAGCTCGGCGCCGGCACGACCCAGCTCACGGGCAACAACAGCTACGGCGGCACCACGACGATCAGCGCCGGCACGCTGAGCATCGGCAGCGGCGGCACGACCGGCACGCTGGGCACCGGCGACGTCGTCAACAATGCGACGCTGCTGTTCAGCCGCAGCGACGACACGATCACCATCGCCAACGACATCTCGGGCACCGGCGCGGTGACGAAATCCAACGCCGGCACCAACACCACCCTGGTCCTGACCGGCAACAACAGCTATGCCGGCACGACCACCATCACCGAGGGCACGCTGCAGATCGGCAGCGGCGGCACGACCGGCTCGCTCGGAACGGGCAACGTCGTGACATCGGGCGGCATCCTGCGGTTCGAGCGGTCCGACGACATCTCGGTCGCCAACAACATCACCGGCACCGGCCAGCTCAACAAGCAGGGCGCCAACGCGCTGACCCTGACCGGCGCCAACACCTACTCCGGCGCAACCACGATCGCCAACGGCACACTGCAGATCGGCGATGGCGGCACGACGGGCACGCTCGGCACGGGCGCGACCAGCAACGAAGGCAGCCTGCTGTTCAACCGTTCCGACGCCTTCACGGTGTCGAGCGCCATTTCCGGCAGCGGCACGGTGTCCCAGGTCGGCAGCGGCACGACCAGCCTGAGCGGCGTCAACACATACACCGGCACGACGACGATATCGAACGGCACGCTGCAGCTCGGTGCCGGCACCGGCAGCACGACCGCGACGCTCGGCGCCGGCGCGATCGTCAACGACGGCGTGCTGCAGATCAACCGATCGAACGCCGCCACCATCGCCAACGACATCTCCGGATCGGGCGCGCTGACCAAGACCGGCGCCGGCACCAACACCGTCCTGACGCTCACCGGCAACAACACCTACAGCGGCACGACCACGATCACCGAAGGCACGCTGCGCATCGGCGACGGCGGCACGACGGGCTCGCTCGGCAGCGGCAGCGTCGATACGTCGGGCGGCACGCTGCAGTTCAATCGCTCCGACGACATCTCGATCGCCAACACGATCACGGGAACGGGCGGCCTCGGCAAACTGCTGGACAACGTCGTCACCCTCACCGGCAACAACACCTACAGCGGCACGACCACGATCTCGGCCGGCACCCTGCAGGTCGGCGACGGCGGCACGGTGGGTATGCTCGGCGGCGGCAACGTGTCCAACAGCGGCGACCTCGTCTTCAACCGCTCCGACACGATCACCCATGGCGGGGTCATCTCGGGCACAGGCAACGTCAGCCAGATCGGCAGCGGCTCGACGATCCTCACCGGAAACAACACCTATTCCGGCACCACGACGATCGCCGACGGCACGCTGCAGATCGGCAACGGCGGCACGACCGGCCAGCTCGGCACCGGCGCGACGACCAACGACAGCGTCCTGGTGTTCGATCGCTCCAACGCGCTGACCGTCGCCAGCGCCATCTCCGGCAGCGGCACGGTCGAACAGGCCGGCACCGGCACCACCAGCCTCAGCGGGGACAACACCTACACCGGCACGACGACGATCTCGGCCGGGACGCTGAGCGTGGGTGCCGGCGGCACCACGGGCAGCCTCGGCAGCGGTGCCGTCGTCAACAACTCGATCCTCCAGGTCAACCGCTCGAACGACGTCACCGTCGCCAACGACATCTCGGGCACCGGATCGCTGGCCAAGACGACGGCCGGCACGAGCACGGTCCTGACCCTGACGGGCAACAACAGCTACTCCGGCACGACGACGATCACCGAGGGCACGCTGCGGATCGGCGACGGCGGCACCACTGGCAGCCTGGGATCGGGAAACGTCAACACGTCGGGCGGCATCCTGCAGTTCAACCGCTCGGACGACATCTCGGTCGCCAACACCATCACCGGCACGGGCCAGCTCGGCAAGCTGCTCGACAACGTGCTGACGCTCACCGGCAACAACACCTATTCCGGAATCACCACGATCACCGAGGGAACGCTGCAGGTCGGCGACGGCGGCACCTCGGGCAGCCTCGGCACCGGGGGCGTCACGAACAACGCGATCCTCGTCTTCAATCGCTCCGACGAAATGACGGTCGCCAACGTCGTCTCGGGAACGGGCAACGTCAGCCAGGCCGGATCCGGCACGACGACCCTGACGGGCGCCAACACCTACTCCGGCACCACCACGATCTCGACCGGCACGCTGCAGATCGGCGCCGGCGGCGGCGCGGGCCAGCTCGGCACCGGGGCCACCACGAACGACGGCGCCCTTGTGATCAATCGCACGGGTTCGCTCGCCATTTCGAGCTCGATCTCCGGCACCGGCACCCTGACCCACGCCGGAACGGGCACGACGAGCCTGACCGGAACGAACAGCTTCAGCGGCACCACGACCATCGATGCCGGCATCCTGAGCGTCGGCGCCGGCGGCACGGCCGGGACCCTCGGCACCGGCAACGTCGTCAACAACGCCACGCTGCAGGTCAATCGCTCCGACGCCATCGCCATCGCCAACGAGATCTCGGGATCCGGCGGCCTCACCAAGCTGGCAGCCGGCACCGCGACGCTCACCGGCGACAACAGCTACGCCGGCACGACGACGATCACCGCAGGCACCCTGCAGATCGGCGACGGCGGCACCACCGGCAGCCTCGGCATCGGCAACGTCGCGGTAAGCGGAACCCTCGCCTTCAACCGGTCCGACGACATCGCCATTGCCAACACGATCAGCGGCGCGGGCGCCCTCGCCAAGCTCGGCGGCAACACCGTGACCTTGACCGGAAACAACACCCATTCCGGCGCGACGACCATCGCCGACGGCACCCTGCAGATCGGCAGTGGTGGCACCTCCGGACAGCTCGGGACCGGCGCCACCACCAACGCCGGCAATCTTCTCTTCAACCGCTCCGACGCGCTCACCGTGGCGAGCGCGATCTCGGGCAGCGGCAGCGTCGGCCAGATCGGCAGCGGGATCACGAGCCTCACGGGAACCAACACCTACAGTGGCACGACGACCATCGCCGACGGCGTTCTGAGCCTCGGCGCGGGCGGCAGTTCCGGCACCCTGGGGACCGGCGCCGTGATCAACGACGCCACCCTGCAGTTCAACCGCACCAACGCCTTCACCGTCGACAACGACATCTCCGGCTCGGGCAATCTCAGCAAGCTCCTGGGCAACACGGTCACGCTGACCGGCAGCAACAGCTACTCCGGCACCACGACGATTTCGGCCGGAACCCTCGCGATCGGCGCCGGCGGCACCATCGGCTCGCTTGGCACCGGCGACGTGGTCAACAACGCGACGCTGTCCTTCAACCGCTCCGACGACATCGCCGTCGCCAACCAGATCTCGGGCAGTGGCGGGTTGAGCAAGCAGGGCACCAACACCCTGACCCTGACGGCGGACAACAGCTACACGGGCGCGACCAGCATCGCCGTCGGCGGCGCGCTGCAACTGGGCGACGGCGGCACGTCGGGCTCGCTCGGCGGCGGCACCGTCGCCAACGCCGGCAGCCTGCTCTTCAACCGGTCGGATGCGCTGACGGTGTCCGGCGCGATTTCCGGCGTCGGCGCGGTGAGCCAGATCGGCGGCGGCACCACCGTCCTGACCGGCGCCAACACCTACTCCGGCGGCACCACGATCGCCGGCGGCGCGCTGCAGATCGGCGATGGCGGCACGACGGGCGCGCTCGGGGGAGGCGCCACCGTCAACGACGCGGGCCTGCTGTTCAACCGATCCAACGCCTTCACCGTGGCCAGCGCGATCTCGGGCTCCGGCACCGTGACGCAGCTCGGCGACGGCACCACGAGCCTCACCGGCGCCAACAGCTACACCGGCGTCACGACGATCACGGGCGGCACGCTGAGCGTCGGCGCCGGCGGCACGATCGGAACACTCGGGACCGGCGACGTGGTGAACAACGCCACCCTGCTGATCAACCGTAGCGACGCCGCCCTCACGATCGCCAACAACCTGTCCGGCAGCGGCGCGCTCACCAAGTCGGCGGCGGGTACCAATACCGTCCTGACGCTCACCGGCAACAACAGCTATAGCGGCCTCACCACGATCACCGAGGGAACGCTGCAGATCGGCGACGGCGGCACGACGGGTTCGCTCGGCACCGGCGAGGTCGTCACCACCGGCGGAGTCCTGCGCTTCAACCGGATCGACGACATCTCGGTCGCCAACACCATTTCGGGAACCGGCTCGCTCGCCAAGCTGCTCGACAACGTGCTGACGCTCACCGGCGACAACAGCTATTCCGGCACGACGGCGATCTCGGCCGGCACGCTGCAGGTCGGCGCCGGCGGCACCAGCGGCAGCCTCGGCACGGGCGCCGTCGCCAACAACGGCACTCTCGCGATCAACCGCTCCGACGACCTTTCGATCGCCAATGCGATCTCGGGCACCGGCTCGCTCGAGAAGCTGCTCAGCAACGTCCTCACCCTCACGGCGAACAACACCTATTCCGGGACGACGACGATCGCGGCAGGCACACTGGCGATCGGCAGCGGCGGAACTACCGGCAGCCTGGGCAGCGGCGCGGTCGCGAACGACGGCCATTTCGTCCTCGACCGGTCGAACGCGATGACGGTCGCCAACGACATCTCGGGCAGCGGTTCGGTGGCGCAGTCGGGCTCCGGCACCACGACCCTGACCGGCAGCAACTCCTACACCGGAGCCACGACCATCGCCGCCGGCACCCTCGTCGTCGGCGCCGCGGGAACGACCGGCACGCTGGGCACGGGAGACGTGATCAACGACGGCATCCTGCAGATCAACCGTAGCGACGCGGCCCTCACGATCGCCAACAACATCTCCGGGACCGGCGCGCTGACCAAGTCGGCGGCGGGTACCAACACCGTCCTGACGCTGACCGGCAACAACAGCTACAGCGGGCTCACCACCATCGCCGAGGGTACTTTGCAGATCGGCGCCGGCGGTACCGCGGGCAGCCTCGGCACCGGCAACGTCGCAGTCACCGGAACCCTGGCGTTCAACCGTTCCGACGACATCGCCGTGGCCAACACGATCAGCGGCGCAGGCGCCCTCGCCAAGCTCGGCGGCAACACCGTGACCCTGACCGGCAACAACAGCTATTCCGGCGCGACGACCATCGCCGACGGCACCCTGCAGGTCGGCAGCGGAGGCGGTTCGGGAACGCTCGGCACGGGAAACGTGACCAACAACGGCAGCCTGCTGTTCAATCGCGCCGATGCGCTGGTCGTGCCGGGAATCATCTCTGGCACCGGCAGCGTGAGCCAGATCGGCGCCGGGACGACGACGCTGACAGGCAACAGCACCTACAACGGCACGACCACCATCTCCAGCGGCACCCTGCAGATCGGCGACGGCGGCGCCAGCGGCGCGCTGGGGAGCGGCGACGTGACCAACAGCGCCAATCTCGTGTTCAACCGTTCCAACGGCCTGACGGTCGGCAGCGCGATCTCCGGGACCGGAACGGTGGCGCAGATCGGCGCCGGCACGACCAGCCTCTCCGGCGCCAACACCTACAGCGGCACCACGACGATCTCCGGCGGCACGCTGAGCATCGGCGCGGGCGGCACCAGCGGCACGCTGGGCACCGGCAACGTCGTCAACGACGGCACGCTGCAGATCAACCGCGCGGATGCCGTGACCATCGCCAACGCCATCGCCGGCTCGGGTGCGCTGACCAAGCTGGTGTCGAACACCGTGACCCTGACAGGCAACAACACATACTCCGGCACCACCACCATCGCCGACGGCACGCTGCGCATCGGCGCGGGCGGCACTACCGGCTCGCTCGGCACCGGCAACGTCGTCAACGATGCCATGCTCGAGATCAACCGCTCCGACACCGTGTCGATCGCCAATGCGATCTCGGGCACCGGCGGGCTGAACCACATCGGCAGCGGCACGACGACGCTCACCGGCACGTCCACCTACGGCGGCGCCACCTCGGTCACGTCGGGCACGCTGCAGGTCGACGGCTCGATCGCCTCGTCCAGCGACCTCACCGTCGCGAGCGGCGCGCGGGTCGGCGGCATCGGCACGTTGCCGAGCACGACCGTTGCCGCCGGAGCCTTTCTCGCCGCCGGCAATGCCGCGATCGGAACCCTGCAGATCGCCGGCAACCTCACGCTTGCCCCGGGTTCGACGACGACGATCCGGGTTAACGGCGCGCTTGCCGACAGGGTCAACGTCACGGGCGGCGCAGCCGTGTCGGGCGCGTTGCAGGTCGTCGCCTTGAGCGCGACGTTCAACAACCCCTACACCGTCCTGACCGCCGCCGGCGGCCGCACGGGCAGCTTCACCAGTTCGTCGGTCAGTGGATCCTTCGGCGCCGGCATCGTGCCGACGGTGACCTACGACGCCAACAACGTGTATCTCTCCCTCGCGCCGACCCCGATCGTGCCGATCGTCCCGTCGCCGACGCCGAACCAGGCGGCCGTCGCCGCGGGACTCGACCGGGCCGTCGCATCGGGTGCCAACGTGTCGGCCTTCTTCCCGCTCTACAACCTGCCCGCCAACGCGGTGCCGCAGGCGCTCAACCAGATCTCGGGCGCGGTGCATGCCAATGTCGGCGCCGTGGGCTCGCTGACCAGCGGACAGTTCACCTCCAGCCTGACCGATCCCAACCGCGCATCGACGCGGGTGATCTTCGACGCCGCCGTGCAGCGCGCGACGCAGCCGTCGGCGGAAACCTGCGCGTCGGCCGACTCCTGCGACGCGAACGAGCGCGCGCTCGGTCCCGTCACGCCCGACATGGGAATCGATCCGCTCACCGCCTGGATCGGCGCGCTCGGGCTGGTGCGGCGAGTCACGGGCGATGGCGCGCGCACCGACACGGCTGGCGGCGTCTCGGTGGGCCTCGACAAGGGCGTGATGCCGGGCGTGCGCCTCGGTATCGCCTTCTCCGGCGGCTCGGCATCGAGCTCGCCCGACAATGGCCTGTCCTCGATCCGCGCCGAAGTGCTGCAGGCCGGCACCTATGCGCAGATGCAGACCGGACCGTGGCTGCTGAACGGCGCATTGTCCTATGCGACGATGGACATCATCTCCAACCGGCAGATTCCGGTGCTCGGCCAATACAACGTGGCGGCGCAGTACCGAACGCACGGCCTCGGCGGTCGCCTCGAAGGCATGGTCGACCTCTACGGAGTCGATGGCTTCACCTTCGGTCCGAGCGCCGCCCTGCAGGGCAGCATCGTGTGGAATCCCGACTTCCAGGAATGGTCCAACGGTGCGCCGGCTGGAGTCTCCGTGCTCGCCGGCAGCAACATGACGGCGCGGGGAGAAATCGGCGCACGCGTCAATTACTTCGGCACGGTCTTCGGCCTCGGGACCTCGGCCTTCGCCCGAGCCGCCTACGCGCACTACTTCGTGCGCCAGTCCAACATCACCGCGTCGCTGACCGACCTGCCCCAGGGCGGCTTTGCGTTGACCTCGGGCCAGGTCGACATGAACGCCGGCATACTGTCGGCGGGCTTCGACGTGCGCCTGAACGAGCGCACCACGATCGGCCTGCAGCTCGAGACCGAATTCTCCCGCACCGAGTTCCAGGCCGTCGGCGGCGCGCGCGTGCGCTTCTCCTTCTAGGGCAAGGCCGCTCCGCTGGAACTGATGCCGCCTGGAGTGGAGTGCGCCCCGTCGCGGAAATCGCGGAAATCGCGGAAATCGATCTCGGAAACCTCGGAAACCTCGCAAACCTCCAGTGGGGTGTCGCCGGACAATCGACGTCGCGGGCACCTGCCCGAGACGCCCTCAGGATGGTGTGCCTACTCTCTGCCGGAATGCGTTGCGCAAACTGCGGGAACTGCGCAAACCTCCGGTCACAGGTCGGGAGGACGGGTCGGCGGGCGATTCGCGAAACAGAACGTCGATACGGGAAATCCCGCGCGGCCCTCGCGGCCGGGTGTGGTCAGGGTGCTCATGGGCGCATTTTACCTCGGCAGGCCCTCAAGGACCTAATCGGGTCGATGGATTCCGTCCGATGCCGATGGCATCTGCATCGGAAGGCGATTCGACCCCCCGATTCCGGCGCCGGGCGCGAATCTGACTCTCCCCGTGAACCGGATCGTGTCGCTACGCCGCCTCGCGCCGACACAGGCAAGACGCGCGCACCGGCGTATCGGCGCGTGCCTGTGCCAGATCGAGTCGCGCCTTGATCAGCGGTGCTTCGGTCGTGTCGCCGCGCCGCACCAGGCATTCATGCAGACCGTGCAGGCTCCACACGTTGTCGGGATGCTGGCAGGCGCGGCTGAGCTTGCCGTCGTAGCCGAGATCGGCGCGATAGACGGCCTCCGCCTCCGCGAGGCGTCCCTGCTCCAGCAGAAGCGCACCGAGCGCATGCCGGGTCGGCTGCATCCAGCCCCACGGCTCGTCGTAGGGCAGCGCATCCTCGAGCTCGACCGAACGGCGCAGGTGCGCGAAGGCCTGGTCGAAGTTGCCGCGGCGGTACTCGAGTTCGCCGTTCAGCATCTCCTCGGCCACCTCCAGGAGATCGCACACGGTGTTGTTGTGGACGCGCCGCGTTTCCGGCACGCGCGCCTTGGCCCCGAGGAAGGCCGCCCGCGTCTTCTCCGCCTGCGGAATCTCACCGAGGACGGAGTGCGCCAGCCCCTTGGCATAGAGCATCATCGCCGTGGTCGAGCAGTAGAGCTCGCGGTCCTTCGGCAATTCCTGGGCGACGATCTCGCGCCATTTGCCGAAGCGCACGAGGACATGCTGCTTCATCGAGAAGAAACCCTCGATGAAGTCAGCCATCGGCGGCGAGGGAATGCGCAGCACCTCTTCCGGCGTGGTGTCGATGAGCTCCTGCGCTGCCTTGATTGCAGGCTCGTACTGGCCGAGGAACATCGCGCCATAGACCACGAAGTGGTGGTTGTGGTTGCGATAGAGCGAGTAGACGTTCATCGCGCCCTCGCGCGCGAGATACTTGCGGTCAGCGACGACGGCCTTCTGGTTGTAGACGACGACGTCGTGATAGTTGCCGCACAGCACGTCGATGTGCGTCGGCATGTGGACCAGATGCCCCGAATCGGGAACCAGTTCGCGCAGCCGGTCGCCGGCCTTGAGCGCGCGCTGCGGGAACGGCGACATCTCCATCAGATGGACGTAGAGGTGGAGCAGGCCGGGATGGTCCCACGAGCCCGGCAGATCGGCGAAGGCCGCCTCCAGGACCTCGACCGCCTCGGCGGTGCCGGCATCCTCGGCGACACCGCCGGTGCCGAGATCCCACATCTGCCACGGCGTCTCGTTCATGATCGCGTCGACGAAGACGCAGCGCACGTCGGGATCACCGCGAAACCTGCCGAAGACCTCGCGCATCCGCCGCGTGAAGGCCTTGTCCCACTCCGACTGATCGTCGATCGGCTCGCGTTGCGGATAGCGGAGCTCGAGGGCGTGGATCAGCGCCTGCTCGACGGGCGTGGCCGTGTCGGCGACCTTCAACGCCGCCTGCAGCGCATCGTAGGCGGTGGCGAGCGCCCTTCCCTTGCCGACGGGATCGTAGAGATGCCACGGCAGATTGTAGTTGGGGCCGGCGGCGTAGGAGACGCCCCAGTGCGCCATCGCACAGGCGGGATCGTGCTCAAGGGCCTTGGCGAAGCACTTGATCGCCTCGGCATGATTGAAGCCATAGAGCCAATTCAGGCCGCGATCGAACCAAAGCTGCGCTTCCGGCGACTTGGTGGTGACGGGACGGCGATAGGCACCGAGATCGTAGTAGCTCATGGCTCCCCCAGGACTGTCCGAATCCGCGGTCCGCGCCGCGACCGCCGCAACTCCGCGACGAACATAGGGATGGCGCCCGTCGATGTCACCGACGGGTCACGGCACGCGAAGCGTCTTCGCCATGTAGACGCGCACATGGGAATCCTTGCCGTGCTCGGGCGGCCCGCGCCGAACGATGCGGAAGCCGTGGCGTTCGTAGAGCCGCACCCGGTCCTGCATCATCTCTGCCGTCATGAGCGACAGTGTGCGCACTCCCGCCGCCCAGGCGACCGGCTCGATCCCGACCAGCATCCAGCTGGCGATGCCGCTCTTCTGCCGGGCCGGACTGACGCCGATCAGGGCCAACTCGAGATCGTCGTCCCGCCGACGGGTGGCCATGACGCCCACGATCTCCGTTCCGTCGAGAGCGACGTGGATGTCGCCACGGACGACGGCATCGGTGAACCAGGCATAGGCGTCGGCCGCGATCTCGCGCCCGAGCGCACGCACGTAGGGCGTGAAGGCCGAGCGCATCAGGCGCTCGACCTCGGCAAGCTGCACGGGCATCGCGACGGCGAAGGCAATGGCCATCTTCACACCCTCTCCGCGTCGTGCGCGTAGAGCCAGCCGATGTTGGCGATCGATCGATCGCCCGATGCCGCCAGCGCCGCATCGCGCTTCTGCTGCTCGGGCCCGTCGGGCAGGTGGAAACGCACGCGGTTGGCCGCGCTCGCCGTCTGCAGTCGGGTCGCGCGGGGCTTGCGGATCTCCTCGTAGCGCCGCAATGCGCCCGGCACGTCGTCCGGCATCCCCGCCAACAGCGCGGCGAGCGCGGCACCATCCTCGATCGCCTGCGCCGCGCCCTGCGCCATGAAGGGCAGCATCGGATGACAGGCATCGCCCAGCAGCGTGATCCGACCGCGGCCCCAGCGCGGCAGCTCGGTGCGATCGTGCAGCGCCCAGACGAAGGTCTCGGGGAAGGCCGCGATCAGGCCGCGCACCGTGGGATGCCAACCCTCGTAGCGCGCCGCCACGTCTTCGACCTTGCCGGATGTGGTCCAGCCCTCCTCGGTCCAGGCGCCGCGCTCGGTGACGCAGACCACGTTCATGAAGCGGCCACCCGACACCCAGTAGTGCACGACATGGCCGTCCGGACCCATCCAGTTGTGCGAGACGCGCTCGATGGCGAGATGCTCGATCCTCTCGGCAGGCACGAGGCCGCGCCAGGCGACGCAGCCCGTGAAGCGTGCCTTCTCCGCCCCGAGGACCAGCGCATGGACCCGGGAATGGATGCCGTCGGCGCCGACCAGCACATCGGCCTCAGCCTCGGCACCGTCGGCGAAGCGCGCGACAACCTTGTCGGCCTTCTCCTCGACGCCCACGAGACGGCAGCCGAGATGAAGACGCTGTGACGGCACCGCGGCGCCCAGCAACGCGACGAGGTCTCCACGATGGAAGTGATAGTAGGGCGCGCCGAATGCAGCCTCGACGTCGGCGCCGAGCGGTGCATGCTGCAGTGTCCGCCCGTCGTCCCAACGCCGCTGATGGATGGCGCGCGGCCGCACGCCGACACCATCCATGGCGTCCTTCAATCCCAGCCGATGCAGCAATCGCGAGGCATTGGGGCTGATCTGGATGCCGGCGCCGATCTCGCCGATGCGCGGCGCCTGCTCGTAGACATGGACGTCCAGGCCGGCCTTCGACAGATGCAACGCAGCCGACAGGCCGCCGATGCCGCCGCCGATGACGGCGACCCTCATGTCAGCGCCTCGCGCCATACGGCAGGGCCGTTTCGGCACGCGTTGCCGCGCCAGGCGACGTGGGTGTCAGGCCGCACCAGAACCAGCTTCGCCTCGTAGATCGGTGCCACCGCCGGATCGTCGACGATCACCGTATCGAGCGGCGCCGGCGCCGAGTCGATCAGCGGGGAAGGATCGGCGCCACCGAAGACCAGGAGTGTAAACCAGCGGCCCAGACGGTCGTAGAGGAACGAGCCGTCGCGCAGAACGACGCTCGGCAGGCGCGCGCCGGGCACGGTGGTGGGGCGATAGATCACGGGATCCTCCTCGACGCCATCGTAGCGGTAGCCGAACTCGAGGCCCCAGCTCTCGTTCTCGGCGTTGCCCAGGGCGGCGATGCCGCGCGCCAGGGCATCGGGGTCGCGCTCCGTGCGATAGAGCTCGGCGATCCTGAGGCGCACATCGGTGTGGCGCTCGGAACCGAGGCGATTGCGCAGTCCGACCGGCCGCCGCTCGCGCTCGTAGCGTGCCAGCAGTTCCGCGCCGGCAAACCCCTCGAGCACGGCGGCCAGCTTCCAGCCGAGGCCGACGGCGTCACCGATGCCGGTGTTCATGCCGTAGCCGCCGGTCGGAATGTACTGGTGGGCGGCATCGCCCGCCAGGAACACGCGGCCGCTGGCGTAACGATCGGCCAGCAACAGATGCGTGAACCACGGATTGGCGACCAGGATCTCGCGTGGGAACGCCCGGCCGGCCCAGGTGTCGAGCATGGCATTCGGATCGGGCTGGCCGCCTTTCGCGCCATCGGGGGCCGGCATGCGCGTCTGCAGCGTCCAGATTTCCCTGTCGTCCTGCGCGATCAAGGTGCCCCTGTCGGTCTGGTAGTGCCAGGCGACGCCAAACGCCTGCAGCAGTTCACGCGCTTCGGACCGGAAATGGATCATGTAGCGATGGGCCACGGCGGCCTTGCCCGACAAGGCGATGCCGAGCTTCTCGCGCACGACGCTCGAGCCGCCGTCGCAGCCGACCAGGACGTCGCAGCGCACCGTCTCGGCCTGGCCGGTCTCGACGGCCCGCAGGGTGCAGGAGACGCCGGCGTGATCCTGCTCGAAATCCTCGAAAGCCACACCCCAGCGCACCTCGACCAGTGGATGGTCGACAATGGCGTCACGCAGCACGGGCTCGATCACCACCTGGCTGACCCGCATGGCCGGTTCGCGCGGCTGCGTGCCGTCGTTCCTGGCGAGGATCTCGGCCCGCTTCTCGACGACGCTCGGGTACCTGAAGCGATGAAGCTCGCGCCCCGCCAGCGACGTGATCCACGAGACGTCGAAGTTGTTCCGCTCCGGCACCGCAACGGCGCGCAGCCTGTCGGCCAAGCCCAGTCGCCGGAACAGCTCCATCGAGCGGCCGTTGGTGATGTCCATCTTGGGATGGCGCGTGGTCGTGGCGTTGCGCTCGACCAGCAGGCAGCGCACCCCGAACAGGGCCAGCGTGCGCGCCAGGGTCATGCCGACCGGGCCGCCGCCCGCGATCAGGACGGGAACGTGCCGCACGTCAGGCGCGTTTCGCCGCCGCCTCCTTCTCCGCCATCTTCTGCTTGAGTTGCTCGGGCGTGAGACGGACGATGTGCTCGTTCTGGTGGCTGTAGATGTCGTACTTCTGGACGTCGAGGTCCTCGAGCACGATCTCGCGCGCCAGCACCTTGCGCTTCCAATCCTGATGCTCGGGTTCGGCGGCGTGGAACTCGGGCATCACCTCGCGGGCGAACAGCTCAAGCGATTCGCAGATGTCCCGGTGGCTGGTCTTGCCGGCCTGGTTGAGCAGGATCACCTGGTCGACGCGGCTCGCCTGAAACTGGCGCAGCTTCCGGCGGATCGTCTCGGGCGAGCCGATCAGGCCCGATTCCAGCGCCTTCTTCTCCTCCGGCCCGCCGCGCCACTTCTGATACTCCTCCCAGAGGTTCGACATGCCCGGCGAATCGACGCCTTTGCGGCCATAGTAGGAGAGCGCGAAGATGAAGAACGTCCAGCCGGCCGCCTTGGCCTCGGCTTCCGCGTCGGTCGGCGCGCACATGAAGCCCGACACCATCGCGACGTTGGGATTGCTCGGATAGTCGGCGAGTTTGCCCGGGTTGTTCAGCAGGTTGTTGTAGTACTTGTGCACCCAGGCGCGCGCCGCCTCGGGCGTGACGAAGGTGAAGCCGAGCGCGCCCATGCCCCATTCGCCCGCCTTGCCGATGGTCTGGATGTTGGAACAGGCGACCCACAACGGCGGGTGCGGCTTCTGAAACGGCTTGGGAATGACGTTGCGCGCCTCGAAGTCGTAGTAGTGGCCGTGGAACTCCCAGCTCTCCTTGGTGAACATAGGCACGATCGCCTTGACCGCCTCCTCCCAGCGCTCGCGCTTGTCGCGCACGCGGATGCCGAAGGGATGCAGCTCCGCCGGCCCGGCCGCCTCGCCCATGCCGAGATCGACTCGACCGCCCGAGAGAAGGTCGAGCGTCGACACGCGCTCGGCAACGCGATGCGGCTGGTTGGTGGTGAGCTGGACCACGCCGTGGCCGAGCCGGATGCGTTTGGTGCGCTGGCTGGCGGCGCCGAGGAACACTTCGGGTGCGGAAGAGTGCGAATATTCCTCGAGGAAGTGATGCTCGACCTCCCAAGCGTAGTCGTAGCCGAGCTTGTCGGCGAGCTCGATCTGGCCGAGCGAATCCTGCAAAAGCTGGTACTCGCTGCGCTCGCCCCACGGGCGCGGCAGCTGGTGCTCGTAGAAGATGCCGAATTTCATGGCGAGGCCTTCCCGCAGAAGTTGGCGATACGCTCGATCATCTCGGGAACCAGCTGGGGCGGAAAATCGTGGCCCCAGCCGGCGATGGTGTGAATCTGCGCTCCCGGCACGAGCCGGGCGACGTCGCGGCCGCAGTCGGCCGGCAGCAGCGGATCGTCCTCGCCGTGCAGGACGAGCGTGGGCGCCTCGACCGTCTTGAGCATCTCGACCCGATCGCCTGACGCCAGCACCGACACGTACTGCCGGGCCGCGCCCTGCGGATACCATCGTCGATCGACGTTCCTCTCGACGAAGGCGCGCAGCTCCGGCTCGGGGGTCGGAAACCCGGGGCTGCCGATGATGCGCCGCAACTTCATGCCGTGCGCCACCCGGGCCTCGCGCGTATCGCCGTCGGGCTGCGAGCCGAGCATGGCGAGCGCCTCGGGCTTGCCCGGCGGCAGGCCACGCCGCCCCGAGGTCGAGTAGATCGACACCAGCGAGCGGGTGCGCTGCGGATGGGCCGCAGCAACGATCTGCGCGATCATGCCGCCCATCGAGGCGCCGACGATGTGCGCCCTGTCGACGCCGAGCGAGTCGAGCAGACCGACCGCATCGGCCGCCATGTCGGACAGCACGTAGGGCGCGGCGATCGGCTCTCCCTTCATCGCCTGCTGCAGCGCCTGCGGGATGTTGGGCACGCCCCACGCGCCGAAGTCGGTCGACAGGCCGACGTCGCGATTGTCGTGCCGCACGACGAAGAAGCCGCGCCGGGCCAGACCCTCGCAAAGGGAATCTGGCCAGATCGTGAGCTGCGCCCCCAGGCCCATGATGAGTAGCAGGGCGGGATCGCCCTTCCTGCCCGCCGTCTCGTACTCGATCTCGATGCCGTTCGCCCTGGTGCGCGCCACGTTGCCTCCACGTTCCTGCGTCAGTATCTCCCGCGCCTGACCGCCCACCAATAGGCGAGCGGGCGCAGCGCCGGGCTCGCGCCGCCGAGCGAAAGCGCCGGCAGCAGGATGGGCAGCGCCGCCGGATCGACGTCGCGGCGCAGCGCCCGCGCCTCGGCGACCAGCGCCTCGCGCTCGGACCCTTCGCCCATCAGCCAGGCCGTCGCGACGGCCCGCGCGGCGCGGCGCGTCGGCGCGCCCTCGAGCGCCAACACCGCGAGTTGCAGGTCGGCGAGCGCATGCCCGGCGCGCACGACATCGAGCGGGCCGTCGATCTCTTCCTCGCGGGCGTCGATCAGGGCGACGAGTTTGTCGGCGCTCAAGCCATGCCGCCGCACAGTTTCGCTCAGCGATTCGACCGTGGGCTGGGCGCGCGGCCGGCCGATGCCGGCCGCCTCGTTTGCCGCCTCGCGCCACCACTCAAGGCGGATGCGCGCCAGCATCGGCTCCCGTGCGACGAGGCGCGTGCGCGCCAGCTCGTGATCGAAGGCGAGAATCGCCAGCAGGTCACGGCGCATGGGCTCGGGTGCAAACAACGCCGCGAGGAAGCGGTCGCGATCCTCGGCGCGCACGAGGTCGAGCACGTAGCGGTGCGCCGCATCGGGGGCGCGATAGTCGGCGGCGGACGTCATTGATGGGGATCAATCCGTGCTGCGACCGTTGAACGCAGCGGCCATTGCGACTAAAGTATGATGCACGGGATTCTCCAGTCCTCTCAACAAGATAAAGGGAAATACGGACATGGGTGCCATCTTCACATCACCCGGTCGCACCGTCATCGCGGGGATCGTGCTCTTCATCATCATCGTCGTCGCCGCGGGCCTGGCCTCCGGCCAGATGGTGGCCATCGACCATGCCTGGTCAACCGTCCTGATGCGCTGGTTCCATGTGATCAGCGGCGTGCTGTGGATTGGCCTGCTCTGGTACCTCAACTTCGTGCAGGTTCCGACCATGCCGACCATCCAGCCGGTCGAGCATCGCGCGGCGATCACCAAGTTCATCGCCCCCAACGTGCTCCTCTACTTCCGCTACGCCGCGCTCGCGACGGTCGTCACCGGCCTGCTGCTGGCCTGGATGCTGGGCTACATCGTCTCGGCGCTGACCCTGCAGAAGGGCTTCATCATGATCGGCGTCGGCATGTGGATGGCGCTGATCATGGCCTTCAACGTCTGGTTCATCATTTGGCCGAACCAGCAGAAGATCCTGGGCCTGGTCGAGGCCACAGCCGAGCAGAAGGCGGCGGCAGCCAAGCCGGCGCTGTATGCCAGCCGCTTCAACACCATGTTCTCAATCGGCATGCTCTACTGCATGGTGGCGCAGCAGAACGCGCCGATTTGATCGCGACGCGACTCGATCCAGAGAGGGGCCCTGCGGGGCCCCTCTTTCTTTTTGCGGTCAGGGCCGCCGCGCCAGCGCCAGCCCGACGCTGGCGCCGACCAGCAGCCCGCCGGTCAGGCGGTTGCGCAGCCTGGCGTGCACGACGAGCAGCGCGCGCAGTCTTCCGGCCAGGATCGCCCAGGTACCGTCGAACACGATCGCCACGCCGAGAAAGGTGACGGCCAGCAGCAGGAGCTGATCGGCGGCCGTCGGCCCGGGCTCGATGAACTGCGGGAAAAAGGCACCGTAGAACAGCAGCGTCTTCGGGTTGGTGAGCCCGACCAGGAATCCGCGCGCCCAGATCAGGCGCGCCGACCGATCCTGCGGCCGGGTCGCCGACAGATCGTCGGGCGGTGCGCGCCAGGCGGCGATACCGAGCCAGATCAGGTAGGCGACGCCGGCCCAGCGCAGCCAGTCGAAACTCGCGGCGAGGACGTTCAGCGCGGCGGTCGCCCCGATCACGGTCAGGATGAGATGGATCACCACCGCGGTCGAGGTGGCGGCCACGGTCAGCAGTCCATAGCGCGTGCCATGGGCAATGCTGTTGGCCACGATCAGTGCCACGTTCGGCCCGGGGACGATCATCAGGACCGCGGTCGCGGCGATGAAGGCGAGATAGAGTTCGAGCGACATCATAGCGGAATCAGGGCCGCCGCCACCCGCCGTCCCTCGGCGAGCAGCACGTTGTAGATGCGGCACGCCGCGCCTGTTTCCACGACCTCCAGCGCCACGCCGCCCGCCTTGAACGCCTGGCGCCGGTCGGGCGGCACGAAGACGGTGCGCGCGCCGCAGCCGACCACCAGCAGCTCTACGCCGGGCAGCCCGCCGATCGTATCGGGCGACAACTCCTCGGCACTCGCGACCGGCCAGGCGCGCGTTTCGGCCGGCGCGACGACCACCGGCTCGCGCCACTCGCGCTCGCCGATCAGGAAGCGGCCGGGTCCGTAGCCGCGGATCAGCTGCACCTGCGCGGGGTCGGGCGTCGGCAGGGACTTGTCCGAAGGCCCGTCCTGCCGCGGCGGCATCATGCCTCGGCCTTCTCGGCCTCTTCCTTGGGCCGCAGCTGCTCGGGCCTGAAGTTCATGTAGACCAGCGCCGCGCAGGCGATCCAGACCGTCGAGTAGACACCGACGATGACGCCCCACAACATCGCCACCGAGAAGCTGGCGAGGACCGGCCCGCCGAACAGCACCAGCGCCAGGATCGCCACGAAGACGGTGGCCGACGTCATCAAGGTGCGCGCCAGCGTCTCGTTGAGGCTGAGATTGAGCAGGTCGACCAGGCCGAGCTTCTTGTAGCGGCGCATGTTCTCGCGCACGCGGTCGAAGACCACGACGGTGTCGTTGATCGAATAGCCGGCGATGGTCAGCACGGCGGCCAGCGCCGCCAGGTTGAAGTCGAGTTGCAGCAGCACGAACAGGCCGATGGTCGACAACACGTCGTGCAGCATGGCGACCAGGGCCGCGACGGCGAACTGCCATTCGAAGCGGAACCAGACGTAGAGCGCGATCGCCGCCATGGTGGCGAGCACCGCCCAGATTCCGGTTTCCATCAGCTCGGCGCCGATCTTGGGTCCGACCGACTCGGTGCCGGCGATCTCGTATCTGTCGCCGATCGCATCCTCGACCAGCTTGATCGCCACCTGCTGGCACCATTCGGCCTGCTGGTCGACGGTCATGTCGACCTTCGCCGTGGTGTTGGCGCCGCGCGGCAGCAGCCGCTCCTGGACCGTCAACCCGACCCGGCTCACCGCGTCGCGCCAGCCGGTCGAATCGAGCGCCGACGGCGCGGTGAACAGCACGTCGCCGGTGCCGGCGGCCCCCGGCGCGACCCGCCAGTCGGGCCCGGCACGTTTCTGCAGGATCCGCTGGGCGCCGGCGACGCATTGCGGTCCGGCATCCTGCCGCTGCACGCGGATCAGGGCCGTGCTGGGATCGCCGAACTCCTGGAGCGCGACTTCGCCGACGTTCAGGTTGCCGACCGTCGCGCGCAGGGCGTCGAGCTGGGCGACGCCGTCGCGCGCCTTGGCCTGGATGGCGATGCCGCCCCTGAAGTCGATGCCGAAATTGAGGCCGACGGTGAAGGCGCCGACCAGTGCGGCGACATTGATCAGGCTCGATATGACCAAGGCGGCCTTGCGATACCGCAGGAAGTCGAACTTCCGCTTGAAGGTGAAGAGTCGGACCGGTTTCCACAGCATGGCGGCCTCAGATCACCAGCTCGGTCGGGCGCCGCCAGCGCACCCACGCCGCCAGCAGCATGCGGGTGAAGATCGTCGCGCTGAACATCGTGGTCAGCAGGCCGAGCGACAGGGTCGTCGCGAAGCCGCGGATCGGGCCGGATCCGAAGCTGAACATCAGGACGCCGGCGACCAACGTCGTCAGGTTGGCGTCGATGATGGCGGACATGGCGCGTTCGTAGCCCGTGGCGAGCGAGCTGAAGGCAGAGCGGCCGAGCGCCTTCTCTTCGCGCACCCGCTCGTAGATCAGCACGTTGGAATCGACCGCCATGCCGACGGTCAGCACCAGGCCGGCGATGCCCGGGAGTGTGAGCGAGGCGCCCAGAACCGACATGCCGGCGAACACCATCATGAGGTTCACCACCACGGCGAGGTTGGCGAAGCCACCGAATACCGGTCCGTAGGCGACGAACATGAACACCGCGACCAGGATGATGCCGACGATCGCCGCGACCGTGCCGGCGCGGATGGCGTCGGCGCCGAGGTCGGCGCCCACCGTGCGCTCCTCGATGATGGTGAGCGTCGCGGGCAGCGCGCCGGAACGCAGCAGCAACGCCTGCTCCTGCGTCTGCTGCGTCGTGAACTGGCCGGTGATGATGCCGCTGCCGCCGCAGATCGCGCTCTGCACGACGGGCGCGCTGATGATCTCGTTGTCGAGCTGGATGGCGAGCCGCTTGCCGATGTTGGCGCGCGTGGCGGCGCAGAAGGCCCGGCCGCCGGCCGAATTGAAGGTGAAGGAGATGATCGGCCGGCCGCCCTGCTGCTGCTCGAAGGTGGCGCGGGCGTCGTCGAGATCCTCGCCGCCGACCACGACCCTCTTGAACACCGGCAGACACTGCGGCTGGTAGCGCCGGCAGATCTGCTCCGGCCCGGGCCGCGGGTTGGCGGACTGGATGTCTTCCCAGGCCTTCGGATTGGTGGCGCGCAACGCCTGCATGCCCTCGCGCGTCGGCACCAGATAGGTCGTCGGCGGCAAAGTCGGCGGAATGTTCTGGCCGGTCGCCGCCACGTCCTCGTTGACGAGGTGGAAGGTGAGCTTGGCCGTCTGGTTGATCTTGCGCTTCAGATCGGACGTGTCCTTGATGCCCGGCACCTGCAGCAGGATGCGCTCGTCGCCCTGGCGCACGATCGTGGGCTCGAGCGTGCCGGTCTCGTCGACGCGGCGGCGCAGGATCTCGATCGACTGGTCGATCACTTCCTTCTTGCGGCGGAACAGGTCCTGGTCGGAATAGGCGATGCGGATCGTGCCGCCCTCGCCGGAGATCGCCAGCGCCGGATCGAGCGTGCGGATCGCCTCGATCGCCCTGGCGCGCTGCCCCTCCTCGCGCAGGTTGACGACGACGGCGCGGCCGGGCTCGACGGTGACGTCACGGTAGCCGACCTGCTGCTTGCGCAGCTCGCCGCGCAGCGAATCCGAAAGGTTGGTGAGCCGCTCGTTGATGACGCCGCGCAGATCGGCCTCGAGCAAGAAGTGCGCACCGCCGCGCAGATCGAGGCCGAGATTGATGCGGCTCTGGCTGTACCAGCCCGGCAGTGCGTCGAGCACCGCGGCCGGCAGCAGGTTGGGCAGCGCGAATATCCCCGACAGCACCGTGATGGCGATGATGACGATGTTCTGCCAGCGCGGGAGATTGAGCATTCCGACCTGCTATGCGGACAATGCGGCTATTTCCTGCCGCCGCCGAACAGGCTGCCGAGCAGGCTCCTGCGCTCCGACGCCGGCGGGGCCGGCGGCAGCATGGGCTTGTCGTCCTCTTCCGACTCCTTGGGGCCGCGCACCGATTCGCCGCGCGCGACGATGTCGGTGATGGTCTGCTTGACGATGCGCACCCGCACGCCGTCGGCCAGTTCGACCTGGACCTCGTTGTCGGAGATCACCTTGGTCACGAGGCCGATGATGCCGCCGCCGGTGACCACCCGGTCGCCGCGCTTGACGCCGGACAGCATCTCGCGCTGCGCCCTCATCTTCTGCTGCTGCGGACGGATCAGCAGGAAGTAGAAGACGATGAAGATGAGGATCAGCGGGAAGAGCTGGACGAGGAAGTCGCCACTGCCACCGCCGCCGCTCTGCGCCCATGCTTGGGATATGATCATCGCCTGCTCCGATTCCTTCCGGCCGCCGAAAAAGCGCGCGGACTATAGCGGCTGACGGCGTCTTTGCAACGCGCGCCCCGGGCGATATGGTCGCCCCCTTTCATGCTCCGGGCAACGATGGATCAAGACCTTAAAGCCGCGCTTTCACGCATCGCCGAAGCCCTCGATCGGCTCGCCCCGGCTGCCCCGGCCAGCGCCGACATGGCCGCGGCCGAGGCCTATGTCTGGCACGCTGCCGGGCACCGGCTGGAGGCGGTCGCCCGGGTCAACCGCGTGAGCATCGACCTGCTCAAGGGCGTCGACCACCAGAAGGCGACCCTGCTCGAGAACACCCGGCGCTTCGCCACGGGACTGCCGGCCAACAACGCCTTGCTCTGGGGTTCGCGCGGCGCCGGCAAGAGCTCGATCGTCAAGGCGGTGCACGCGCATGTGAACCGCGAGCTGGGCGGCCCGCCCGGTCCGCTGGCCCTGGTGGAGATCCATCGCGAGGACATCCCCTCCCTGCCCGCGCTGCTCAGCCGCGTGCGCGACAGCAGGCGCCGCTTCGTCGTGTTCTGCGACGATCTCTCGTTCGACGGCCAAGACGCCGCCTACAAGTCGCTGAAGGCCGTGCTCGAGGGCGGCATCGAGGGCCGGCCCGACAACGTGGTCTTCTATGCCACGTCCAACCGCCGCCACCTGATGCCGCGCGACATGATCGAGAACGAGCGCTCGACGGCGATCAATCCCTCCGAGGCGGTCGAGGAGAAGGTCTCGCTGTCGGACCGCTTCGGCCTGTGGCTCGGTTTCCACAACGCCGACCAGGATACCTTCTTCGCCATGATCGAGGCCTATGCCGAGCACTACGGACTCGGCGTGCCGGTCGAGACCTTGCGCAAGCAGGCGATCGAATGGTCGGTCACGCGCGGCTCGCGCTCGGGCCGCGTCGCCTGGCAGTTCATCCAGGAAGTCGCCGGCCAGCTCGGCAAGAAGTTGGAGTAACCGTGAGCGGCGCCGAAGACGTCCTGTTCTCGGCCGCGGTCAAGGCGGAGCAGGAGCGCCTCGGCTCGCGCGCGAGCTTCGAGGGTCGCGACTGGAAGACGGAGATCACCGACGATCTCCGGAAATTTCTCGCCGCCGTCGACACCTTCTTCATGGCGACGGCAAGTCTCGATGGCCGGCCTTACCTGCAGCATCGCGGCGGGCCGCCCGGCTTCCTCAAGACCATCGGCACCCATACGCTCGCCTTCGCCGACTTCGCCGGCAATCGCCAGTACATCACGCTCGGGCATCTGAAGGAAAACGACCGCGCCCACATCTTCATCCCGCACTTCGCCACCCAACAGCGGGTCAAGCTGTGGGGCCGCGCCCGTGCGGTCGAGGGCGACCTCGAGTTGATGGAGCGGCTGGTCGATCCGTCCTATCGGGCGAAGCCGCAGCGCGCGATCGTCTTCGCGCTCGAGGCTTGGGACATCAACTGCCGACAGCACATCGTGCCGCGTTATTCCGAAGCCGAAATCGCCCCCGGGATCGACAAGCTCGTGCAGCGCATCAAGGAGCTGGAGGACGAAGTGGCGCGCCTGAAGGGCGGTTGACCCGGCATGGAACTTGCGCAGGTCACACCATGAAAATCCTCGTCGCCAATCCCAACACTTCGGCCGGCGTCACGCAGCGCCTGATCGATTCCGGCAGGCTGGTGGCCAGCGTGGGCACGGAGCTGATCGCCATGACCGCGCCGCGCGGCGTGCCCTACATCGCCACGCGGGCCGAGGCGGCGATCGGCTCGGCCGTCATGCTGGAGATGCTGGCCGAGCGACGCGGCACGATGGATGCCGCCATCGTCGCCGCCTTCGGCGATCCGGGGCTCGGCGGCGCGCGAGAGCTGTTCGACTTTCCCGTGGTCGGCATGGCCGAGGCGGCGATGCTGGTGGCCTGCACGCTCGGCCGCTCCTTCTCGATCGTGAGCTTCTCCAAGTCGCTCGAACCGTGGTTCGCCGAGATCGTCGACTGGCACGGCATGACCAGCCGCTGCGCCGCCATCCGCATGCTCGACCAGTCCTTCCGGTCGATCGACGAGGTGCAGGAAGAGAAGGAGCAGCTGCTCGTCGACCTCGCCAACCGCACCGTTGCGGAGAACGGCGCCGATGTCGTCATCCTGGCCGGCGCGCCGCTCGCGGGCCTCGCCACCAAGGTGCGCGACCGCGTGCCGGTACCGCTGGTCGACGGCATTCAGGCCGCCGTCGTGATGGCCGAGGGGTTGGTACGTCTGAAGCCGCGCAAGGCGACGGCCGGTACCTACCGCCGGCCGGGGCCGAAGGACTCGACAGGTCTCGCCGCGCCGCTCGCCGATGTGATCGGACACAGGAATGCGTGACCCGAAGGGCTACGGTCGAGCCTTCGGCCGCACGATCTTGATGGTGGAGGTGGCGTGGACGATGAGGCGGCCCTGTTCGTCCCTGATGTCGCCATCGAGGAAGCCGACCGAGCCGCCCCAACGCATGACGCGGCCCTCGGCGACGACGAAACCGGGGCCGGCGGCTTCGAAGAAGCTCATCTTCAGCTCGAGCGTCGGCACGGCGACGGCAAGCTTGCCCCTCGCCATCGCCGCGTGCGCCATCGCCGAGTCGACCATGCCGGTGAGGAATCCGCCCTGGCAGATCCTGCCACCGGAATGGCAAAAGCCCGGCACGATCTCGAAGCGCATGCGGCAGGTGCCGCGCGCCGATTCGAGATCGAGAACCTCGCCGTTGAGCAGTTTAACCGGGCCGGGAGTATTGGTCCGGAGCAAGGCCAGCATGTCGGCGTCGGTGAGCGAATCGCGCGCGACGTTGGCGAAGTCGGGATGGCTGGACGTCATGGGGCGCGGACTATAGCGAACGCGCGCCGTTGCGCACCTTGCCGAGCAGCTCGATCAGCGAGCGCGTTTCGGCCGCCGAAAGGCGCGCCGAGATGCGCTTCTCGTGCTGGCGCACCAGACGGGCGAAGCGTTCGAGCGCCTTCTCGCCCGGCGGCGTGAGGGCAAGCGCATGGGTGCGGCCGTCGGTCGGCGAGCGCCGACGGACGAGGAAGCCACGTGTCTGCAGGCGGTTGAGGATGGGGACCAGGGTCGAGCGATCGATTCCCAGCGCGCGGGCCAGCGCCATCTGGCTTAGTCCGGGATTGCGATCGACCAGCACGAGCAGGCCGAACTCGCCCGGCGTCAGTGCCTCGCCCGCCTGTGCGAAGGTCGCGGCAAAGTCGCCGAACACCGCCGACTGCGTGCGACGCAACGCATATCCCAGCAGGCCCGGCAGCAGGCCGCGATCGAGCGCCTTGGCAGGTGGACTCCCCATGAGCCGCAGTGGTAGACCGCGATTGTTTGGGGATCAAACAATTTTCCCGCCCGGTATCGCCTTCATGACGTTCAAGGTTCGCATTGTCCAGCCCGGCCGCACCATCGAGGTGTCTCCCCGCGCCTTCCTGTTGCACGCCGCTCTCGCCGCCGGCATCGACTATCCGTTCGGCTGCCAGTCGGGCAATTGCGGTGCCTGCAAGTCGCGCCTGCTCGAGGGCGAGGTGGCGATGGCGGGCTACTCCGACTTCGCGCTGGGCGACGACGAGCGGGCCCGGGGCCTGTTCCTCGCTTGTCGCGCGGTCGCGCGCGCCGATTCGAGGATCGCCTGGCTGGAAGAGGATGACGTCGTCACCCATCCGCGTCGCACTCTTCAGTGTCGCGTCACCGCACTCGACGACGCTACGCACGACATCAAGCGGGTGCGGCTGGCGATCGAGTCGGACGGTCCCCTCGCCTTCTCCGCCGGCCAGTTCGCCTCCGTGACCTTCGGCGATTGTCCGCCGCGCGACTATTCGATGGCCAACGTGCCCGGCGATCCGATGCTCGAGTTCCACGTCAGGCGTACGGCCAGCGGTGGCGCCAGCGCGCATGTCGCCGAGAGGCTCGCCGTCGGCCATTCCGTGCGCGTCGAGGGGCCATTCGGCACGTCCCATCTGCGCGAGAGTCATCGCGGTCCGATCGTCGCCGTCGCCGGCGGTTCGGGCCTGGCACCGATCAAGTCGATCGTCGAGCACGCCCTGGCGCTCGGCCTGCCGCAGCCCATCCATCTCTATTTCGGCGTTCGCGAGCGGCGCGACCTCTACCTGCACGACCACTTCGCCGGACTGGCGGAGCGCCACGCCAATCTGCGCTTCGTGCCGGTCCTGAGCGAAGGCGCCGACACGGATTTGCGGCGCGGTCTCGTCCATGAGGCGGCCGCCGCCGACCTCGCCGATCTCGACGGCTGCATGGCATACCTCGCCGGGCCGCCGGCCATGGTCGAGGCGGCGACGCTGCTGTTCGAGCGGCGTGGCATGCGGCGCGATGACATCCACGCCGACGCCTTCTACACCGCCGCCGAGATGGCACGGGCCGGCCGCAAGACCGGAGCAGAAATGTGACCGTGCTCTCAGGGCGAATCGCCATCGTGACCGGCGGTGGCCGAGGGCTCGGCCGTGCCATCGCCGATCTATTGGCAACGCAGGGTGTGAACCTGGTCGTCGCCGACAACGGCACGTCGCCGGCCGGCGACGGCGCCGATCCCGAGGTGGCACGCGCGGCGGCGCGGGCCATCGGACCGCGGGCCTTGCCGTTCACCGAGAGCATCGCTTCTCCTGGCGCCGCGCAGCAACTCGTGGAACTGGCGGCCCGACGGTTGGGCGGGCTCGACATCCTCGTCAATGCGGCCACGATCCGCCGGGCCGCACCCCTGCCCGACCTGCAGCCGGGCGACTGGGAAGCTGTGATCCGCAACGACCTCTCCGCCGCCTTCCACATGATGCAGGCGGCGATCGCAGCGATGCACCGGCGTGGCCGCGGCGGCCGCATCGTCAATCTCCTCGATGCGGCGGCCCTGGATGCCGTGCCCGGCGACGCCGCGCGCGCCGCTGCCGGCGCCGGGCTGGTCGCACTGACGCGCGTGGCGGCGCACGATCTTGCGGCATCGGGCATCGCGGTGAATGCCGTGGCCTGCGCCAGCGACGATCTCGCCGCCGTCGCCCGGCTCGTCACGGCGCTGTGCGCGGCCGATCCGGAAGAGCCGAACGGGCAGATTCTCGGCGTACGTGAGGGTCGGGTCGTTCGCTATGGTGCGGCGCAGACCGAGGTCGTCGCGCAGGAGACCGCATGAAGCGCATCGTGGGCAAGCTCGCGCGACCCTTCGGCCGTCTGCACTACGAGGTGACGGGCAGCGGGCCCGCCCTGGTGTTCGCCCATGGCTTGGGCGGCAACCAGATGAGCTGGTGGCAACAGGTCGCGTACTTCGCACCTCGCTACACCTGCGTCGCCTTCGCGCATCGCGGCTTCGCGCCCTCCGATCCGGTCGCGGACGGCCCCGATCCGGCGGAGTTCGCCGACGACCTCGCCGCGCTGATCCGCCATCTCGGTTTCGGCGAGGTGCGGCTGGTCGGCCAGTCGATGGGCGGCTGGACGATGCTGGAGTATGCACTCGCCCAGCGCACGCGGGTGAAGGCGCTGGTGCTGAGCGCAACATCGGGCACACTCGACCGGCGCGATTGCGACCCGTCGGGCGGCGCGCAGTACGACGCCTGGCTCGCCGACGCGGAGAAGCAGATCGCCGAGGGGCTCGCCCGCGGCGTGCATCCGGCGATGGGTGTGCGCGCCGCCGAGCGCGCGCCCGCGCTGCACCTTCTCTACAAGAGCATCGACGAGATGGCCGGTGCGCTCGACAAGGAGAAGCTGCGCGCCGGCCTGCGCCGCATCGCGACGCGCGCCCTCGGCGATCTGGCCGACTTCCGCGTGCCGACGCTCCTGATCGCCGGCGGCCGCGACGTGGTCTTCCCGCCGTTCCTCGCCAGCGCCATCGCCGCCGCATTACCCTGCGGCAATGCACAGCTCATGGCAGAGGCCGGGCACTCGCCTTACTTCGAGGACGCCGCTACCTTCAATCGGTTGGTGGAGGGCTTCCTCGCCCTCCAGGGATAGGGAGGATACGTTGTCCAGGGAGAACCCGCGGATCGCCGTGCTGGGATTCGCCATCGAGTGCAATCGCTTCTCTCCCGTCACGACCGCCGCCGATTTCGAGCAGGACGTCGACATCCGCGGCAACCGCATCGTTGCCGAGGGACGTTCGGCCGCCTCCATCACCCTGCCCGACCTGCCCGGGTTCTTCGCGGAAATGGACCGCAGCGGCCCGTGGACGCCGGTGCCGATCCGCGTGTCGCAGGCACAACCCGGTGGACCGGTGGCCGAGGCCTTCTTCAAGGAGTTCCTGATCGAGATCGAGGCCGGACTGAAGGCGTCGCTCCCGCTCGACGCGGTCTACGTGACCGCCCACGGCGCCGCCCTCGCCGAGGGCACCGACGATCCCGATGGCGACCTGTTCGAGAGCATCCGCCGGGTCGTCGGGCCGGCGCTGCCGGTGATCGCCACGTTCGACCTGCACGCCAATGTCTCGCGCAAGATGACCAACAACCTCTCGGTGTTCGTCGGCTATCTCGAGAACCCGCATACCGACATATACGAACGCGGCGTGGAAGCGGCCCGCCACATGCGCGAATGCCTCGCCGGCGCGACGACCGCCATCGAGATGGTGAAGCTGCCGTTGGTGCCGCCGCAGATCTCGCTGCTGACGGCGAAGGGCCCCTACGCCGATCTCGTGAAGTACGGCCAGAGCAGGGTGGGAGGCGACATATTGAACGTGTCGGTGATGGCAGGCTTCGCCTACGCCGATTCGCCCAAGAACGGGCTCACTGCCGTCGTCACCGCGCGCAACGGCAACCGTGCCGCTGCGGCCGAGCTGGCGCTCGACATCGCCAGGCGCGGCTGGGCGAGCAAGGAGCGATTCAAGCGCGGGATGATGTCGCTCGCCGACGCCGTGCAACTCGCCGCCTCCGTCGGACGCGACCGCCGCCGCAAGCCGATCATCCTGGCCGACGTCGCAGACAATCCTGGCGGCGGCGGGCGCGGTAACACCACCTATCTGCTCCGTGCGCTGAAGAGCGCCGGTGTGCAAGGCGTCGTGGTGGGCGTGTTCAACGACGCGGCTCTGGCGGCCAGGGCGCATGCGCTCGGCGAGGGCGCGGTCTTCACCGCCTCCTTCAACAGCGAGGAGCACCAGGAATTCTCCCTGCCTTTCGACGCCGAGGCCAAGGTCGAGAAGCTCTCGGACGGCAAGTACGTCGGTCGCCGCGGCGTGCTCAGGAACGTGTCCTCCGACATGGGTCCGTCGGCGCTGCTCGATCTTGGCGGCGTGCGCGTGGCGGTGATCTCCAATCGCTGCCAGTGCATGGATCCGATGCAGTTCGAGATGTTCGGCATCGACATCGCCCGGGCGCGTGTCGTCGTCGTCAAGAGTCGCGGCCACTTCCGCGCCGGCTTCGACGAGTTCTTCCCGCCGCAACAGGTCTATGAAGTCGACTGTCCCGGCCTGACCTCGCCCGTGCTGGCCAACTTCGCCTGGACCAAGCTGCCGCGGCCCGTCTACCCGCTCGACGAGGAGACGAGCTGGGCGCCGCCCGCGTAGCGGACGCTATCTTTCGGGCAGCGGCGTGAACTCGTCGTCGCCCGGCACTCGGGCGAAGCGGCCGTCGCGCCAGTCGGCCTTGGCCTTTTCGATGCGCTCCTTCGACGACGACACGAAGTTCCACCAGATGTGCCGTGGGCCGTCGATCGGCGCCCCGCCCAGCAGCATCGCCTTCGCGCCGTTCGCGCCGGCGATCATCGGCACGGCCGCACCCGATGTCAGTACGGCGAGGTCGCTCGCCGTCAGCATCCGATCGCCGATCGCCACCTCGCCGTGGGCGACGTAGACCGCCCGCTCGGCGTGCTCGGGCGAAACGGCGATGCGCGCGCCCGCCGCCATGTCGGCACCGACATAGAAGGTCGGCGAGAAATGCGTGGTCGGCGCGGTGCGCCCGCCATAGGTGCCGACGACGAGGCGCAGCGACGCCGTGCCCTCGTGCCAGGACGGCAAGCGTGCCGCGGGAATGTGCTCGAAGGCCGGTGCCGTCTCCTCGTGACTCTTCGGCAAGGCCACCCAGGTCTGGACACCGTGCATGCGAAAGCCGGTGCGCCGCATCTCCGGTTCGGTGCGTTCGCTGTGGACGATGCCACTGCCGGCCGTCATCCAGTTGACGTCGCCCGGCCGGATCGCCTGGGCGAAGCCCAGGCTGTCGCGATGGAAAATGCCGCCCTCGAACAGATAGCTGACGGTGGCGAGGCCGATATGGGGATGCGGCCGCACCTGCATGCCACCGCCCGGCGGAACGTTCATCGGCCCGAAATGATCGAGGAAAATGAACGGATCGACCATACGCCGCTTCACGCTGGGCAGCACCCGGCGCACCGGGAAACCACCACCGAGGTCGTGGGCGCGGCCTTGGATCAAGATCTCGATTGGGTCGGTCATGGCCGCAGGGTTAGCCTGAATATGAGCCTGCGTCAGCGACTTAGAGCCTCATCTCGGGTGTTGCATTTTTGCAACTTTTCGGTGGACTTGTGGATATTCGCTGGCCAGTATCGGCTCAGCGGGCTGCCGTGGGGGACACCGATGGGGGAAGTCGGTGAGTCGCTGTTGGCCTCGAGCGTGTCGAGTTTGTTTGGTCAATGAAGACTGGGAGAGGCTGATGGCGTTGGAGACGACGCGCGCGGGGCGCGCCGGACGCTGGCGACGGACGGGCATTTTTGCCGTTGTCGCCGTTGCGTTCACCTCCCTTCAGGTCGTGACCGGAATCGAGGCTTGGGCCCAACCCAAGGCGCCCACCAAGAAACAGGTCTCCCGCAAGGCAACCAAGCCGATCCCCGGCGACAACGAAGCCGACAAACTCAATGAAAAGTGGCTGACCGAGCACAACAAGCGCGAAGCCGAGCAGGCGGCGGTTGCAGCCGCTGCCGCGGCCGCCGCGGCGGCAGCCACCGCGTCCGCGCAAAGTACCCAATCCCAGGCTGCAGCCCTCAAGACAACCGCTCCCGAGCCTGACGATGAACGCGTTTCCTCGGTGCCCAGCGCCATCGGCCCGGTCGGTCCGGGCGCCCGTACGCTGGTCGCCGGCTCCGTCGTCCTGGTCAGCGCCGGCAGTCCGGCCAATCTCGGCAATGCCCTGCCCGGCGGCGCCGATCTCCCCGTCTACAAGGATCTGACCCGTGCCTTCGCCGGGTTCGCACCCAACGCCGCCAAGGTCGAGCTCGTGAAAGGGACCACTGGCGACGGCTTCACCCGCGTGCTCTACGCCAACGTCAGCGACGGCGCGACCAAGCGCACCTATTGGTGGTTCGCCCCGCCCGACCAGCCCGAGGGCTGGTTCGACGAGGAAGGCCGCCGGCTCGGCGGTACGATGATGGGCGAGCCGCGGCCCGGCGCGCGTGTTTCCTCGCCATTCGGCGTGCGGCGCTACTACGGCCGCCGCACCGGCGGCGGATTCCACAATGGCATCGACTTCGAGGGTAAGACCGGCGAACCGATCGTGGCGGCGGCTGATGGCGTAATCACCCATCAGAATTGGTACTTCAACTACGGCCGAACGGTGAAGCTGAGCCACGCCGACAATTTCGAGACCCTCTACGCGCACATGTCGCGCTTCGTACCGGGCCTGCGGGTCGGCAGTCAGGTGCGCAAGGGCGACATCATCGGCTTCGTCGGCTCGACCGGCCGTTCGACCGGGCCGCACCTGCACTTTTCGGCGATCATCAACGGTCAGTTCGTCGACCCGATGCCGTATCTTTCGTCTCAGGCCCCGAGCCTGCTGAGTTCGGGCGCCCAGGTCGTGTTCCGCCAGTGGCAGCTGGAAGTGCGCGCCGCCGTCGAGGTCTCCGGGAAGGCCCGGTCGCACGGCCGCTACCCCAACCTGCAGGGGAACGACGACTGGAGCCGCAACCCCTTCTCGGCGCGCAACCTCGACCGCCTGTAAGACTCTGTCGATGTCTCCGGGTGGCGTTGCGCGCTCCCGATTGATCGCTTACCAATGCATCATCTCGGCCCGCGCGGCACGACCGTCCGTGCGCGGGGGCAACAGGGAAACCATCAAGGGAAGGATCTCATGTACAGCAAACTGATGACCGCAGGCATCGCCGCGGCCGCGTTGCTCGGTGCTGCCGGAACGGCACATGCCGGCAAGGATCTCGACGCGGTCAAGGCCCGCGGACACCTGCTCTGCGGCGTGACCACCGGTGTGGCGGGCTTCGCCCAGGCCGACAGCCAGGGCAAGTGGGCTGGCCTCGACGTCGACAACTGCAAAGCCGTCGCCGTCGCCATCTTCGGCGACGCCGAGAAGGTCAAGTTCGTCCCGACCACCGCGCAGCAGCGCTTCACCGCCCTGCAATCGGGCGAGGTCGACCTGCTGGTCCGCACCACGACCTGGACGCTGACGCGCGACACCGCGCTCGGCTTCGACTTCACGGGCGTCAACTACTACGACGGCCAGGGTTTCATGGTGAACAAGAAGCTCGGCGTGAAGAGCGCCAAGGAGCTGAACGGCGCCACCGTCTGCGTGCAGCCCGGCACGACGACCGAGCTCAACCTCGCCGACTACTTCCGTGCCAACAAGATGCAGTTCAAGCCGGTCGTGATCGAAAAGGTCGAGGAAGTGCGCGCCGCCTTCTTCGCCGGCCGCTGCGACGTCCTCACGACCGACGCCTCAGGGCTCTACGCCACCCGCGTCGCCAACGCGCCGACGCCGGACGACTACGTCATCCTGCCGGAGATCATCTCCAAGGAGCCGCTCGGCCCGGTCGTGCGCCATGGCGACAACCAGTTCGGCGACATCGTGAAGTGGACCCATTTCGCGATGCTCGAGGCCGAGGAATACGGCATCAACTCGAAGAACGTCGACGAGATGCTGAAGAGCGACAACCCGACCATCAAGCGCATCCTCGGCGTCACGCCGGGCATGGGCAAGGCGCTCGGGGTCGACGAGAAGTGGGTCTACAACATCGTCAAGCAGGTCGGTAACTACGGCGAGAGCTTCGACCGCAACGTCGGCATGGGCAGCCCGCTCAAGATCGCCCGCGGCCAGAACGCCCTGTGGACGCAAGGCGGCCTGCAGTACGCCCCGCCGATCCGCTGAGCCGGCCCCCTGCCAGCCGTCCGCCCGACCGGAGGCGGGCACCAAACGCCAGGACCGCCGCCCCGAAAGGGGCGGCGGTTCGCATTTGGCCTGTTGATTGCAAGCCGCCCGCAGGAGAGACTTGGCATGGGAGCAATATAAGGGAGGCGGGAATGCTGAAGGCTTCATCGACAATCGCGGCCGGTCTGGCCGTCGTCATGGCATCGGGGCCGGCGCTGGCCGGCAAGGATCTCGACGCCGTCAAGGCACGTGGCGCATTGTTGTGCGGCGTCGGCACCGGCACGGCGGGATTCATGCTCGCCGACAGCCAGGGCAAATGGAAGGGATTGAACGTCGACGTGTGCCGCGCCGTCTCGGCCGCCATCTTCGGCGACGCCGAGAAGGTCAAGTACGTGCCGTTGACCTCGCAGCAGCGCTTCACCGCCCTGCAATCGGGCGAGGTCGACATGCTCAGCAACAACACGACCTGGACGCTGACGCGCGACACCGCGCTCGGGCTCGAGTTCACCGGCGTCACCTACTACGACGGCCAGGGCTTTATGGTGAACAAGAAGCTCGGCGTGAAGAGCGCCAAGGAGCTGAATGGCGCCACCGTCTGCGTCGCGCCGGGCACGACCACCGAGCTCAACCTCGCCGATTACTTCCGCGCCAACAAGATGCAGTTCAAGCCGGTCGTGATCGAGAAGGCCGACGAGATCCGCGCCGCCTTCTTCTCCGGCCGCTGCGACGTCTACACCACGGACGCCTCGGCGCTGGCCGCGGTGCGCGTGGCGAATGTGCCGGCGCCGCAGAAGCCAGAGGACTACGTCGTGCTGCCGGAGATCATCTCCAAGGAGCCGCTCGGCCCGGTCGTGCGCCACGGCGACAACCAGTTCGGCGACATCGTGAAGTGGGCACTGTTCGCCATGGTCGAGGCGGAGGAGTACGGCATCAACTCGAAGAACGTCGACGAGATGCTGAAGAGCGACAACCCGACCATCAAGCGCATCCTCGGCGTCACGCCGGGCATGGGCAAGGCGCTCGGGGTCGACGAGAAGTGGGTCTACAACATCGTCAAGCAGGTCGGTAACTACGGCGAGAGCTTCGACCGCAACGTCGGCAAGGAGAGCATCCTCAACATCGACCGCGGCGTGAACAGGCTGTGGACACAGGGCGGCCTGCAGTACGCCCCGCCGATCCGCTGACCGTGGGATGCCTCGGCCGGAGGGATCATTCCTCCGGCCGGGGCGCCCTGTGGAGCCGCGGACAAGAAGCAAGAAGAGGGAGAGCGACGTAATGGCAGTCGAGACACTGGGCGGCGTAACGCGCGCCAGGCCCGCGCCGTGGAACGACCCGGTCGTCCGCGGGTGGGTGTTCCAGATCGTCGTCGTCGGTCTGGTCGGCGCACTCGCCTGGTACCTCGTCACCAACACGATGGAGAATCTGCAGCGGCAGAAGATCGCTTCGGGCTTCGACTATCTCGGCCGTGAGGCGGGCTTCGAGATCGGCGACACGATGATCGAATACTCGCCGGCCTCGACCTATGCCCGCGCCATCTGGGTCGGCATCCTCAACACGCTGCGCGTCGCCGTTCTCGGCGTCATCATGGCGACCTTCCTCGGCACGCTGATCGGCATCGGCCGGCTGTCGCCCAACTGGCTGCTCGCCAAGATCTGCGAGTGGTACGTCGAGGCCTTCCGCAACGTGCCGCTGCTGCTCTGGCTGTTCCTGTTCTACAAGCTGATCAGCGAGGCTTTCCCCGGCCCACGACAGGCGATCTCGATGCTCTGGGGATCGCTGTTCCTGTCGAACCGCGGCCTCTATTTCCCCGTACCGATCGCCGACCCGATCCAAAAGTGGATGGGCCTCGGCCTGCTCGCCGGCATCGGCCTCGCCGTCGTCATCCACCGCTGGGCGAAGAAGCGGCAGGCCGCGACCGGCCAGCCCTTCCCGTCGATCTGGGTCGGCGCGGCTACCATCGTCGGCGTGCCGATCGTCGTCTGGCTGGCGGGCGGCGCGCCCTCGCAGATGAGCTGGCCCGCGCTCAAGGGCTTCAACTTCGAAGGCGGCACGGTGATCCAGCCGGAGTTCACCGCGCTGCTGGTCGGCCTGGTGCTCTACACCTCGGCATTCGTCGCCGAGATCGTTCGCTCGGGCATCCTCGCGCTGCACAAGGGGCAGAGCGAGGCGGCGGCGGCCATCGGCCTGTCGCGTACCCAGGCGATGCGGCTGGTGCTGTTGCCGCAGGCGCTGCGCGTGATCGTGCCGCCGATGACCAGCCAGTATCTCAACATCACCAAGAACTCGTCTCTGGCGATCGCCATCGGCTATCCCGACCTGGTGGCGTCGATCAACGTCACCATCAACCAGACCGGCCAGGCAATCGAGAACGTGTTGATCATCATGGCCGCCTATCTGAGCGTCAGTCTCAGCATCTCGGCGTTCATGAACTGGTACAACAAGCAGATCGCCCTCAAGGAGCGCTGAGCCATGACCGACGCCATGCCCGTCGGCGAACGCCGGCAGCTCGCTCCCCCGACCGTGGATAGGGGCGTCGTCGGCTGGGCCCGTCGGAACCTGTTCTCGAGCTGGGGCAACGGCATCACGACGATCGTGCTGGTTGCCGCCATGGCCTGGATCCTGTCCTGGTTCGTCGGATGGGCGATCCTCGACGCCAAGTGGGTCGGCAACGCCGGCGCCGAGTGCCGCGGTCACGGTGCGTGCTGGGCGATCATTGGCGAGAAGTACCGCTACATCTTCTTCGGCTCGTTCCCCTACGAGCAGCACTGGCGGCCGTTGCTCGCCATGCTCGCCATGCTCGCCATGCTGATCCTGACCTGCGACCGGCGCATGTGGAACTGGCGCCTGGTGTGGATCTGGACGATCGGCAGCTTCGTCACCTTCCTTCTGATGTTCGGCGTGATCTCGCTGCCGCTCACGCTGTTCTTCGTCGTCGCGGCGGTGGCGGGCGGCGTCGGCATGACGCTGCGAGCGGGCCTCGCCCAGCCGCCGGAGACGGCCACCTGGCGCGCTCTCGCCGCCGGCGGCGCCGTCGGCCTGCTGCTGCGCATCTTCGGCGTGCTGCCGGCCTGGAGTCTCAAGATCGCCGCGTTCGACTATGTCGAGACCGGCCTGTGGGGCGGTCTGCCGGTGACCATGATCCTGGCGACCTACGGGCTCGCCTTCGCCTTCCCCTATGGCATCCTGCTGGCGCTCGGCCGACGCTCGAACCTGCCGCTGATCAAGGGCCTGTGCGTCGGTTTCATCGAACTGATCCGCGGCGTGCCGTTGATCAGCCTGCTGATCATGGCCTCGGTGATGCTGCCGCTGTTCCTGCCGGCCGGCACGACCATCGACAAGTTCCTGCGCGCGCAGGTCGCAGTGATCCTGTTCGCCGGCGCCTACATCGCCGAGACGGTGCGCGGCGGGCTGCAATCGCTGCCGAAGGGGCAGTTCGAGGCGGCCGACGCGATGGGCCTCAACTACCCGCAGAAGACGCTGCTGATCGTCCTGCCGCAGGCGCTGCGCGTGGTGATCCCGCCGCTCATCAACACCTTCATCGGCTTTTTCAAGGATACCTCGCTGGTGCTGATCATCGGCATCTTCGACTTCCTCAACACCGCCAACCAGGCGCTGGTCGATCCCAACTGGGCGGGCTTCCCGGGCGAGATCTACCTGTTCGCCGCGTTCGTCTACTTCATCTTCTGCTATTCGATGTCGCGTTACTCCAAGTGGCTCGAGATCGATCTCAACAAGGGAACGCGACGCTGATGGCTGCTCAGAAACTTTCCGGCGCGCCGATCATCATGCTGCGCGGCGTCAACAAGTGGTTCGGCCAGTTCCACGTGCTCTCCGACATCAACCTCGAGGTCCGCCAGAGCGAGAAGATCGTGATCTGCGGCCCGTCGGGCTCGGGCAAGTCGACCCTGATCCGCTGCATCAACCGGCTCGAGGAGCACCAGCAGGGCGACATCGTCGTCGACGGCGTCACCCTCTCCAACGACGTCAAGAACATCGAGGCCATCCGGCGCGAGGTCGGCATGGTGTTCCAGTCGTTCAACCTCTTCCCGCACCTCACCATCCTCGACAACCTCACCCTGGCGCCGATCTGGGTGAAGAAGACACCCAAGAAGGACGCCGAGGAATTCGCCATGTCGCTGCTCAAGCGCGTGCGCATCCCCGAGCAGGCACTGAAGTACCCCGGCCAGCTCTCGGGCGGCCAACAGCAGCGCGTGGCCATCGCCCGTGCGCTCTGCATGCGGCCCAAGATCATGCTGTTCGACGAGCCGACCTCGGCACTCGATCCGGAGATGGTCAAGGAAGTGCTCGACGTCATGGTCGAGCTCGCCGGCGAGGGCATGACCATGCTGGTGGTGACGCACGAGATGGGCTTCGCCCGCGCCGTCGCCGACCGCGTGATCTTCATGGACCAGGGCGAGATCGTCGAGCAGAACGAGCCCAGGGAGTTCTTCGCCAACCCGCGCAACGAGCGCACCAAGGCGTTCCTCGGCCAGATCCTGCATCATCATTGATGTCGCCCTCCTCCCCTTCGCGACCCGGGCGGAGGCGAGGTATGAGTAGGGCATGAAACTCCTCGTCACCGGCGGTTGCGGCTTCATCGGCTCGGCGGTGGTGCGGCACCTCGTCCGCACGACCGACTGGTTCGTGACCAACATCGACAAGCTGACCTATGCCGGCAACCTCGAATCGCTCGCCGAGGCGCGCGAGTCCAACCGCCATCGGCATTACCGGGTCGACATCTGCGACCGGTCGGCGCTCGACGCCATCTTCCGCGAAGTACGGCCGGACGCCGTGCTGCATCTCGCCGCCGAGAGTCATGTCGACCGCTCGATCGACGGCGCGGCGCCCTTCATCCAGACCAACCTGGTCGGCACGTGGACCTTGCTGGAAGCCGCGCTCGCCCATTGGCGCACGCTCGATGCGGAGGCAAGGACCCGCTTCCGCTTCCAGCACATTTCCACGGACGAGGTATTCGGTTCGCTCGGCCCGGTCGGCAAGTTCGCCGAGACCACGCCCTACGCGCCCAGCTCGCCCTACTCCGCGAGCAAGGCCGGCTCCGACCACCTGGTGCGAGCCTGGCACCACACCTACGGCCTGCCGACGCTCGCGACCAACTGCTCCAACAACTACGGCCCCTATCACTTCCCAGAGAAGCTGATCCCGCTGGTGATCATCCGCGCGCTGCGCGGCGAGCGCCTGCCGGTCTACGGCAAGGGGGACAATGTGCGCGACTGGCTCCACGTCGAGGATCACGCCGAGGCACTGACCCTGGTGCTGCGTCGGGGCCGGCCGGGCGAGACCTACAACGTGGGTGGTGACAGCGAGCGCCGCAACATCGACGTGGTGCGCGCGATCTGCGCCCTGCTCGACGAGATGCTGCCGGCAAGCCCGCACTGCCCGCACGACAAGCTGATCGAGTTCGTCACCGATCGTCCGGGTCACGACGCGCACTACGCCATCGATGCCGCCAAGATCCGGACCGAGCTCGGCTGGCGCCCCCGGCATTCCTTCGAGCAGGGCCTGCGCGAGACCGTGCGCTGGTTCCTCGACAACCGCGCCTGGTGGGAGCGCGTCATGAGCGGCGCCTATCGCGGCGAACGGTTGGGCCTGCCGGGCTGAGAGCCGGACACAAAGCAAAGGCCCCGCCGGCTTTCGCCAGGGGGCCTCTCGTCCTCTTCCGCACCCACCAGTACATCCGTGGCTCGGTGCCGCGAGGAGAGCACGCCGGCGTGAGCCGGCGGCGGATGCAATCAGTCGACCTGCTTCAGGTTCTCGGCCGACATCTTGCCGCTGCGGCTGTCGGACATGAGGTCGAACTGGATCTTCTGGCCCTCGATCAGATGATTGAGGCCGGCGCGCTCGACGGCGCTGATGTGGACGAAGGCATCCTTGCCGCCGCTATCCGGCGTGATGAAGCCGAAGCCCTTGGTGGAGTTGAACCACTTCACTGTTCCCGTCGCCATGGGAATAACCTTTCACAACATAGACTTGCTGGCCCGCCAAGACGAGGCAGGCTGTCGAATTCGCATTTGTTTTCGGGAGCTAAAGTCGTGGGCGGCGCGCCAACTCTCGGGGGCGCGGCCAAGTCGTCAAGTCCGTGTATCGACGACGTCCATATGGTCCCTTCGGCACACCATTGCAAGCCCGCATTGTCGGCGTGTGCGGCGATGGACGCGACCCGCCCGAGGGTATAGAGCTTTCCCGCCGCGTGCTCCCAGCCGACAAACGAGGAGCACGGCGAAGACTTTCCCGCTTCGTGACCCTTTCCTGCTGTCGACCGTCGTCGACACGATCCGCCGCCCGTCAGGCAGGCGATGAGGACTGCATTCATGACTTTCCCTTGCCGCGCTTCCGCCGCTTGCGCGGCCCTCGCCTTTGGCCTCGCATCGGCGCTCACCGGCTCTGCGTTCGGCCAGCAAGCGGAGAACAAGTGTGTCTTTCAGTTCAACGATGCCAAGGGGGTCACCGCGGCATCGCTCATCGGCAGCGGCTTCGACATCAAGGCCGGCTGGCCGGGCGGACTGTGGTTGCAGAAGGGCAAGGAAACCTATTTCTGCAATCCCGGCATCGCCCGCGAAGGCGCCGCGCTGTGCTGGACCTTGCGCGAACCGGTGACGGGCCATCCATGCCAGTGATTCGTCACGACGACGGGTCCGCGAGCCGCTGATGCGCTATCTCGGTGCGCTGCGCGGCAGCGGGATGCTCGAGCAGGACGGTCGGCCGGTGGGTCGAGCCGACTTCGAGTTCGACGGCTATCTCGTGAGACGCGGAGAAGTCGTGGCCTCGGGCGAGGTACACATGGACTCCGCGCAGCTGGCCGACGTGTTCGGAAGCAATGGACTCACGTTGCGCACGGACGACGGCCGCGTCTTGTCACTGCGCTTCAGCGGCAAGCGTCTGCTGCCGCAGGATGGAGTGGCCCACGCCGACGTTCGCGAGGGTCTGCCCGGCGAGGACGAATGGCGCCGCTGACGGCTTCCTTGCGCGGAGGATAACCGCGGGAGATTAGTGCTTGCCGCCATCGCGGTGGCCCACCATGTTCGTTGTCGCAGCAGGCGTGCACGCCGGTCGGCCACGCTGGCCAAGTTCCCTGAAAATCGAGGCCTCTCTTGGAGTCGGATACCCTCACGACCCTCAAACGACTCATCCGCGGCGAGCTCATGCTGTTGCGGAGACTCGGCATCGACCGGCGCGAGGCTTCCACCCGCATGCCGCGTCTTCAGCGGACGGGCCTGGACCCGGCGCCGCCGGCCGCCAGTCCACTCCCATCGACAGGAGACAAGCATGCCGCCGATCCTGACCGACGATGAGCAAGTGACGCTGAGGCGCGTCGCCTATGGCCAGTCCGAGGTACGGGCGATGCGCAAGGAGGACCTCGGCCGGCTACGCCGGCTGAGGTTGATCGAGGAGAGCAAGGACGGTCCACGCCTCACTCCGGAGGGCAAGGAATGCTTCGATCTGTTGCCGAAGGCAGCGTCGCTCGGATCTTCAGGTCACTACGATGAACTGCTGGAGAAACTCGACAGCCAGAGTCTTCCTCGGCGCCGATAGAAGCCCGACCACGGACGAATCCGACTCTCCGCGCCGGGCCGAAACGAGGGGGTCGAACGGCCTTCCGATGCAGATCCCATCGGTATCGGACGGAATCCACCGACCCGATTAGGTCCGCGCCGGCGTGTCGAGGCAAGATGCGCGCATGAGCACCACGACCACACCCGGCCGCGAGGGCCGCGCGGGAATTTCTGCAATTCCTGCATGCCGTTTTTATGTTTCGCGAGCGCCGGTCGCGACCCGTCCTCCCGACACATGACCGGAGGTTTGCGGTATTTCCGGTATTTCCGCCGGACGTCTTGCTGTCGCGAGAAGGTCCAACGGGATCGGCACGCGAGAGCAAACGCGATCCGCGCAAAGGAGCAAGGGCGGCCCGGTGGGCCGCCCTTCCCTTTCATGTCCGATCGAACGATCCGGATCAGGCCGGCGCAATCGGCCGGCCGGGCCAGCGATAGCCGGGAGCCGGCAACGGAATCTTGTCGCGAATCAGCGAGTCCTCGAGGACGGGAATGCCCTCCGCGTGGCGGCCGGCGTCGCACTTGGCGATCGCCGCCGCCTCGCGCTCCTCGATCGCCGAGGTGCGGTACTGGCGATACTTGTCGCTCAGCGCCTTGCAGTAGGACGCGGGGTCGCGGAACACCGCCATCACCTGCTGCTGCGTCATCGGCTGGAGACCGGTGATCTCCACGCGGCGGTTCTGCGGTTCGCGCACGCCGTCTCCAGTCTGCACCAGGGGCTGACTCTCGCCGCGGCCGACGGTCTCGATCGACGTCGCGGGCACGCCTTCGCGGACCAGTGCGCTCTTGACGGCGGTGGCGCGCCGCAACGACAGCGCCATGTTGTAGTCCGGCGGGCCCGACGTGTCGGTGTGGCCGATCGCCTGGATGCGCGCGCTTCCCGTGCTCTTGTAGGCCTGTGCGGCCTGGCGGATGGTCGACAGGGCCTGGGACGACAGGTCGGATTTGTCCCAATCGAAGAACACCATGTAGGTCGGCGCCTGCGCCGGCGGCGGCGGGGGCGGCGCGGCAGCCTGCGGCGGCGGCGTCGATTCGCAGGCCGTCAGCAGCAGCGCTGCGGCAAAGGCGGCAACCAGGGGTTTCAGCATCATCCCATCTCCTCGCAATTTTCCCCGCGTCGGGGGGGCAACGCTCGACCCTTCGAAAGGATGCACGACCCGGTCGTGAATTCTCCCCGCAGGGGCGAGTGGCAGACGAGGGTTGGGGTCCCCGGCCGCCGGGATCAAAGGCGACGAAGGATCAGTTCGGCCATGAGCCGGTTGCCCTCGTCGCTCATGTGCTTGTCGACATAGTGGCGATCGACGCCATCACGCCGCACTGCGTGCTCGATGTGTTCGCGCGTATCCAGCGTGTCGAACCCTTGGTTGCGTGCGCACGCCAGGACGGGTGCGACGTTCGCGATCTCGAAGCGACGCGTCGAGGCACGCCGCCAGGCATCCGGCGTGTATTGACCGACCACCAGCACGCGCAGGCGATGGGTCTCGGCAAGACGGCGCAGTCGCGCCATCAGCAGGCAGGATACCCGCAGCCCGTCATCATGTTCGGCCTCGGCATGCAGCGGCTGGCCGCGCAGCCACCACGGATCGAGCTCCAGCCGTCGCGCCAGCACATCGGCCAGGAAAGAGTAGCCAAGCACGCTGCGCACGGGGCCGACGGCGGCGCTTGGGCGCGGCGGGACAGGCACGTTGCGCAACACGAGCCTGCCGTTCTCGACGATGAAATAGGGCTTCGGCAGGCCCCACAGGATACTCATGCGCGTGCGCCTGACGTCGTCGGCGATGAAGCTCAGCACCAGGGTGTCGGGGGCAAAGCGCGGCACCAGTCGCTCCGCACGCAGCACGATCTGGTCGAGACCGTAGCCGAACACGCCGCCGTTCAGCACCGGCCTGCCGAGCGCGGCTTGCAGGTGGGCGGGGAAAGTCTGATCGTCTCCCACCTGTTCGCCCATGGCGTAGGAGTCGCCGACCACGAGCAAGGGCGTCGCGGACGCGTAGAATGGAGGCCGGTCATGATGGGCTCGCAGCCCGCGTTCATCGAAGGTGAGCCGTCCCAGGCCGCGCTGGTCGCTGTGCCCGCCGGGGCGCGGCGCGTAGCCGAGTTCGGCATCTGGCTCTATGACCCTCCAGCGATTCTCGAGCGGAAGAGGCTCGACGATGAAATTGCGCCACTCCCATCGCTTGGCGTCTGAGCCGAAAGCGCGGGCGGCGAGTTCGGCTGCGGCAAAGGCGAAGATCATGCTCGCCATCGGCACGATGACGGCGAACAACCTCTCGCGTAGCCGCGCTCGACCGACCGGTGAACGCGAAATGTCGACCATGTCCGATGTCCCACCAATTCCGGGAACGTTGGCATGGCCGGAGGTGCAGTGGGTGTGATCGATCGAGGACGGCGCGGGCGGGCCCGTGACCACCCTGTGTCAGATGCCGCGGCCCAGCGAAATGAGGTGGACGATAGATGCCGCCACGAGAACGGCGATCGAGGACACGGCGATCGGACGAAGAGCCTCCCGCCAGCGGCGCGGCGGACGAGCGATGTCGGACATGCTCACCTCCCTAATCGCGAGGCAACGACGACTCCCGGCGCGCGGTTGCCGCGGTCAGGTGTCGAGCTGACGCCCGAGTTCGACCCAGTGATCCATGATCGGCAGGAGCTTGTCCTCTTTTTCGGCCGGCAGGGTGAAAACGACGCGGTCGATGCCGAGATCGCGGTACTGGCGCAGGCGTTCGATCCTGTCGGGCACGCGGAACAGGCTGATCGGCAGGCTGGCCGGGTCGCGTCCCGCCTCCTTCGCCATGGTGCGGAACTTGTCGATCACGCCGATGCCGTCGCGCTCCAGCCAGTCGTCGCGCGGGATCCAACCGTCGCCGTAACGCACGGCGCGGCGCGCGGCGTGCGGAAAGCCGCCCCCGACGATGATGGGCGGATGCGGCTTCTGCTTCGGCTTGGGCCATTGCTTCATCTTGTCGAACTTCACGAATTCACCGTGATACTCGGGCTCTTCGTTCGCCCAGATCGCCTTCATCGCCTCGATGCGCTCGCGCGCCAGCTTGTGGCGCGACTTGAAGTCGGTGCCATGGTTCTCGATCTCGTCCTGGTTCCAGCCGTTGCCGACGCCGAACAGGAAACGGCCGCTAGACAGCTGGTCGATGGTCGACACCATCTTGGCGGTCACGATGGGATCGCGCTGGACGACCAGCGCGATACCGGTGCCGATCCTGAGTGTCGTCGTGACGGTCGCCGCCGTGTTGAGCGCGAGGAACGGATCCATGATGTCGTAGTAGGGCCGGATCAAGCCGCCGCCCGCCGGATAGGCTGTCTTGCGCGACGAGGGAATGTGCGTGTGCTCGGGCACCCAGAGCGATTCGAAGCCGCGTTCCTCGAGCGCGCGCGCGAGCGGCGCGGGCTGCATCGTCTCGGTGGTGAAGAAGGCGACGGCGCCGATTTTCATGATGGGTCCCTCCCGCGCTTGCGGCAGCACCGTAGCAGGAAAGGGGCGGATTGGGGCAAGCCGGCAACCCCGCAAGGCCAGCCGAGTTGAATCGCCACATCCTTCGAGGAGAACGCCATGAGACGCATCGCCTGTATCACGGCGGCGGCGGCGCTGGTTACCGTCGTCGCCGGCTGCGAGAGCCGAACCTATCACCGCTCGGCCTATCATCCGGGCTACACCTACTACACGCCGGCCACCGGCTACGGCTACTATTCGCCGGCAACCCAGACGGCCTATGCCTACGGCACGCGCGGTGCGTATTACCGCGAGTATCGCGGCATGCATCCGCCCGCCGAAACAGCGTACCCCTATTAGAGTGTCGAGCGCCCGAGCAGCCGACGCGCCTCGTCGAGCTGCTCGCGGCAGCGCGCTTCCTCGCCTCGCTCGGCCTGGGCGCGCGCCGCGGTGAGCAGGGCCTGCAAGGCGATGCGGTTGACGGCCGCCCTGTCCTGCGCGTTGGGGACCAGGTCAGGCAGGGTCTTCATCCCCGGATCGACCCCCGCGGGCGGCGCGATCACCGACCGGTCGGACATGCGCGGCGGCTCGATCACGCCCTTGGACCGCGCCAGTTCGTCGGTCCGAGATCCGCCGGGCGGGTTGCCGGGAGTCACGGTCGGTGGATCGGTCGACAGGCGATGTTCCGTGGCGAGTTCCCGCACGTCCTCCAGGCACCCGGCGGCAGCCGGTGCCGCCGTCATCAGGAAGGCGAGAACGATCGTCGGCACTCTCATGCCGAGAAAACGAACGCGACCGGCCGTCGTTGCGCTCAGGCGAGCGAGGCGCGCACCACCTGGGCGATCTCGTCGACCTCTTCGATCGACAGGTGCGGTCCCATCGGCAGGCTGAGCACGGTTTCCGCGAGCCGCTCGGCCAGCGGATAGGCCCCCTTCCCCAACCCGAGGTCGGCATAGGCCTGCTGCAAGTGCGGCGGGATCGGATAGTGAATCAGCGAGCCGATGCCGGCCGCCTCCAGGGCCTTGACCACGTCGGCGCGGCGCATCGTGCGCACGACATAGAGATGCCACACGGGCTCCGCCCATTGCGGCACGCGCGGCAGTCCCAGGCCAGGGATGCCCGCCAGCTTGTCATCGTAGCACGCGGCGAGCGCACGGCGGCGTTCGTTCCACTCGTCGAGCTTGCCGAGCTTCACCCGCAGGAAGGCCGCCTGCAGCTCGTCGAGCCGCGAGTTCACGCCGCGCTCGATGTTGACGTACTTGATCCTGCTGCCGTAGTTGCGCAGGGTGCGCAGTCGGTCGGCCAGTCCGTCGTCGTCGGTGGTGACGGCGCCGCCGTCGCCGAAGGCGCCGATATTCTTGGTCGGAAAGAACGAGTGCGCGCCGGCATGCCCCAATGCGCCAGTCCGCCGGCCGCGCACCCGGGCGCCCTGCGCCTGTGCGACATCCTCGACCACCTTGAGTCCATGCCGGGAGGCGATCGCCATGATCGCGTCCATGTCGGCGGGCTCGCCGTAGAGGTGCACCGGCATGATCGCGCGAGTGCGCGGCGTCAGCGCCGCGTCGATCCGCTCGGGGTCGAGGTTGGGCCCGTCGGTCGTGGGCTCGACGGGCACCACAGTGGCGCCCACCGCCTCGACCGCGAGCCAGGTCGCGATGTAGGTGTTGGATGGCACGACGACCTCGTCGCCTGCGCCGATGTCCCAGCAGCGCAACACGAGTTCCAGCGCCTCGAGCCCGTTGCCCACGCCGATGCAATGCTTCGTGCCGCAGAACGCGGCGTACTCGGCTTCGAAGGCCTCGACCTCCTTGCCGAGCACGTACCAGCCCGACTCCATGACCCTGTGGTAGGCCGCGTCGAGCTCAGGCCTCAGCTCGGCATAGACCGACTTCATGTCGAGGAAGGGAATCACGTCGTCCGCTCCATGACCTCGCGCCGGAAGGTCTCGTAGTCGCGCAGGTACTCGGCCTCGTCGTAGAGGGTCGAAGCCAGCACCATGATCGCTGATTGCGGCGCGAAGTCGGTCAGTTCATGCCAGACCCACGGCGCGACATGGAGGGCGCGCGCCGGATCGTCAAGCGTCACGCTCTCCGTCGTCCGGCCATCGTCGAGATGCACGCGACAGCCGCCATGGGCGGCGACAAAGACGAGTTGCGATTCGCGATGGCCGTGCCGGCCGCGCCACTGGCCGGGTGCGATGTGATGCAGCCAGAACACGCGCCTGGGCTGGAAGTCGAGACCCTTGCCGAGTTCGAGGAAGTTGACGCGGCCGCGCTGGTCGGAGGCGCCGGGAACGACGATCCAGCGGCAGCCGCGGACCCTGAGTAATGGTTCGCTCATCGCGACGGGGTATAGCGCACTCCGGGCGACGGCGTCCGGCACGACATCGCCGCGGCCACCACCAGCGCGCCGGCCGATGGCATATCGTCAAGCGCCGAAGCACGGACGAAGGCTTCCTCGGCGAGGGTGAGGCGGGAGACCGGCGGCAGGAGCCGAAAGGCCGCATCGCCGAGCCGTCGGGCGGTAGTCATACGTGTTTCCCTCTCTTCATGCACGACATGTCCCTCCTCGGCGAACCTCCCACCGAGCCGATACGCCGCGAAGCGTAGCGCCGCCAGTGCCACGTCGGCGCGGCCGTCAGCCGCCGCGGCCGTAGCCAGGCTCTCGGCATTGAGCAAATCCGAATAGGCGTCGCCGACCGAGCGCAGCGCCGCCAGCGCGGTTTTCCAGTCGCCGGCAGTCATGGCCGCCGCGAGCCCGGGTAACGGCTCGGGGGCCGGGGCCGGCCCCGCCAGAACCGAGCGGAACGGCTCGCGCGCTTCCTCGGGCAGGTGCGCCGAGGCCCAGGCCGCCGCTTCGTCCGCACTCAGGCAGGTGCGAGCGCCGCGCGCTACGTCGTGCAAGGCCATCGACAGGTCGAGGTCGTCGGGCGACAGCTCCGCCACCGCACGTTGCGCCATCCGATCGAAAAGCGCGCGGGCGCCCTGTTCCGCCGCACGCCGCGCCACGATGGCGAGGCCGTTGGCTCTCGGCCGGCCTGGCTGGAGCGTGGCCAGCGCCATCTCGACCTCCTCAGCCCACCCGGCCGCCTGTAGGATCTCGACCGCGAGATAGGCGTCGCTTCCCGCCTGGAGCGCACCGACGAGGCGCCGGGCCAGCTCACAGTCCCCCTGCTCCGCTGCCAGGCATCCCATGGCGCACATCGACCAGGCATCGGGGGCGCCGCGTGTCCAGTCCCAACCGGCAAACATCTCGCGCGCGGCAGCGAGATCCCGCCGACCGACGGCGCGATCCAGTTCGTGCTCGCGAACGATGTTGTGTGCGTCGGCAGGCAGGATCTCCATCAGCCACGTGGCGAATGCCGCGCTATCGAGGACGCCCACGTGCTCGCCAATGCACTCCATGAGGTCACGCTCGGCAGCGCGTGCGTCGCACCGTTCGAACACCTTGATCTGGGCGGCACGGGCGAATCCCCGGCGCAACACGTCCGCCGCCAGGATGCGATCGTCCATGGCGAACAGAACCCGGGCGCCATCGGCATAGACGGCGGCGCCGCTCCAGGAGTGCCGAGGTGCCGACAACATGCGATCGGAAAGATCGAGAGCCTCGTCGATTGCGCCGGCGCACACCTTCAGCCGCGCCGCCTCCGCCCACAGCGCATCGGCATCGGCGAGGCTCCGTACCGTCTCCGCCACCGCCAGCAGGGAGGCGACTGCACGCTCGAACGGGGTGCCGGTCGCCTCGCGCAGTGCCCAACCGAACAACCGGCCATGCTCGCACGCATGCAACTGGTCGCGACGGAACCGCGCCCGATGCGCCGCGCACGCTGCCGCTTCGTCCGAGCGCTCACCGAAGGCGCTCCGTGCGGCCTGTTCGGCCGCGCGAAGCGCTTCCCCGGCAGACACCCACTCGCGATGACGCCACAGCACCGTTCCCAGGCTCAACCAAGGACGCCAGCGTCCCTCTCGGGCTTCGGCATCGCCTTCCGCGCGGATTTCGATCGCCGCGCGCACCAGGCGCTCCGCCTCGCCATCGGCATTGCGGGCGAGCAGGATGACGGCGAGTTCCTCGCGAACGACGGCGTGCGCCAATGGCGGTACCCCTGCCGACCGGTCGAGGAGTTTCAAGGCGAGGCGCAGCGCCGTCTCGGCATCGCCATCGCGCCGAAGTTCCGACAAGAAAAGCGCGAAGCGATAGAGCGGCATGAACAGCTCACCCGCGTCGAGGATCGACTCGGCATCGAGCGTGCGAGTTCGCGCAACCAGCGCTTCCGCCTCCTCGGATCCCTGCGGCGCGAGCCGCGAAGACGCGCGAAGCGCAGCATGTGCCGCCAGTACCAGCGCGAGGGCGCCCCGCCGGCCGGGCGATACCAGCGTGTCCCAATAGGCGAGCGCGATCCTCGCCGGCGCGGCTGCGCGATCGGGGCGATCGCCGACCAGCAATGCCATCGTCCAGTCGAGGACGCGCGACGCGTCTTCGGAGGAGGTCGGCAACAGATCCTGGGGCCACGGCGGCGGCTGTTCAGCGAGCCAATCGGCCAGCCGGCTGCTTTCCTCCTCCGACAACCGCTCCGGTCCCTCGACCTGGAGGATCGCCCAGAGCCATTCCATCTCGTCGCTCATGGTCAGCGTGGCATCGCGGCAAGCTTCCGCCACTGCATGTAGACCACGCCACCGAGCGCGACCAGCCCACCGACGATCTGCCAGGCATTGGGCATGAAGCCGTAGGCCATCGACCACAGCACGGCGAAGAACGGCACCAGATTGACCCACAGCGAGGCGATCGCGACGCCGAGTCGCGAGGCGCCGATGTTCCAGAAATAGCCACCGAGGCCCGAGGCGAAAACCGCCACCGCGAGGAGTTGAGTCCAGGCCCAACCGTCGCTCACGTCCAGTGGCGAGCGCGACCATCCCAGGGCGATCAGCAGTATGCTCGCGATCGTCGCCCAACCCATGGCGGACAGCGATGCGACGTAGGTACGGTGGAGTTGGCTGGCGCGGTCGAACCAGACCTGTGCCTTGATGCTGTAGAGGGTCCAGATCGCGTTGCTGCCCAGGGCGATGAACTCGCCCCCGCCGAGAGTGAGGTCGTCGGCGCTCAGCAGGCTGCCCCCGACGAGAATCGCCCCGCCCGTCAGCGTCAGCGCCAGCGCCACGCCGAAACCCGGATCGAAGCGCAGGCCGGTGACCAGACGGACGGTGGCCGCGGAGACCAGCGGACCCGCGACCTGCACCGCGGCCGCGCTGATCGGATTGGAGTACTGGATGCCGAGCGTATAGACGGCGAAGAAGCTTGCCATCAGGCCACCCAACATGGCGAAGCGTGCCGGTGCGAGCTCTATCCGCAACGACCGGACACCCTCGAGCATCAGCAACAGCAGGCCAAGCACGGCCGCCGCACAAGCCGTGCGCATCGCCGACATCGGCATGAGGTCGAAATGCTCGAGCATGACCTTGCTGACCGGCACGTTTGCGCCCCACGCCATGCCGACGAACACCATTGCGGCGAAGGCGCCCGACAGGTTGCGGCGCGGACCCGCCGACGGCTGGCTCATCGCCGGTCAGTTCTCGCCGCGGCGGCGCACCGCTTCGTAGCCGACCCGGCAATCGGGATAGACATCGGGCTTCTCGGTCGAGACGCGCGCCTCGATCACCTCCGGTTGGGCCAGGCAGAGATCGAGGATGGAGTCGACCAGCGTCTCCTGGAGGTTGAAATGCCGCCCCTTGGTCAGCCCGACGATGCCGTCGTGGACGACATCGTAGTTCAACACGTTGGCGATGCGGTCGGCGTGTGCGGCACGCGACGGCGCCAGCGTCAGCTCGACGTTCACGATCATCGTTTGCGGGCCCTTCCTCTCGAAGTCGTGGATGCCGATCGAGACCGGCAGCCGCAGATCGCGGATGAAGATGCGGCGTTTCATGTCACGCTTTCTTGCTCTTGGCGCTCGTGTCGAAGGCGATGTCGCGCGGACGGCCGGTCAAGTGCTCCCCCGAATCGACCAGCAGCACGTCGCCGGTATAGCTCGGCGTCGCCACGATGAAGCGGAATGCCCGAACCAGGTCGTCGGTCGTCACCCCGACGCCCAGCGGGTTGCGGGTGTGTTGCTCGGCGAAGCGTGCATCGGTCTGGCTGCCGCTGCGCAGGGTAAGGCCGGGGGCGATCCCGGCGACGCGCAGGCGCGGCGCATAGGCCTGGGCGAGCAGCGTCGTCAACCCGTGCAGGCCGATCTTGGACAAGGTGTAGGTAAGGAAGTCGGGATTGAGATTGTAGAGCTTCTGGTCGAGCACGTTGATGATCAGCCCTCTCTCCCCTTCCGGCAACTGCCTCGCCAGCGCCTGCGACAGCAGCAGGGGAGCCCGCAGGTTGACCGCCATGTGGCTGTCGAAGAGGCCCGCCGAGGTCGTGTCGGCGCGGTCGAGCCGGAACTGCGAGGCGTTGTTGACCAGGCAGGTGAGCGTGACGCCGGGAGCGCGGCACTTCGACACCAGCGCCGCGGCTTGTCTGGCGGAGGACAAGTCAGCACGCACTGCCCTGGCCCGGCCACCCGCGGCTCGGATATCGGCCACGGTGCCGCGCGCCTCGTCGACCGAACGATGATGATGGACGAACACGAAGAACCCGTCGGCTGCCAGCGCCATCGCCAGCGCCCGGCCGATCCGCATCCCTGCGCCGGTCACCAGGGCGCCTTTCATCGAGCGAACTTTCGGAACTGCATTTCCTCGGCGGCGCTGTAGTCATATCTTCAGGCGGTCGTAACCGCAAGGAGAGCGCCATGTTCCACCCTCGGGGGCCAGTTATCGCAACATTGCTCGCGGCATTGCTGGCGGCGACCGCCGCGCCGGCTGAAGGGTGTACTCGCCTGGTCTACCTTGGCGCCCGCGGCGACGTGATTACCGCGCGCTCGATGGACTGGAAGTCGGAGATCGGCAGCAACCTCTGGATCTTCCCGCGTGGCATGGCGCGCAACGGCGAGGCTGGCCCGAACTCGCTGAAATGGACATCCAAATACGGTAGCGTGATCGTCTCGGGTTACGATATCTCGACGACCGACGGGCTGAACGAGGCCGGCCTGGCCGCCAACGTCCTGTGGCTGGTCGAATCGAAGTATCCGGTGCCAGACGGGTCCAGGCCGCCGCTCACCATCGCGGCCTGGGCCCAGTGGGTCCTCGACAATTTCGCAACCGTGCAGGAAGCGGTGGAGGCGCTGCGCAAGGAGCCGTTCGTCATCGTCACCGACGCAGTGCCGGGCGAATCTCGGCTGGCGACGCTGCACCTGTCCATATCGGACGCGACGGGTGACAGCGCCATCGTCGAGTATATCGACGGCCGCCAGGTCATCCATCACGGTCGGCAGTACCAGGTGATGACCAATTCCCCCACCTTCGACCAGCAGCTCGCGCTCGTCTCCTACTGGAAGGAGATCGGCGGCACTGTCATGCTGCCGGGCACCAATCGCGCGGCCGATCGCTTTGCGCGCGCCTCATTCTACGTCAATGCCGTTCCCAAGAGTGAGGACCCGGTGGTCGCCTTGGCCAGCGTGTTCAGCATCATCCGCAACGTCTCGGTGCCGTTCGGCATCAGCACTCCGGAGGAACCGAACATCTCGTCCACGCGATGGCGCACAGTCGCCGACCACAAGCGCAGGCTCTACTTCTTCGAATCGGCCCTTACACCCAATACCTTCTGGGTCGATCTCAACCAAGTCGACTTCTCGCCCCGGACCGGAAAGGTGCGCAGGCTCGACTTGGGCGATGGTCAGCGCAACGTCTTCGCGGGCAACGCCCTCGCGCACTTCAGAGAGAACGAGCCCTTCAGATTCCTAGGCCCACAATGACACCATGAGTTCGCCCATCGAGACAGTCGACAGCGTGGTCGTGGGCGCCGGCGTGGTGGGCTTGGCCGTCGCCCGCGCGCTGGCGCTGGCCGGGCGCGAGGTGATCGTGCTGGAAGCGGCCGAGGGCATCGGCACGGCGACGAGCTCGCGCAATTCCGAAGTCATCCACGCCGGCATCTACTACCCCAAGGGCAGCCTGATGGCGGAGACCTGTGTCGAGGGGCGGCGCAAACTCTACGCCTACTGTGCCGCGCACGGCGTGCCGCATCGCAACTGCGGCAAGTTGATCGTCGCCACGAGCCCCGCCGAAAGCGAGACCCTGGCATCGATCAAGAACCGCGCCGAGGCCAACGGCGTCGAGGACATGCGCTTCCTGACCACAGCAGAAGCGAAGGCGATGGAGCCCAATCTCGAATGCACGGCGGCCCTGCTCTCGCCCACCACCGGCATCGTCGACAGCCACTCCTACATGCTGGCGCTGCAGGGTGACGCTGAGGAGCGCGGGGCCATGTTCGCCTTCCATGCTCCACTGCAAAGCGGCCGCGCGACGGACGACGGCATCGAACTGGCGGTTGGCGGCGCCGAGCCGATGGAGCTCAAGGCGCGGCTCGTCGTGAACTGTGCGGGCCTGCACGCGCCGGCGCTCGCGCGGCGGATCGAGGGCATGCCGACCGACTGCATCCCCACGGCCTACTACGCCAAAGGCAACTACTTCACCCTGACAGGCCGCTCGCCCTTCTCGCGCCTGATCTACCCCGTGCCGGTGCCAGGCGGGCTCGGCGTGCACATCACCGTCGACATGGGCGGCCAGGCCAAGTTCGGCCCCGACGTCGAGTGGATCGATGGCATCGACTACACCGTCGACCCCCATCGCGCCGACAAGTTCTACGCCGCGGTGCGCCGCTACTGGCCGGGGCTGAAGGACGGCGCGTTGCAGCCGGGCTATGCCGGGATCCGGCCGAAGACCGTGCCGCAGGGCGCGCCGGCGCAGGACTTCGTCATCCAGGGGCCGGCACAGCACGGCATCGCAGGATTGATCCACCTCTTCGGCATCGAATCGCCGGGCCTCACCGCGTCGCTGGCGCTCGCAGAGCGGGTCGTCCGCGTTGCGGAAGGACATTCCGGGGGCTAGTGCGCCCGCCCGCTCTTCGCTAATGCTCGTGCACAGACACGCAGCGGGCGGGGACACGGCCAGATGATCAAGACGCGCTTCACCGAAATGTTCGGCATCAAGCATCCGATCGTGCAGGGCGGCATGCAATGGGTCGGACGCGCCGAGCTGGCGTCCGCGGTCTCCAACGCCGGCGCGCTCGGCATCCTGACCGGGCTCACCCAGCCGACGCCGGAGGATCTGCGCAAGGAGATCAAGCGCTGTCGCGAGATGACGGACCAGCCGTTCGGCGTCAATCTCACCATCCTGCCGACCCTGGTGCCGAGGCCTTACGGCGAATATATCGATGCCATCGTCGATTCTGGCGTCAAGATCGTCGAGACGGCGGGCAACAATCCCAAGCCCTTCCTTCCCAAGTTCAAGGACGCCGGCATCAAGGTCATCCACAAATGCACCTCGGTGCGCCACGGCATTTCTGCCGAGAAGGCGGGCGTCGATGCGATCTCGATGGACGGCTTCGAGTGCGCCGGACATCCGGGCGAGGACGACGTCCCCAACCTGGTACTGCTGCCGGCGGCGGCAAACGTCATCAAGATCCCGATGCTGGCCTCGGGCGGTTTCGGCGACGCGCGCGGGCTCGTGGCGGCGCTGGCGCTGGGCTGCGATGGCATCAACATGGGCACACGCTTCATGGCGACGAAGGAGGCCCCCATCCACGACAAGGTGAAGCAGGCGCTGGTCGACGGCGACGAGCGCGCCACGTCGCTGATCTTCCGCACCATGCGCAACACCAGCCGCGTCTACGGCAACTCGGTGGCCAGGAAGGCGATCGAGATGGAACACGAGGGCAAGACGATCCAGGAGATCGGCCCGCTGGTCGCCGGCGCCCGCGGCAAGGTGGTCTACGAGACCGGCGACCTCGAGCACGGCATCTGGTCGGCCGGTACGGTGATGGGCCTGATCAAGGACGTTCCGAGCTGCAAGGAGCTGGTCGAACGCATCGTGCTCGAGGCCGAGGACATGATCCGCAACAGGCTCGCCGGGGCAATCGCGGCCTAGCGACGGCGCCACCAGCGCCACAGCATGCCACCGAGGGGCGGCACGAGCGACAGGCCGGCCACCAGGACCGCGATCGCCGCACCGACGCAATCCCAGCCGCGGTGCCGTCCGGCAAGGCACTCCCAATCGGCGGCCATGAAGCCAAGCGCCAGCATCATCAACGGGCTGGCGGCCGCCGCGGCCGGCACGAGCTTCCAGACCGCTGCGTCTAGGCCGGGGCGCCACGCGCACACGGCCGAGCTCGCGGCAGCGGCGACTCCCATCGCGGCCGCACCGAGCGGTATCATCCAGGGCTCGGGCAGATAGGCACCGGCACAAGCGCCGACGACCAGCCCCGTCGCGCAGTGGCCGACGACGAACGGATGCAGCGACGCCACGCCCTTCATCCGCCAGTGCATTTCACTTCCATGTATCTACATTTAATGTATATACATCTTTTCATGATCAAGCCACTCCGAACCACGAAGACATTGCGCGTCGATGCCGCGCAGGCGCTGGCCGGGTGCGCCGGCTGGAATTTGCGCCAGGCAGTCCGTGCGGTCACCCGCTTCCTCGAGGATCGCATGGAGGGATGCGGCCTCTCCTTCGGCCAGTTCGGACTCATGGCGATGGTCGCTTCGGCGCCGGACGACACGGTGAGCGCTCTTGCCCAGCGGATGGGGCTCGACCAGTCGACGCTGTCACGCACGCTGAGAACGCTGGAGGCGGATGGGCTGGTCGAAATCGCCATCGTCGAAAGCGACCAGCGCAAGCGCATGGTGTGGCTGACCGAGAAGGGAGCGCGCCGCCTCGAGATCGCGCTCGCCGCGTGGCGCGAGGCCCACGCCGAGCTCGGCCAGCGCCTGTCGATCGACGACGCGCTGCGGCTGGCGCGGCGAGCGGACGTCCTATGAAGGACCTGCTCGACAGCCGGACGGCATGGATCACCGCGAGCGCCGCGCTCGCCGTCATGAGCATCGGCTACGGTGCGCCCCTCGTCACCGTCGTGGCGATGAAGCCGATCGCGGCCGAGCTCGAGACGGCGCGCTCCGGCCCCGCGACCGTCGTGGCAGTTTCCTACATCGGCTCGGCCTTCGGCGGCATCGTCGCGGGATGGCTGGCTGGCCGGCTCGGCGTGAGAAGGGTCGTGCTTTTTGGCGCGGCAATGGTGGCGGCGGGGCTGATGCTTTCGGCTTCCGGTGGACTCATCGAGCTGGCGATCGGCCACGGGCTGCTGATCGGCCTGCTCGGCATTTCGTGCATGTTTGCGCCACTTCTCACCTATGTGAGCCTGTGGTTCGAGCGACGTCGCGGTTCGGCCGTGGCGCTGATCGCCTCGGGCCAGGCAGTCGCGGGCGCGATCTGGCCGCCGATCCTGCAGTTCGGTGTCGACGAATTCGGCTGGCGCGCGACCATGCTCGCCTTCGCCGCCTTCATTTTCGTCTCGGTCGTGGCGCTCGCCCTGGTCTATCTGCGCCCACCGCCGGTCCCCGCTCCTCCATCCGGCGCCACTGCCGCGCAGCCCACGGTCCACGACACCACACTCGGCCTGTCGCCGAACCAGCTCATGGCGTTGCTGATGGTCGCGGTCTTCTGCTGCTGCGTGCCCATGGCCATGCCGATGAACCATGTCGTTGCCTATTGCGGCGATCTCGGCTTCGCATCGCAGACCAGCGCGGCCATGCTCTCGGTGTTGCTGGGCGTCGCCTTTTTCGCCCGCCAGTTCTGGGGATGGCTTGCCGACCGCGTCGGCGGCTTCCACACGCTGCTCTTCAGCTCGTTGGTGCAGATCACCGGCCTGCTCGGCTATCTCGCGACCCAGGAGCTGATTCCCCTGTTCGTCGTGTCGGCGGTGTTCGGCATCGGTTTGTCGGGCCTGCTGCCGTCCTACGTCATCGTGATCCGCGAGTGCTACACCGCGCGCGAAGCCAACTGGCGCGTACCGACCGTCATGTTCGCGGGCTTCCTCGGCATGGCGGCGGGCGGCTGGCTGCCCGGTGTCCTGTTCGACTCGTTCGCCTCCTATCTGCCGGCCTTCGGCGTCGGCATGGCGTTCAATGTCGTGAACCTCGCCGTGCTGCTGTTCCTGGTGATTCGGAAGTCGGGCGCCGTTCCCCTGGTCCCTAGATCGGCATGATACCGCGGCGAGGCCTGGCGTCGCTGTAGCTCACGGCGCTGATCGGGGCTCCCAGCGACTTCAGAATCTCGCGGTGTCGCGGCGGCGGACTTCGGGCGATCACGGTCTCGAACTTCAGGAGCTTCTCGAACGGAGCGGCTTGGTAGGTACGCTCCATCCACGCCGCCGTCCTGGGCCATCGATCCGTGTCGATCTGGAAGCGCGCGAACGACGCCGTGCGCACCATGCAGGCCGGCGCGAGATCCGCCATGCCGAGCGGCCCGAAGCGGAACGCGTCGGCGGGCGCCTCGGCCTCCAGGTAGTCGAGGACGGCTGGAATGTCTTCCTTCTGCGTACGCTCGATCAACGCCTTGTCAGGATCCTCGCCCCAGACGCCGCGGCGGATGGCGATCTGGGCGAAGAAACGCCAGATGAAGACGTCGCCCATGCGCGTATCGGCAAACTCCTCGAGCCAGCGCGCCCGCGCCCGGTCGCGAATGTCGGCCGGATAGAGGCGCGGCTCGGGCCTGAGATCGTCGAGATACTCGCTGATCACCGTGGAATCGGTGAGGACGAGATCGCCGTCGATCAGCACCGGAATGCGCCGGAGCGGACTGAGCTTCGAGAACGCATCGTTGCCGTAGAACGGCACGAGTGGGTCGATTTCATAGGCGAGCCCCTTGAGCTCAAGCGCGAGCAACACCTTGCGCACGTAGGGCGACAGGTAGTTGCCGACGATCAGCATCGGCTCAGACCAGGTTGATGCGGCAGCCGCAAACCTTGACCTGGGAAGGCCCGCGCTTCTTGCCTCGCTTCTCGGCGGCGGCCATCACGGCGGCCTTGTTCGCCGCCTTCACGTCGTAGGCCGACACGCCGGGCCCGCGCCCGTCGCGATCGGGCACGAAGCGGATCTCCGCGCCGTCGAGCTGGATGCGGCAGTTGTCGGCGGGCCGGCCCAGGATCCTCGACCAGTTCGCGGCCGCCGCGGACGGGACGGAATGCTGAATCTCCACGCCGGCGAGACCACAGGTGACGTCGGAGCGCGCTTGCTTCAGCCAGTCCTTCTCCGCCGGCGGCCACCACAACGCCGGATCGACGCCCTTGGGAGCGAAGGTCGTGTCGAGCGACAGCAGCACTCCCGACGTGTCCGACGGATGGAAGTGGGTGTACTGGTATTCTGGCAGATCCTTCTGCGCGACGGCCCGTATGCCGAGGTCGATCACGCGCTTGCGCTCCGCCGCGGCGTCCGGGACCTGGAGGATCACCATGTAGCCGCCATCGCCCTTGCGTCGCTCGATGTAGCGGCCGGCCGACGTGCCCGGCTGCTCGGGCGTCACGATCTCGAGGAAGTCGTGCCCGGTTGGGCAGACGACGTTGACCAGACCCCATTTGGCGACCCCGGGATCGCGGTACGCGACCTCGATCCCCAGGATGTCGCACAGCTCCTCGCGCGAACTCTCGAGGTCCTTGCAGACGAACACGCATTGCCGAAGCCGCATCGCTTCCTCTCCTTGTCCGCACCGATCGCGACGCCGCGGCGTGGCGACAGCGTGTCGCGCCTCAGACGCCCCTGAACACCGGCGCGCGCTTCTCGACGAAGGCGCGGGCGGCTTCCTTGTGGTCCTCTGTCTCACCGGTGCGGATCATGCGCGCGGCCTCCGAGTCGAGCGCCTCGGAGAGCGTGCCCTCTTCCGCCACCTTCATGTTCTTCTTGACGTGCCACCAGGCGACGCGCGGGCCAGCCGCCAACTTCTTCGCGAACGCCATGGTCTCGCTCTCGAGGTCGGCATCGTCGACGACACGGTTGGCGAGGCCGAGCTTCTCGATCTGCTCGGCATTCAGGATCTCGGCGGTGAAATAGAGCTCGCGCGCCTTGGCCGTGCCGACCAGCTTGTGCAGGAAGTAGTGCGAGCCGAAGTCGCCCGAGAAGCCGACCTTCGCGAACGCGGTCGTCATGCGCGCCGACTTGCCGGCGAAGCGCATGTCGGCGGCGAGCGCGAGCGACAGGCCGGCCCCGGCCGCGACGCCATTCACCATGGCGATGGTCGGCTTGCCCATCTCGTGCAGCATCTCCGAGACCTTCATGCGGATCCTGATGTCGTGCACCTTGTCCTCGTAGGTCTTGTCCTGGTCGCGCCCCGCCGCCATCGACTTCACGTCGCCGCCGGCGCAGAACGCCTTGTCACCCGCACCCCGCACCACCACGCAGCCGATCGCGCGGCTGCCGGCCGCCTCCTCGAGCGCGTCGGTCAGGCCCTGCATCATGTCGCGGCTCAGCGCATTCATCGCCTCCGGACGGTTGAGCACGATCTTCATGACACCGTCTTCGACGGTCTTGAGCAGGTGGGACATCGATCTCCTCCGGGATTGCGGTTCGCTCAGGTTGCGGCGATGGTTTCCCAAACGACACGCTCGCGCAACGGCATTCCGTCTTGCTGAGCGGAACGACCTGGAGGAAGCATGGCCTACGAAACGTTGCTGACGGACCTCGCCGACGGCGTGATGACCGTGACGCTCAACCGGCCGGACAAGCTGAACGCCTTCAATCCCGCCATGAGCCGCGACCTCATCGACTTCTTCACGCGCGTCAACGCCATGGACGACGTGCGCTCGATCGTCGTGACGGGCGCGGGCCGGGCTTTCTGCGCCGGCGCCGATATCTCCGGCGGCAGCGGCGCGTTCCAAGTCTGGAACGACGGCTCCAAGCCGCACAAGCGCGAGGCCCGGGATTCCATCACGCTCGCGATCCTCAATTGCCTGAAGCCCGTTGTGGCGGCGATCAACGGCGCGGCGGTCGGTGTCGGCATCACCATGTGCCTGCCGATGGATATTCGCATGATGTCGAGCGCCGCCCGCGTCGGCTTCGTCTTCAACAAACGCGGCATGGCCATGGAAGCCGGCTCATGCTGGTTTCTGCCACGGCTCGTGGGCATGCAGAAGGCGCAGGAATGGGTGATGACCGCCGAACTGTTGGGCGCCGACGAGGCACTGGAGGGTGGGCTCGTGCGCTCGGTCCACCCGCCCGACGGCCTGTTGTCCTCGGCGCGGGCGCTGGCGCGAAAGTTCGCGGACGCCAGCACCTCTTCGGTCGCCGCCGCCGTCAACCGCCGCCTGATGTGGAGCATGTGGGGCGCCCAAGACCCGCTCGACGCCGTCACCCTCGACCTGCAATGCGTCGGCCATCTCGCCCAGGCCGCCGATGCGCAGGAAGGCATCAAGTCATTCTTCGAGAAGCGTCCGCCGCAATTTCCCATGAAACCCAGCAGGGACATGCCGCCCTTCGGGCCATGGGCATAGGACGCGGTTTCATGACCTACGCATTCGACCTCGGCAACCCCGCCACCAACGCCAACCCCTTCCCCGAGTTCGCGCGGCTGCGCGACGGCGATCCGGTGCACTGGTCGCCGGCGATGAAGGCATGGATCATCACACGCTATGCAGACGTCCGCCAGGTCGCGCTCAACAACCGGCAGATCTCGGCCGACCGGCTGACGCCCTTCTTCAAGGCCAACCCGGAATATCGGCGCGGCGGCATCGAGAGCCTGGTGCGCTACCTCAATCACTGGATGGTGTTCCGCGACCCGCCCGACCACACGCGACTGCGCCGGCTGTTCAACAAGGCCTTCACGCCGACCAGCGTCGAGAATCTGCGACCCAACATCGAGGACATCGTCGCCCGCCTGATCGACGGCATGCAGACCAAGGCACGACGCGGCGAAAGCGTCGACTACATCGCCGACTTCGCCTATCCGCTGCCGGCCTCGGTGATCATGGACCTGCTGGGGGTGCCGCGCGCCGACCTCGATCGCGTCAAGATCTGGTCCGACGACATCGCGCTGTTCATCGGCAGCGCCCAGGTCGCGGGCAACAAGTACCTGCGCGCGGAGACGGGCGCCAAGGCCATGTCGGGCTACTTTCGCGATCTGGTCGAGGCGCGCACCGCCGCGCCGCGCGACGACATGATCAGCAAGCTCGTCCTGGCGCGCGACGAGGCGGACGCGCTCAGCACCGACGAGATCATCGGCACCTGCATCCTGCTGCTGTTCGCCGGCCACGAGACGACGACCAACCTGATCGGCAACGGCTTCCTCTACTCGATGAAACATCGCGGCCAATGGGAGCGGCTGGTCGCCGAGCCGTCGCTCGCCGCGCCTGCAGTCGAGGAGTATCTGCGCTACGACGGGCCGTCGGGCGCCATCGCCCGCGTCGCCTCGGGCGACATCGAGATGGCCGGCAAGACGATCCGCGCCGGCCAGCGCGTCTTCGCCTTCGTCAACTCGGCCAACCGCGACCCCGAAGCTTTCGACGATCCCGAGCGTTTCGACATCGGCCGCCCGCAGAATCCGCACCTGACTTTCGGCCATGGCATCCACTTCTGCCTCGGCGCGCCGCTCGCCCGGCTCGAGGCGCAGATCGCCGCCGTGCGGCTGGCCGAACGGGCGCCTGGCATCCGCCTCATCGCCGACGGCGCGCCGGAGTGGCACGATTCCCTCATCCTGCGCGGCGTGAAAAGTCTTCCCGTCGCGCTATAGGTGACGCCATGAAAGCCATGATCTGCCGCCAATGGGGCGGGCCCGAGCAATTGCACCTGGAAGAGATCGAGCGGTCGCCGCTCGGGCCGCAACAGGTACGCATCCGGATCGCAGCGGCGGGCGTGAGCTTCGCCACCACCCTCGTCATCGCCGGCAAGTACCAGCGTCGACCGTCCTTCCCCTTCGCGCCCGGCACCGAAGTGTCGGGCGTCGTCATCGAGACCGGCCCGGCCTGCCGCCGGCTCAAGGTCGGCGACGAGGTCGTGGCGGTGCTCGACTGGGGTGGCCTCGCCGAGGAGGCCGTCGCGCACGAGGTCAACGTGTTTCCCAAGCCGCGGAACCTCGGATTCGTCGAGGCGATCCAGCTTCCGATCTCCTACCCGACCTCGGCCGGCGCGCTCACCTGGCCGCTCGCCCTCGATGTCCAGAAAGGCCACACGCTGCTGGTCCATGCCGCGGCGGGCGGCGTCGGCATGGCGGCCGTCGAGATCGGCAAGATCCTGGGCGCGACCGTCATCGCGACGGCCGGCGGCGCGCGCAAGACCGCATTCGCCAAGGCGCACGGCGCCGACCATGTCATCGACTACACCGTGGGCGACTTTCGCGACGAGGTGCTGAAGTTGACGAACGGCCGCGGTGTCGATCGCGTCTACGACCCGGTGGGCGGCGACGTGTTCGCCCAGTCGCTGCGCTGCATGGCGGTCGAGGGTCGCATCTGCCCGATCGGCTTCGCCTCCGGCGTCATCCCGCAGGTCCCCGCCAACATCCTGCTCGTCAAGAGCATCGCGGTGATGGGTTTCAACTACGGTTACTACGTCGGCTGGAGCCCGCATGACGCACGCTTCGAACAAGCCGACCGCACCTTCGCGCTGATGGAGCGCATCCGTGGCTGGTGCGAGGCGAGCCTGTGCCGCCCGCACGTCGACCGCACCTTCAGCCTCGACCAGGCGGCCGAGGCGATGCATGCGCTGCTGGAACGGCAGGTCACGGGACGCGTCGCCGTCGTCATGGAGCGCCGACCATGACGTTCCTGCTCAACATCGATGTGCCCGACGTCGCCGCGGCCGAACGCTTCTACACCGAGGCGTTCGGGCTGACGGTGGGGCGCCGTTTCGGCACCGATTTCGTCGAGCTGACGGGCTGGCCCGCGCCTGTCTATCTGTTGACCAAGGAGCCAGGCACCGTCGGCGCCGGTGGAGACAGGCGGCGCTACGAACGTCATTGGACGCCGATCCATGCCGACATCGTGGTGGACGACGTGGATGCAGCCGTGACCCGTGCCGTCGCCGTGGGCGCCAGGGTCGAGGCGGCGGCGCGCGACACGCCCTATGGACGCATCGCCATGCTCGCCGATCCCTTCGGGCACGGCTTCTGCCTGCTGCAGTTCAACGCGCGCGGCTACGACGCGTTGATCGAGGCCGTGTAGGTTCACAACCTGTGCAGTCCGAGCGACGTTACGCCCCGCCGCCGGCATCCACGGCTCTCGCTCTGCTTTGAGGTTCCGCGGCACGGCCCGTTGACCCAGATCGCAACCGGTGCGAGCGTTCACTGGATACTGCGGAGGCAGACATGGCTGTCTTGATCGGCGACGCACAGTTCATGTCGCAGCTGACCGAAATCAGGAAGATCAAGCAGTTCCTGTTCGAGGAACGTGTGCCGATTCCACCAGCGTACCTTCCGGCGATCGACCTCGGCGAGTTGAACGACTTTTCCTACGGGACCAGCGGTAGGGCTCCCACCGAAGAAGAGTGGGCGCTCCTGGATGCCAAGCTCACCGCCCTCATCACCATGCTGGATGACAACCAGCGCTGGAAGATGCGAGTGCACGAGCTCGGCTTCTTTTTCAAGACCATGCCGCTGATCTTCCTCGGTTGCTCCGTGTTTTTCGCGGCATTCTACGTTCTCTACCAAACCTTTCGGTTGCCCGATTCTCCGCTGCGGGCCTTCCTGTTTCTCTTCTCCGTGTTCGGATGGACGGTTTCGCAGGGGGCCATGGGCGCCTGTGCCTTTCTCGGAGTCAGCGCTTCCAATCACAAGCCACCGTCTTCGGCGAACGCCACGGACGTCGTCGTCAGCGACAATGTCGATTTGACCAATCGCAACCTCCTGACGATTCGAATCGTGCTCGGCGCCGTGTTCGCCTTCTTGCTGGGCGCGCCCATCTCCTTCCAGGGCCTCGATGCCCTGAGCGGGACATTTCAAAGTCAGGTCGCCCGCGAAATGACCGATCCGAGCACATACGCGCTGATCCTGGCGCCATTTCTTTTCGGCTTCAGCACGAGCCTGGTGTTGGCCCTGCTCAACCGCGTCCTGGAAACCCTCAAGACGCTGATCGGCGTCAATCGAGGTTCTACGACACCCTGATCCACGGAATGGGTATCGCGCCTACTTCTTCGTCAGCGGCGCCTCGAACAGGCAGTAGCCGTCGAGCTTGGTCTTAGCGGCGCCGTCCTTGGTCCGGCGGATGACTTCCATCGCGTTGTTGCCTGCCGACCACCGCGGCGGTCTTGACGACCTGAGCTTCAGCCGGCCCGATACGCAGTGCAGGACCTACCGTCCTTGGAAGCTCGGCTCGCGCTTTTCCAGGAAGGCACGAACGCCCTCCTTCATGTCTTCGGTCTGCATCAGGGGCAGTAGCTGCAGAAAGACATGATGAACGTGCTCGTTGAACGGCTCGTTCCAGGCCATGCGCATCATGCGCTTGGCGGCCTGGATGGCGAGCGGGGCATTGGCTGCGATTTCCAGTGCGAGGGCGCGCGCCGCTCCCAGGACGTCGGCGTCGGGCACGACGCTGTTGACCAGGCCGAGCGACAACGATTGCTCCGCGCCGAGCGTGCGCCCGGTGAAGATGATCTCCGCTGCCTTCGCCCAGCCCAGCAGCCGCGGCAGGTACCAGGTGCCGCCCGATTCGGGCAGCACGCCGCGCTTGGCATATGAAGCGGCGAGCTTGGCCGATTGCGCCATGACCCGGATGTCGGCACCCAGCGCCAGATCGAGGCCGTAGCCCGCAGCACTGCCGTTCAGCGCGGCGATCACCGGCTTGTCCATGGCATGCAGCACCGGTGGCGGCGTATTGCGCAGGTCTATACTGGTGGGCGAGGCGCCCGATCCGACCGACAGGTTGTCGGTATCCTTGCTCTGGGCCTCGAGATTGAGACCGGCGCAGAAGGCCCGGCCGGCACCGGTCAGGATGACCACCCGCACCATCCCGTCCTCGTTCGCCCGCACCAGCGCGTCGGTGAGCTGCTTCAGCATCGGTCCGGAGATGGTGTTCATGCGCTGCGGGGCGTTCAGCGTCACCGTCGCGATCGGCCCGTCGACGGCATAAAGCAATTCTTCCGGCATTAGCGGAGCTGCGGGCTGGGCCGCAAGCTGGCTCATGTTTCCTCCTGGTCGCGAATGCCGCTATGGTGGCGCAGGAGCACCCGCCACGCCATGCAAAACCGCTTCATCGACCTCTACAGCGACACCAAGACCAGGCCTTCACCGGGCATGCGCAAGGCGATGGCCGAGGCCGAGGTCGGCGACGAGCAGAAGTTCGAGGACCCGACGACCGAGCGACTGCGCGAGCGAGTGTGCGAGATCCTCGGCAAGGAGGACTCGGTCTTCCTGCCGAGCGGGACCATGGCCAACCAGATCGCCATCCGCATACAGTGCCGGCTGGGCGACGAGGTGATCGCCGACCGCACGGCGCACATCATCAACGCCGAGTCCGGCGGGACGGCCGCCAATTCCGGCGTGATGATCCGCATGCTCGACGGCCCCAACGGCGTCTTCACCGCCGAGCAAGTACAGGCGGCGATCCGCGACCCCAACATCCGCCATGCCCCGCGCTCGCGTCTGGTATCGGTGGAAAACACCTCCAACGGCGGCTTCGGCACCGCGTGGCCGCTCGCCACCATGCAGGCGGTCTCCAAGGTGGCGCGTGGCGCCGGCCTCGCCCTGCACATGGATGGCGCGCGGCTGTGCAACGCGAGCGTCAAGACCGGCACGCCGGCGAGGGACTATGCCGCCTGCGTGGATTCGCTGTGGCTCGACTACAGCAAGGGACTCGGCGCGCCGGTCGGCGCGAGCCTCGCCGGCTCCCGGGAATTCATCAGGGAGGCCTGGCGGCAGAAGCAGATGCTGGGCGGTTCGATGCGGCAGTCCGGCGTCATCGCTGCCGCCGCGCTCTACGCGCTGGAGCACAACTGGGACCGGCTGGCGGAGGACCACGACAACGCCCACCACCTCGCCGAAGGTGTAGCCAATATCGCGGGCCTCGAGTGCGATGTGCCGAGGATGCAGACCAATCTTGTATTCTTCGACGTGAAAAAGCCGGGCTGGACCGCGCCCAGGCTGGTCGAGGCCTGCAGGGAGCGCGGCGTCGGCCTCGGCGCCAACTCGCCGACCCGCATTCGCGCGGTCACCCATCTCGACGTCAACCGTGTCGACATCGACGCGGCGCTCAAGGTGATCGGCGACGTGCTGGCTGCCTGATCGTATAAATTGTTTGACCATACCGCTGTACGCATGCTAGTGGGCTGACTGCACCCGACGCCCAACGCGACGGGAGTTCACTTTGTTCGGCGATAGCCGATGTCGGAGGCGAGGCTGGTCGGGAGGACCCGATGCATCCAGACGATTTGTACAGTTACGGCAGTTCCTGCAGTTTCGGCGGAAGTCTGGGACACCCGCAATTCGTGTGGCGGAACGCCCGTATATACTTCCGAGACATGCGGCGATGACGATCGGCCGGTCGATCTCGAGGCGTGAAGATGCCCGATTCCTGACGGGTCGCGGACGATACACGGATAATACGGCGCCGAGCGACTGCGCTGCCGTCCTGTTTGTGCGCTCGCCGCATGCCCACGCGCGGATCGTCTCCATCGACAAGCGCGACGCGCTCGCCGCGCCCGGCGCCATCGCGATCTACACCGCGGACGACACGTCGGCCGACGGGCTGGGCCACGTGCCGACCATCAGCGAGATCAAGGATCCCGCTGGCAACCGGCATCGAGAGCCGACGCACCTGCCGATGTCGGTTAGCAAGGTGCGGTTCGTCGGCGACATCGTCGCCATGGTGATCGCCGATACGCCCGACCAGGCGCGCGACGCCGCCGAGGCGTTGGGGGTGGCATACGAGGAGCAGCCGGCCGTCGTCACGGTAGCCGACGCGCTCGCGCCGGATGCACCGCAGCTGCACGACGACGCGCCCGGAAACCTCATGTGCCGCTGGGAGCGCGGCGATCGCGCGGCCACCGAGACGGCCTTCGCCAGAGCCGCGCACGTCGCGCGGCTGGCCATCCGCTCGCCGCGTCAGATCGCCCACTACATGGAAACGCGCGCGGTCTGGTCGGCCTATTCGGCGACCGAAGAACTCGTCACGGTCACGCTGTCCTCGCAGGGCGTGCACATCCCGCACCGGCTGATGTGCGAGCGCGTGTTGAACCTGCCCAGGGAAAAGCTCAGGCTGGTCACGGAGGATGTCGGCGGCGGCTTCGGCCCGAAGTATCCCATTTCCGTCGAATCGATCCTGATCGCCTGGGCGACGCGCAAACTCCGGCGCGGCCTGCGTTGGAGCGCCGAGCGGACCGAACATGCTCTCAGCGACACGCATGCGCGCGACCTTGTCGCCAACGCCGAGCTGGCGCTCGACAGCGACGGCCGCTTCCTCGGCCTGCGCGTCAAGGCGGAGGCCAACTATGGCGCCTATCTCGGCATGTTCGCGCCGTCGATCCCGACTACCGGCATGGCCAAGGTGATCTCCGGCCTCTATCGCATCCCCGCGCTCTGTCTCGACTTCGACTGCGCCTTCAGCAACACCGTGCCGGTCGACGCCATTCGCGGCGCCGGCAAACCGGAGGCGCTGTTCCTGCTCGAGCGGCTGGTCGACATCGCCGCCCGCGAGACCGGGCGATCTCCGGTCGACCTGCGCCGGCTGAATTTGCTGCGGCCCGAGGACATGCCCTACAAGGCGGCGAGCGGTTACACCTACGATGCCGCCGATTGCCCACGCCTGTTCGAGGCCGCGTTGCAGGCGGCCGATGTCGCGGGGTTCGCCGCACGTCGCGCGGCGAGCGAAGCCAGGGGAGCCCTGCGCGGCCTCGGCCTCTCCTGCCATCTGCACGGCACCGGCGGCATCGCCGACGAGCATGTCGTGGTGCGGGTCGAACCCGACCGACTGGTCGCCTTCGCCGGCACGCAGAGCCAGGGCCAGGGCCACGAAACCGTGTTCGCGCAGATCCTGTCGACGGCCCTCGGCGTCCCGGTGGAACGGATCGAACTGCACCAGGGCGATACGCGCGCCAACCCGCACGGTGGCGGCACCGGCGGCTCCTCCTCGACCATCATCAGCGGCACGACACTCAAACGCGCCGCCGACGTCGTGATCGAGCGCGGCCGCGATCTCGCCGCCGAACGGCTGGAGGCCGCGCCGGCCGATATCCAGTATCGCGACGGTGCCTTCGAGGTTGTCGGTACCGACCATCGCATCGGCCTGTTCGAACTGGCCGCTTGGAGGCGCTTCGAGGGCGACGCCGTGTTCGCCGACAAGATCGACTCATTCCCGACCGGCGTCATGGTCTGCGAGGTCGAGATCGATCCCGACACGGGCGCCGTGCGCGTCGACCGCTTCACCTCCGCCGTCGACGCGGGCATCGTGGTGAATCCCCGCCTGCTCGAGGGCCAGGTGCAGGGCGGTGTCGTCCACGGTCTCGGTAATGCCCTCATGGAGCAGGCGGTGTACGACGAGGCGGGCCAGCTCCTGACGGCGACGCTGATGGACTATGCGCTGCCGCGGGCCGACGACGTGCCAGGTGTTGCCGTCACGACCATCGCCACGCCCTCGCCCAACAACATCCTGGGCTTCAAGGGCGTCGGCGAGCTGCCGACCAATGGCGCGCCGGCCGCGCTCGGCAACGCCGTGATGGACGCGCTGCGGCCACACGCTGTCCGGCACATCGACATGCCTATCACGGCCGAGAAGGTCTGGCGGGCGCTGCACAGCTCCTGACGCAGATCAATTTCCCCGCCGGCGAAGCGTGCAACACACGCGCATGCCCCGAAAGATCCTGATCCTCAACGGTCATCCCGATGCCTCCAGCAAGGGCCTGTGCCATGCGCTGGCCGAGGCCTACGCCGAAGGTGCGCGTGACGCCGGCAACGACGTGCGCCGCATCGACGTGGCCGGCCTCGATTTCGGCTTTCTTCGTTCGCAGGCGGAATTTGAGAAGGGCAAGGTACCCGCCGCCATCGTTGCTGCCCAACAAGACATCCTGTGGGCCGACCATCTGGTGGTCGTCTTCCCGCTGTGGCTCGGCGACATCCCGGCGGTGCTGAAGGCGTTCTTCGAGCAGACGCTGCGGCCGGGCTTCGCCTTCGACTACCGGCCGAGCGGCCTTCCGACGATGCATCTCAAGGGTCGGTCGGCGCGCGTCATCGTCACCATGGGCATGCCAGCCTTCGTCTATCGCTGGTATTTCCGGGCCCATGGGCTCAAGAACCTTGAGCGGAATATCCTGAAGTTCGTCGGCATCGGGCCCGTGCGCGCCACGCTGATCGGCGGCGTCGGCGGCGCAAAGAGCCAGACGATCCGGAAGCGCCTGGACGAAGTCACGAACCTCGGCCGAAGCGGGTTCTAGCGGCGCCCGACCTCACCGCCCGCCGCCGAGCCGTTCGAGGGCAGCGGCGATCGCCTCGCGCGAAGCGAGCGGTTGCTCGGCGATCGCACGCCCCAGCAAACCGAGCTGTTCACGCAGCGTATGGATTTGATCGATCAGCGCGACCATCGCCTCGAGCGTGTCGTCGTCGATGGCGAGGTCGTCCGTCAACTCGGCCAGCAGGCAGGCGCGCGCCACGTCGATCCGCTCGAAGCGCCAGGCGCCCGGCGCGCCACCCGGCCGCAGCAGGCCGCGGGCCACCCAGCGCTCGACATGCACGACCGTCAGGCCGCCCCGCGCGCGCAGCAACTCCTCGAGGCCGATCATGTGAACTGCTCCATCGCCGCGCGCGGATCGTGCTTTCGACCCTCCTCCCACGATTCCAGGAACGCCCTGAGCTTGTCGTCGGGCGCGTCGGGCAGCACGATCTTGAGCCTGACATACTGGTCGCCGCGCTGGCCCGACTTGCGGTCGAGCAGGCCGCGGCCCTTGAGCCGGAGCGACGTGCCGGTGTTCGAGCCGGGCGGCACGTTCAACATGACCGGGCCGCCAACCGTCGGCACGCGCACCTTGCCGCCGAGAGCGGCCTCGGCGAGTGTTACCGGAAGCTCGACGTGAACGTCGTTGTCGCGCGGCTCGAAGAAGGCGTGCGGCTGGACGTGGATCTCGACATAGGCATCGCCCGGCGGTCCGCCGTCGCGGCCGGGCATGCCCTGACCCTTGAGTCGGAGCGTCTGCCGGTCGGTCGTGCCTTCGGGAACGTCGATGTCGAGCGTGCGGCCGTCGGGCAGCGTGACCCGCTGCTTGCCGCCGCGCGCCGCCACCAGGAACGGCACACTGAGGGAATAGCTCACGGGAAGTCCGCCGAACTCGAAACCTTCGCCGCCTTCGAAGTGAAATCCGCGCGCGCCGCCGCTGCCACCACCGAACATTTCCGAGAAGATGCCGCCCATGTCGACGAAGGACTCGTGGCCGCCGGCGCGTCGGTACTTGCGTCCGTCCGCACCGCCTGCCGCGTCGCGATAGAAGCCGCGCGGCGGTACCTCCTGGCCCAAGGCGTCGATCTCGCCGGCATCGAAGCGGCGGCGCTTCTCGGGATCGGACAGCAGGTCGTTGGCCTGGCCGATCTCCTTGAACCTGGCCTCGGCCCCCTTGTCGCCCGGATTGAGGTCGGGATGATACTTCTTGGCAAGCTTGCGGAACGCCTTGCGGACGTCATCCGGGGAGGCGGTCTTGGGCACGCCCAGTACGGCGTAGGGATCCATCATCGGCGTTCAACAAACCACAAGTAACGGCCCCTTCATTTGATGCGTGTCAAGGCGCCGTCAAGGGCCCGGCCGGCATCCTGCAACGATGCGAAGGGAGCATCAATTCAGCTTCTGGTATCTCGTGGTGGCGGTGGTCGCCATCGCGCTCCTGCGCGACGTTTGGATGCAGCAGCAACGAGTCGACCGCATCCCCTTCAGCGAGTTCGTCGGCATGCTCGATGCCGGCCGCGTTGCCGAAGTGTCCGTGGGCGAGACCTACATTCGCGGCACCCTCGCCAACCCTGCGGCTCACGAGAAGCCCGAATTCCGCACCGACAGGCTGCCCCTCGACGTCGCCGACTTCCTTGCGAAATACAGGATAAAGTATCGAGCCGAGGCCGATACGGGATGGCTGAAGGCCATCCTGTCCTGGGTACTGCCGGTGGCACTTTTTGCCGGCATCTGGCTGCTCGTCATCAGCCGCATGCAGTCGGGGATGGGGCCGGGCGGCGGCCTCCTCGCGATCGGCAAGAGCAAGGCCCGCGTCTACCTGGAGAAGAGCACCGGCGTTACCTTCGCCGACGTGGCCGGCGTCGACGAGGCCAAGGCCGAACTGATCGAGATCGTGGAGTTCCTCAGGGAGCCCGAATCCCATGCCCGCCTGGGCGCCCGTTTGCCCAAGGGCATCCTGTTGGTCGGACCGCCGGGCACGGGCAAGACACTCCTCGCGCGCGCCGTGGCTGGTGAAGCCGGCGTCCCGTTCTTCTCCATCTCGGGATCCGAGTTCGTCGAAATGTTCGTGGGCGTCGGGGCAGCGCGCGTGCGAGACCTGTTCGAACAGGCGCGCGGCCACGCCCCCTGCATCATCTTCATCGACGAACTGGATGCCCTGGGGCGCGCCCGCGGCAGCTTCATGCTCGGTGGACATGACGAAAAGGAGCAAACGCTCAACCAGCTTCTCGCCGAGCTCGACGGCTTCGATCCCAAGGCCGGAATTGTCCTGTTGGCGGCGACCAACCGGCCCGAGATTCTCGACCCTGCCCTGTTGCGTGCTGGACGCTTCGACCGCCAGGTGCTGGTCGATCGACCGGACCGAAAGGGCCGCGCCGACGTCCTGACGGTGCATGTCCGCAAGATCCGCTTGGCATCCAATGTCGACATTGGCCAGATAGCGGCCCTGACGCCGGGCTTCACCGGCGCCGACCTCGCCAATCTCGTAAACGAGGCCGCACTCTTGGCGACGCGTCGGGGCGCCGACGCGGTCGCCCTCGAAGACTTTACTCAGGCCATTGAACGGATTGTCGCCGGCCTGGAGAAGCGCAGCCGAATCCTGACCGCGACGGAACGCGAGCGGATCGCTTTCCACGAGGTCGGCCACAGCCTGGTGGCGATGGCACTGCCCGGTGCGGATCCCGTGCAGAAGGTTTCGATCATCCCCCGCGGCATCGGTGCGCTGGGCTACACCATCCAGCGACCGATCGAGGATCGCTTCCTCATGAGCGAGCCCGAACTAAGGCAGCGCGTGACGGTGCTGATGGGCGGCCGCGCCGCCGAAATGATGCACTTCACCTCCATCTCCACCGGTGCCACCGACGACCTCCAAAAGGCAACCGACATCGCGCGCTCGATGGTTGCCCGTTTCGGGATGGTCCCCAACCTGGGCCCAGTCGCCTACGAAGCCGAGCCTGCGCCATTTCTGACGCCGGTACCCGGCATGATGGCGCGGGAACGGCACTATAGCGAGGCAACGGCTGCCAAGATCGACGCTGCCATCCAGGAGATCGTCGGGGACGCCCTGAGCCGGGCGCGCGCAATCCTCGAGGCCAATCGTCCGCTACTGGAGCAAACGGCGCAGACGCTGCTTCAACGCGAGACTCTGGGGCCGGCCGATCTCGAGGTCATCGCACGAGGCGTCGCCGTCGATCGCGCCGCCTGAAACGCCGGTCTCACAGCGCGAGCACCGCCTTGGCGACGATGTTGCGCTGGATCTCGTTCGAGCCGGCGTAGATCGTCGAGGCCCGGTTGTTGAGATAGAGGGGCATCGCGGTGACGCCCCACTCCGGCGTGACGGTCGGCTCGTTGTGCCCCAGCAAGCGCGCCCCGGGCTCGAAGGGAGACGCATACCAGGCCAGCGCCTCGACACCGAGATGGTCGAGTTTCTGCAGGGTCTCGCTGCCTCTGATCTTCATCGACGAGGAAGCGGCACCGGGGTTGCGGCCCTTGCTGAGGTCGGAGAGCACCTGCAGTTCGATCATCTCGAGCGCCTGGATGTCGATTTCGGTCTCGGCCAAGCGCTCGGCAAAGGAACGATCCTCGATCAGGCGCCCCGAGCCGTCGGCCGCCTCCTCGCGCGCGATGCGTTTGACGTCCTCGATCCGCGCATGGAGGTTGGGTGTGTAGGCATCGCCGCCGCGCTCGAACTCGAGCAGGTACTTGGCCACCGTCCAGCCCTGGTTCTCGGGGCCGATGCGGTTGGCGACCGGCGTGCGCACATTGTCGAAAAACACCTGGTTGACCTCGTGGTCACCGGCCAGCGTGACGATCGGCTTCACCGCCAATCCAGGTACCTCCATCGAGTCGATCAGCACGAAGGAGATGCCGTCCTGCGGCTTGCCCTCGGCCGAAGTCCGCACCAGGCAGAACATGCGGTTGGCGACATGGGCGCCCGTCGTCCAGATCTTGGTACCGTTGATCACGTAGTCGTCGCCGTCGCGCACCGCACGCGTCTTGAGGCTGGCGAGGTCGGAGCCCGATCCCGGCTCGGAATAGCCCTGGCAGAACACGATGTCGCCCGAGACGATGCCCGGCAGGTACCTGGCCTTCTGTTCGGGGGTACCGAACTTCATGATCACCGGCCCGACCATGCGGATGCCCATGCTGAAGATGCGCGGCGCGTCCTGGGCGATGCATTCGCGGGCGAAGATGTAGCGCTGCGTGGCGCTCCAGCCGGTGCCGCCGTACTCCACCGGCCAGGTTGGCGCGGACCAGCCACGCGCCGCCAGCACCTTGTGCCAGCGCAGCCCGGCTGCAAACTCGGCAAAGACACCGCCGGTCTTGCGGCCGGCTTCGCGCAGATCTTCCGTCAGGTTCCTGTCGAGGAACTCGCGGACCTCGTCGCGAAAGGCGCTGTCTTCGACGCTGAGGGTCAGGTCCACGTGCTTCCTCCGTTGGTCTTCCGGCAAGGCTAGCGGCCATCCACGGACTTCGTCCAGAGCGCGGCTGGTCCGAGCTTTCGGGAGGCGGTATGTTTCTTGCGTCGTTGTCCGCAACGAGCGGAGCCGCCCATGCGTCATCTCAGGCGTTGCGTCCTCTTTCTCCTGGCCGTGCTGGCCTCGACCGTATCGGCCGTCGCGCAGGACAAGAAGGAGATCGACCTCGCGCTTGTGCTGGCGGTGGACATTTCCGGCAGCATCGATCCCGACGAGGCCCGCCTGCAGCGCGATGGCTATGTCCAGGCGTTCCAGGACAAGGCAATCGCCAGGGCCATCCTGGGCGGCCCCAACGGACGGGTCGCCGTTGCCTATTTCGAGTGGTCCGACGCCTGGCTGCAGAAGCTCCTGATCGACTGGACTCTGCTCGACAGCGAAGCCGCCATCGATGCCTTCGCCCAGCGCCTGTCGAGGGCGCCGATCTCAATCGCCCGCCGCACCTCGATCAGCGGCGCGCTGCGCTACGCCATTCCGTTGTTCGGCCGGCTTCCCTACGAGCCCACGCGCAAGGTGCTGGACATCTCCGGCGACGGCTCCAACAACGACGGCGGCCTCGTCACTGACATGCGCCACGAGGCGCTCAAGGAGCGCATCGTCATCAACGGGCTGCCCATCATGAACGACCGGCCGAACCCGTTCGGCTTTCCCAACGAAACCGACCTCGACCGGTACTATCTCCATTGCGTGATCGGCGGCCCGCGCTCCTTCGTCGAAGTGGCGCAAAACTTCGAGGACTTCCCCCGCGCGATCCGCAAGAAGCTTCTGCAGGAGATTGTCGATCGCGGACCGCGGTCGGACTTCGACCGCGCCGGATTGGGCAAACTGGCCCACGGCACGCAGCTCGCCCAGGCCGACCGGCGGCGCAAGGGCGACGACGAGGACTACACCAAGTTCGTTCGCCCGGTGTACGAGCTCGGCTGCGACGTCGGCGAACGGCGAAGCCGCGAGTTCTGGCAAAAGCGCTTCGGTGTGACGCCAGACTGAGGGTCAGCCTGCGACCAGCGTCTTGAATCCGCCGTAGGCCATGCGCTTGAAGTCGAACGGCATGGTCTTCGGCGCCTGCGCGAGCCTCGGATCGCTCATCACCCTGGCGTTGACCCTGTCGCGATGCGCCCGCGACTTGAAGACGACGTAGGAAAAGACGATCGCCTCGCCGGGCTTCGGCTTGACGAGCTTGGCGAACGGCAGGCCGAATTTGACGTTCATGTCGTCGCCGACGCATTCGCGATAGTCGAGCGCGCCGTGGTCGCGCCACACCCTGGCGGCCAACCGCGCCATCTTTCGATAGGCCGCGAGGTTCTTCTTGGGAACGGGCAGGACGTAACCGTCGACGTAGCTCATCGGCTTTCCCTCTTCTAGTAAACCCTGCGGTTAACTAAGAGATGCTCATCGCCGCCGTCAACCGTTCACCCGCGCAGGCGCTTGACCATGGCCTCGAGCGCCAGCACGTAGGAGTCGATGCCGAAGCCCGCGATCATGCCGACGGCGGCCTCCGACGTCGCCGAGCCATAGCCGCGTTTCTCGATGTTGGTCATGTGAATTTCGATGGCCGGCGCCCGGATCGACTTCAGGCAGTCGCGCAGCGCGTGGCCGGCATGGAGAAAGCCGGCGGGATTGAACAGGATGCCATCGACACCCGCGCGGTCGGCGCGAAAGATGGTCGAGACCGCCTCGCCCTCGGTGTTGGTGTAGAATATCTCCAACGCGACGCCCAACTGGCGGGCGTGCCGCCGCAGCAGGGCATCGAGTTCCCTGGCGGTCGTCGTGCCGTACAATTCTGGCTGCCGGCGCCCGAGGTATTCCATGTTGGCGCCCTGAATCAGCAGGATATTCATTGCATCCCCAAGCCCGCTCGCCCGGCCCCCACAGCCCGGCTGCCGGTTGCATACTAGAACAGATTGCAGCCGGAGCGAAAGCTCGCAACAACCATTGCGCGAAACCGCGCCGCGCGTCTCAGCGCGGCAGCGTCGAGCTTCCCATCAGGCTCTCGTCGATGGCGCGCGCGCACTGGCGACCCTCGCGGATCGCCCAGACGACGAGCGACTGGCCGCGCCGCATGTCGCCGGCGGCGAAGAGCTTCGGCACGGACGTCCGGTAGTCGGTCACGTTGGCCGCAACATTGCCGCGCGGGTCGAGCGCCACGCCGGACTGCTCGATCATTCCGGGCCTGCGTGGACCGAGAAAGCCCATCGCCAGCAGGACCAGATCGGCCTTCAGCTCGAATTGGCTGCCCGTTACTTCCTTCATCTGGCCGGCGACCCATTCGACGCGCACGCATTCCAGCGCCGTCACCTTGCCGTCCTTGCCGATGGCGCGCTTGGTGAGCACGGCGAAATCGCGCTCGACGCCTTCCTCGTGCGACGAGGAGGTGCGCATCTTGAGCGGCCAGTCCGGCCAGACCAGCGCCTTGTCCTCCTTCTCCGGCGGCTGCGGCATCACCTCGAGCTGGGTGACCGACGTCGCGCCCTGGCGGTTCGACGTGCCGACGCAGTCCGATCCCGTGTCGCCGCCACCGATCACGATGACGTGCTTGTCCTTCGCCGAGAGCGTGCCCCTGGGGGCGGCGCGCGCCTCGTCGTCGCCGGCGTTGCGCTTGTTCTGCTGAGTCAGGAAATCCATGGCAAAGTGGATGCCCCGCAACTCACGGCCGGGCACCGCCAGATCGCGCGGCCACTCGGCGCCGCCGGTCAGTGCCACGGCGTCGTAGCCCTCGAGCAGCGACTTCACCGACAGGGTCGAGCCGACTTCCACACCCGTCCTGAACTCGACGCCCTCAGCCTCCATCTGCCGCATGCGCCGGTCTATCAGGTGCTTCTCCATCTTGAAGTCGGGGATGCCGTAGCGCAGCAGCCCGCCGACCCGGTCGGCCTTTTCGAACAGCGTCACGGAATGGCCGGCCCGGGCGAGCTGCTGGGCGCAGGCCATGCCGGCCGGGCCGGAGCCGACCACGGCGACCCGCTTGCCGGTCTTCCTCGCCGGCACCTGCGCGGCGATCCAGCCTTCCTGCCAGCCGCGATCGACGATCGAGCATTCGATCGATTTGATCGTCACCGGGTTGTCGTCGATGTTGAGCGTGCAGGCGGCCTCGCACGGCGCGGGGCAGATGCGGCCGGTGAACTCCGGGAAGTTGTTGGTCGAGTGCAGCACCTCGAGTGCGGCTTCCCAGCGGCCGCGCCGCACCAGCTCGTTCCAGTCCGGGATCAGGTTGTTGACCGGGCATCCGTTGTGACAGAACGGAATACCGCAATCCATGCAGCGCGCGCCCTGCTTCGCCACCTCTTCCGGCGGCAGTGGCAGCACGAATTCCCTCCAGTGCTTGAGCCGCTTGTCGACCTTCTCGTACGGCCTGTCCTTGCGCTCGATTTCCAAGAAGCCTGTTACGAGACCCAAGTCACCAACTCCCCTTTAGGCGCGACGCAGATCCCTCGCCAGGGCTCAGGATGACGGCCACGGGCCGTCACTCTGCCGCCACGGCCTTCGCCGCGCCCCTCTCCCTGGCCTGCAGCAAGGCGCGCTTGTAGTCCTTGGGCATCACCTTGACGAAACTGCGCACGGCACGCTCCCAATCCTCCAGCAGCTCGCGCGCCCGCGCGCTGCCGGTGTGAAGCAGGTGACGTTCGACCAGGATGCGCAGCCGCTCGGCATCGAAGCCGAGCATGTCGCCCATGCCGTTGTCCTCGACGTTGGGCGCGCGCTGGCGCGGCCGCGCCGGATCGTCCGGCTTGGCATCGGACGGCGCTCGGACCGGCTCGACCTCGACCATCGATGTGTTGCAGAGGTCGCCGAAGCGCGCCTTCGGGTCGTAGACGTAGGCGATTCCGCCCGACATGCCGGCCGCGAAATTGCGGCCGGTGTCGCCCAGCACGACGACCACGCCGCCGGTCATGTACTCGCAGCCATGGTCGCCCGTCCCCTCGACGACGCAGACCGCGCCCGAGTTGCGTACGGCGAAGCGCTCGCCGGCAACGCCTTCGAAGTAGGCCTCGCCGCCGATGGCGCCATAGAGCACCGTGTTGCCAACGACGATGTTGCTCGACGGATCGCGCGCGCACCCTTCGGGCTGGCGCACCACGACGCGGCCGCCCGACAGGCCCTTGCCGACATAGTCGTTGGCATCGCCGACGAGCTCGAGCGTCACGCCATGCGCCAGGAAGGCGCCGAAACTCTGGCCGGCCGTGCCGGCGAGGCGGACCGAGATCGTGCCGTCGGGCAGGCCGGCATGGCCGTAGCGCTTGGCGACCTCGCCGGACAGCATCGCGCCGACGGTGCGATTGATGTTGCCGATGGGCAGCTCGATGCGCACCGGCTCGCGCCCTTCGAGCGCCGCATCCGCCGCCTCGATCAGCTTGTGATCGAGCGCCTTCTCCAATCCGTGGTCCTGCCGTTCGGTGTTCCAGATGGCGATGCCCTGCCGGGCTGGCGCCTGGTGGAGCAACTTCGACAGATCGATTCCACCCGCCTTCCAGTGGTCGACCGCGCGCCGCATGTCGAGCCTGTCGACACGGCCGATCATCTCATTGAGCGTGCGGAAGCCGAGCTTCGCCATGATCTGGCGCAGCTCCTCGGCAACGAAGAAGAAATAGTTGATGACGTGCTCGGGCTGGCCGGTGAAGCGCTTGCGCAGCACCGGATCCTGCGTCGCCACGCCGACGGGACAGGTGTTGAGATGACACTTGCGCATCATGATGCAGCCGGCGGCGATCAGCGGCGCGGTGGCGAAGCCGAATTCGTCGGCCCCCAGCAAAGCGCCGACCGCGACGTCGCGGCCGGTGCGCAGGCCGCCATCGACCTGCACGGCGATGCGGCCGCGCAGCCCGTTCAGCACCAATGTCTGCTGGGTCTCGGCCAGCCCGATCTCCCAGGGCGAGCCGGCATGGGTGAGCGAGGTCAGCGGCGAGGCGCCGGTGCCGCCCTCGAAGCCCGAGATGGTGACGTGATCGGCGCGCGCCTTCGACACCCCGGCGGCGACAGTGCCGACGCCGACCTCGGAGACGAGCTTCACCGACACACGGGCACCGGGGTTCACGTTCTTGAGGTCGTGGATGAGCTGCGCCAGGTCCTCGATCGAATAGATGTCGTGGTGCGGCGGCGGCGAGATCAGGCCGACGCCCGGCGTCGAGCGGCGCACGCGGGCGATGTTCTCGTCGACCTTGTGGCCAGGCAGCTGGCCGCCCTCGCCCGGCTTGGCGCCCTGCGCCATCTTGATCTGAAGGTCGTCGGCGTTGACGAGGTATTCGGCCGTGACGCCAAACCGGCCCGACGCCACCTGCTTGATCGCCGAACGCATCGAATCGCCGTTGGGCAGCGGCCTGAAGCGATCCGCTTCCTCGCCGCCCTCGCCGGTGTTCGACTTGCCGCCGATGCGATTCATGGCGATGGCGAGCGTGGTGTGCGCCTCGCGGCTGATCGAGCCGAACGACATGGCGCCCGTGGCGAAACGCTTGACGATGCTGGCCGCCGGCTCGACCTCCTCGATCGGCAGCGGTCGCTCGGCCCACTTGAACTCCATCAGGCCGCGGATCGTCAGCAGGCGCTCGCTCTGCTCGTTGATCGATTCGGCGAACGCCCTGTATTCGTCGGGCAGGTTGCCGCGCACCGCATGCTGCAGGCGGGCCACGCTCTGGGGGGTCCAGGCATGATCCTCGCCGCGCAGGCGAAAGGCGTAGTCGCCACCCGGATCGAGCATGTGGCGATAGATCGGATTGTCGCCATAGGCGTCGCGATGGCGGCGCACCGTCTCCTCGGCGATCTCGTGCCAGCCCGCGCCCTCGATGGTCGTGGCGGTGCCGGTGAAATACTTGTCGACGAAGCCCGAATGGAGGCCGACCGCGTCGAATATCTGGGCGCCGCAGTAGGATTGGTAGGTCGAGATGCCCATCTTGGACATCACCTTCAGGAGTCCCTTGCCGATCGCCTTGATGTAGTTCTTCTGCACCTCGTAGGGCTCGAGCGGCAGGCCGTTCTGCACCCTCAGCGCCTCCAGCGTCTCGAAGGCGAGATACGGGTTCACCGCCTCGGCGCCATAGCCCGCCAGGCAGCAGAAATGATGGACCTCGCGCGCCTCGCCGCTCTCGACGACCAGACCGGTCTGAGTGCGCAGCCCGCGCCGGATCAGGTGGTGGTGCACCGCCGCCGTAGCCAGCAGGGCCGGCACCGGGATCCGCTCGGCCGACACCGCGCGGTCGGACAGGATCAGGATGTTGCGGTCGGCCAGCACCGCATCGGTCGCCTCGACGCAGATTCGGTCGAGTGCCTTCTCCAGGCCGCCGACGCCCTCGGCGACCGGCCAGGTCGTGTCGATGGTGGCCGTGCGGAAGGCGCCGTCGAGCAGTTCCTCGATCGAACGGATCTTCTCCAGCTCGGCGTTGGTCAGCACCGGTTGGCTGACCTCGAGCCGCTTGTGCGTGCCGGCGTCCCGGCCGAGCAGGTTCGGGCGCGGGCCGATCATCGACACCAGCGACATCACCAGCTCCTCGCGGATCGGGTCGATCGGCGGATTGGTGACCTGCGCGAAATTCTGCTTGAAGTAGTTGTAGAGCAGCTTGGGCTTGCGGCTGAGCACGGCGATGGGCGTGTCGGTGCCCATCGAGCCGACTGGATCGTCGCCCTCCCGGCTCATCGGCTCGAGGAAGAACTGGATGTCCTCCTGCGTGTAGCCGAACGCCTGCTGCCGGTCGAGCAGGGTCGTGGGATCGTTCGACGGTGCGGGCGCCGGCGCTTCCGGCAGCTCGTGCAGCTCCTCGAGTTTGTGCTGCGTCTCCTTCAGCCACTCCTCGTAGGGCTCGGCCTCGGCGAGCGTGCGCTTCAATTCCTCGTCCTCGACGATGCGGCCCTGCTCGAGGTCGATCAACAGCATCTTGCCGGGCTGCAGCCGCCACTTGCGCACGATCTTGTCGTCGGGGATCGGCAGAACGCCGGCCTCCGACGCCATCACGACCTTGTCGTCGCTGGTCACGAGGAAACGAGCGGGACGCAGGCCGTTGCGATCGAGGGTGGCGCCGATCTGGCGGCCGTCGGTGAAGGCAATGGAGGCCGGACCGTCCCACGGTTCCATGAGCGCGGCGTGATACTCGTAGAAGGCCTTGCGCTTGGAATCCATCAGCGGATTGCCGGCCCACGCCTCGGGAATGAGCATCATCATGGCGTGGCTGAGCGAGTAGCCGCCGGCGACCAGCAGCTCGAGCGCATTGTCGAGGCAAGCCGTGTCGGACTGGCCGTGCGGGATGATCGGCCACATCTTGTCGAGATCGGCGCCGATGAGGTCCGATTCCATCGTGCGGCGGCGGGCATACATCCAGTTGACGTTGCCGCGCACGGTGTTGATCTCGCCGTTGTGGGCGATGAAGCGGTAAGGATGCGCCAGCTTCCACGACGGGAACGTGTTGGTCGAGAAGCGCTGATGCACCAGGCAGAGCGCCGACCGGGTCAGCGGATTGCGCAGATCGGCATAGAAGCTCTCGACCTGAGGGGCGAGCAGCAAACCCTTGTAGACCACGGTGCGCGATGAGAAGGACGGCATGTAGAGTTGCGACAGGCCGGGCAGTTTGTGCTTCTTCTCCAGTTCGGCGAGCGGGTTCTGGGTCTGCTTGCGGATGGCAAGTATCTTGCGCTCGAAGGCGTCCTGGTCGGCGACCTTCGGTCCGCGGCCGACGATGGCCATGCGAATGACCGGCATGCGCTCGATCACCGCCGCCCCGAGGCCGGTCGTATCGGTCGGCACGTCGCGCCAGCCGACCAGCTTCTGGCCCTCGACCTTGATGAAGTGCTCGAGCCGCTTGACGGCGAACTGCCGCGCCTTGTCGTTCTGCGGCATGAAGCACATGGCAACGGCGTAGTGGCCGGGCGGCGGCAGGTCGACGCCTTCCTTGCGCGCCCAGTCGCGCAGCAATGCATCGGGTGTCTGGATCATGCAGCCCGCGCCGTCGCCGACCAGCGGATCGGCACCGACGGCGCCGCGATGATCGAGGTTGACCAGGATCTGCAGGCCCTCGCGGACGATGTCATGGGACCTCCGGCCCTTGATGTCGGCCACGAAGCCGACACCGCAGGAATCGTGCTCGTTGCGCGGGTCGTACAGTCCCTGTTTGGCGGGCAGATCCATCAAAACGCCTGCTGCTGTCGGTTGGGCAGCATCCCCCCGGATGCGTCGCTTGAAGGCATTATTAGCGACCCCCCGTCCGGCATGAAAGCGATTGTTGCAGCGCAGGAGGCCTTGTAACCTTCTGAATCGATTGTATTGCGAACCCGGAGACGTGATGTCGCGACGGCGTACCTCTTGCATACCGGCGATCCTGGCCTTGTTGGCGTCTGGCGCGTTTCTGGCGGCCTGCGACAAGAGCCCGTCCTCGGCGTGGAACGGTCCCGGCTGGTATCTGGAGCTTCCCTATCCGACGATCGGCGGCGGGCCGTCCGTCTATGGTGGGCCGTACAGCTACGACAAGTGCGAGGAAGATCGGAAGAGCCGTGCCGTTCCCGACCGCTACATCTGTGTCAACGAGACCCAGCAGCCGCGCAAGTTCGGCTTCTACTAAGAGCCGCACCCCGAGTTGCCGGGCGTCGCGACGCCTCTCATAGGGAGCGTAGTCGGGCATCGAGCGACGGCACCGTGTCAGGTGGACCTGTCGACCTCTGTGGAGTGCCCCAACCCCGTCGCGGAAATCGCGGAAATCGCGGAAATCGATCTCGGAAACCTCGGAAACCTCGCAAACCTCCGGCGGGGCGTCGCCGGACAATCGACGTCGCGGGCACCCGCCCGAGACGCCCTCAGGGTGGTGTGCCTGCCCTCCGCCTGGAGTGCGTTGCGCAAACTGCGGGAACTGCGGAAACCTCCTGTCACGGGTCGGGAGGACGGGTCGGCGGACGATTGGCGAAGCAGAACGTCGATACGGGAAATCCCGCGCGGCCCTCGCGGCCGGGTGTGGTCAGGGTGCTCATGCGCGCATTTTACCTCGACTCACTGACAAGGACCTAATTCGGTCGATGGATTCCATCCGATGCCGATGGCACCTGCATCGGAAGGCGATTCGACCCCCCGATTCCAGCGCCGGACGCGAATCTGACTCTCCCACGCGACAGTGAAGCTGGCGGACCGGCTCCAGATTCATCCGATCGTCATGAGGCTGGCATTGCCGCCGGCCGCCGCGGTGTTGACGCTGCGCGACACCTCCGCGAACAGGAACTCCGTCGGATAGGGCGGCACGAAGATCGGCACGATCGGACCGGACCGTGCGGCGAGGCGCCGGCCGAGCGCCAGCAACTCCGGCACCGGGCCGTCGAACAAGGCGGCAGCGATGTCGGGATCGCCTTCGTCGGATGTCGGCTCGCTGCCGACCGCGCGTACCAGCGCCGCCTGCTCCGTCGTGAAGCAAAGGATCCGTCCTTTCGGCCGCAGGGCATAGGTGTTGCGCTCGCCGACCGGGCCCGGCAGCTCGCTCTCGCGCGGCACAGGATGCGTCAGCGCGCGTCTCGACAGCAATCGCAACAGATAGAGCGGTCCACCCGCCTTGGGTCCGGTGCCCGACAGGCCGTGGCCGCCGAACGGCTGAACGCCCACCACCGCGCCGATCAGGTTGCGATTGACGTAGTGGTTGCCGGCGGCACTGGCCGCGGTCGCCCGCCCGATGGTCTCGTCGATGCGGCTATGGACGCCAAAGGTCAGTCCGAATCCCGTTGCATTGACCCTGTGCACGATCTCCTCCAGCCGCTCGCGCCGATAGCGCAGGACATGCAGGACCGGGCCGAACACCTCGCCCGTCAGGTCGTCCATCGACTCGATGTCGATCAGCGTCGGCGGCATGAACAGCCCGTGCCGTGCTTCGTCCGGCAATCGCGCCTGCTCGACGCGACGACCGGCTTGCCGCAGACGCTCGACGTGCCGCATCAGGCGGTCCCGCGCCTCGGCCGAGATCACCGGGCCGACATCGACCGACAGCCGATCCGGATTGCCGATGCCGAGCTCGGCCATGGCCCCGCCCAGCAGGGATCGAATGCGGTCGGCGACATCCTCCTGAAGGCAGAGCACGCGGAGCGCCGAGCACCGCTGTCCCGCCGAATCGAAGGCCGACGTCAGTGCATCGAGGACGAGTTGCTCGGGCAGGGCCGAGGAATCGGCAATCAGCGCGTTCTGACCGCCGGTCTCGGCGATCAGGGGGATCGGCTTGCCGTCGCCGCCGAGACGCCGGGCCAGTGTCGCGTTGATCGATCGCGCCGCCTCGGTCGAGCCGGTGAAGACGACGCCCGCGACGGCGGGATTGGCGACGAGATGGGCGCCGATCTTGCCGTCGCCAGGCAGGAACTGCAGCACGCCGGCGGGCAAGCCGGCGCCGACGAACAGCCGGACGGCCTGGGCGGCGATCAGCGGCGTCTCCTCGGCGGGCTTGGCGATCACCGCGTTGCCGGCGGCCAGCGACGCCGCGACCTGCCCGGTGAAGATCGACAGGGGAAAGTTCCACGGGCTGATGCAGGCGACGAGTCCGAGCGGCACATGGGTCTCGTCGGTCCAGCCGCGCACCTCGGCGGCGTAGTAGCGCAGGAAGTCGACGGCCTCGCGCACTTCGCCGACCGCATTGCCGATCGTCTTGCCGGCCTCGCGCACGATCAGGCCGATCAGCACCTGCATCCGGGCCTCCATCCGATCGGCGACTCGCTCGAGACAGGCCGCCCGGCGCGCCGCGTCGGCCGACCATGGCCGCGCACGGGCACAGGCCGCGTCGACCAGCTCGGGAGTCGCCTCGACGACATGGCCGACGACGTCGCGCAGGTCGGCCGGATTGCACACCTCGCGGGCCGCGCCCTCGCGCGGTCCGTCCCCGAGATGCGGTAGCGCGCGCCAGGCCGCCGGCGCCTGCAGCGATCGCGCGAGCCCGGTCAGCACCTGCTCGTTGCTGAGATCGAGTCCCGTGGCGTTCTGCCGGACGGGCGCGAAGAGATCGCGCGGCAGGGCAATGCGGGGATGCGGCGCTCCGACGGGTTGCAGCGCCCGCGCCCGCTCGACGGGATCGGCCAACAGATCGTCGAGCGGGAAATCCGGATCGGCGATCTGGTGGACGAACGAGGTGTTCGCGCCATTCTCGAGCAGCCGGCGGACCAGGTAGGCGAGCAAGGTTTCGTGTGTGCCGACCGGAGCATAGATGCGGCACGGCCGGGCGAGCTTGCCCAGACCGACGACTTCCTCGTAAAGCGGTTCGCCCATGCCGTGCAGGCACTGGAACTCGTAGTCGGCCGGCCCGGCCATCGCGTGGACGGTCGCCAGCGTGAGCGCGTTGTGGGTGGCGAATTGCGGATAGCAGGCCTGTGGCGCGTCCAGCAGCTTGCGGGTGCAGGCAAGGAACGAGACGTCGGTGTGCAATTTGCGGGTGAAGACCGGAAAGCCCTCGAGGCCGTCGACCTGGGCGCGCTTGATCTCGCCGTCCCAGTAGGCGCCCTTGACGAGGCGCACCATCAGCCGGTGGCCGCTGCGCCGGCCAAGCTCGATCAGCCAGTCGATCACGAAGGGCGCGCGCTTCTGGTAGGCCTGCACGACGAAGCCGATGCCGTTCCAGCCCTCGAGCTCGCGCTCCAGGCAGAGGCGCTCCAGCAGATCGAGGGAAATCTCGAGGCGCTCGGCTTCTTCCGCGTCGATATTGAGGCCGATGTCGTAGGTCCGCGCCAGCCGCGCCAGCCGCAGGAGCCTCGGGTAGAGTTCGGACCCGACACGCTCGACCTGCAGCCGGCTGTAGCGCGGATGCAGCGCCGAGAGCTTGACCGAGATGCCGGGCCCTTCGCAGGGTCCCCGGCCGGCGGCGGCGCGACCAATGGCGTGGATCGCCCGCTCGTAGGCGGCAAGATAGTCGGCCGCCTGCTGCGCCGAGACCGCCGCCTCGCCGAGCATGTCGTAGGAATGGCGAAAGCCCTCGGCTTCCCGCAAACGCCCCCGGTCGAGCGCCTCCTCGATCGTCTGGCCGGACACGAACTGCTCGCCCATCAGGCGCATGGCGAGATTCACGGCGCGGCGAATCAAGGGCTCGCCACCGCGGGCGATCAACCTCGTCAGGGCGGCCGACAATCCAGCCTCACTGGTGGTGCCCGTCAGCCGGCCGGTGACGGCGAGGCCCCAGGTCGCCGCGTTGACGAACAGCGAGCGGCTGTGCCCGAGATGCGAGCGCCAATCGCCGCCGCCGATCTTGTCGCGGATCAGCGCGTCGCGAGTCTCGTCGTCGGGGATGCGCAGCAGCGCCTCGGCCAGGCACATCAGCGCCACGCCCTCCTGGCTCGACAGCGCATATTCGTGGATGAGCGCCTCGACGCCACCGCCGGCACCGGTCTTCTCGCGCAGCCGTTCGATCAGGTGGCGCGCCAGATCCCGCGCCGCCTGTACGGCCGGAGGCGGCAGCGTGGCCGCCTCGATCAGGGGCGGCAGGCAATCGGGCTCGGGCCGGCGATAGGCGGCGGTGATGGCCGCTCTCGACGCGCTCTGCGGCTGCAACGACAGGGCCAGGCGCTGGAAGGGTTGCGGGGACATGGGCGCTTGCCGAGAGATGAGCTAACATTCGGGCCAAAACAAGCACCCGGAGGGAACATCATGGACGTCAGCTACGCGCCCGAACTGTGGCCCGACGATTCGATCGCCCGCGTGCCCTACTGGGTCTACCAGGACGAGGCCAACTACCGGCGCGAGCAGGAGCGCGTCTTCGCGGGCGCGACCTGGAACTTCGTCTGCCTCGAGGCCGACATCCCCAACAGGGGCGACTATCGCACCAACGTCGTCGGCACCATGCCGGTCATCGTGGTGCGCGGGCCCGACGGCGCGATCAACTGCTTCGAGAACCGCTGCTCGCACCGCGGCGCGCTGATCGCCTTCGACGAGGGCGGCAACGTGCAGAACAACTTCAAGTGCATCTACCACGCCTGGAGCTACGACCTTGCCGGCAACCTCAAGGGCATCGCCTTCGAGCACGGCGTCGGCGGCAAGGGCGGACTGCCCAAGGATTTCCGCCGCGACAGCATCAATCCGCGCAAGCTCCGGACCACGACCCTGGGCGGGCTGGTCTTCGCGACCCTGTCCTCCGACACGCCACCGATCGAGGAGTATCTCGGCGCCGAGGTGCATGCCCGCGCCATGCGCGTACTCAACCGCCCGGTCAAGGTGACGGGCCGCTTCGTGCAGCCCCTGCCCAACAACTGGAAGCTCTACGTCGAGAACGTCAAGGACACCTACCACGCGAGTCTGCTGCATCTCTTCTTTACCACGTTCCGCATCTCGCGCCTCACCCAGGGCGGCGGCGTGATCGTCAGCCCCGACGGCGGCCATCACGCTAGCTACACGATCGGCATGCCGGAGGGCGCCAACGCCACGGCCTACCGCGACCAGGGCATCCGCACCGACAGCGACTACGCGCTCACCGATCCCAGCATGCTCGATGCGGTCGACGAGTTCGGCGACCGCATCCAGCTGCAGATGCTGTCGATCTTCCCCTCCACCATCCTGCAGCAGGTCAGCAACTGCCTCGCCGTGCGCCAGATCGTGCCCAAGGGGCCGGACCGGATGGAACTGCACTGGACCTATCTCGGCTTCGCCGACGACACGCCGGAGATGGCGCGGCGGCGGCTGAAGCAGCAGAACCTCGTCGGCCCGGCCGGACTGGTCTCGATGGAGGACGGCTGCGTCGGCGGCTTCGTGCAGCGCGGCATCGCGGCGGCGGGCGAGCAAGTCTCGGTCGTCGAGATGGGCGGCCGCGAGGCCGACAGCCAGGCGACGCGCGCCACCGAGGCGTCGGTGCGCGGCTTCTGGAAGGCCTATCGCCGCCACATGGGCTACTGACGATGGACGTCGCGCGACTCGTCGAGTTGAACGCCGCGTACGCCCGCGTCATCGACAACGAGCAGTACGAGCGGTGGCCCGAACTGTTCGACGACCCCTGCCTCTACAAGGTGACGACGGCGGACAACGTGGCCCGCGGCTACGAGTCGGGCATCATCTACGCCGATTCGCGCGGCATGCTCCGCGACCGCGTGTCGGCGCTGCGCGGCGCCAACATCTACGAGCGCCAGCGCTACCGCCACATCGTCGGCCTGCCCATGGTGCTGGGACGTAGCGACGGCGCGGCCGAGGTCGAAACGCCGTTCCTGATCGTGCGCATCATGGGCGACGGCACGATGGATGTCTTCGCCACCGGCTGCTACCGCGACAAGGTCCGGCAGGACGGTTGGGGCGCGCTCAAGTTCGCCGAGCGCATCGCCGTGTGCGACGGCAGCCGCTTCGACACGCTGGTCGCCATCCCGTTTTGATGCGCATCGCCATCGCCCTGGGCGACCCCAACGGCATCGGGCCGGAAATCGCGCTGAAGGCGGCACAGGAGGCGCCGGCGGTGCTCGTCGGCGACCGCTTCGTGATCGAGGAAACAGCCCGCCGCATCGGCACCGGCGTTCCCGAGATCGCCGACGTTCCGGCACTGGAGCACGCCGCCTTCGTCCCCGGCACGCTCGATCCGCGTGCCGGCAAGGCCACCGTGGCCTACGCTTCGGCCGCGATCGGGCTGGCGCTCGACGGCAAGGTCGATGCCGTGGTCGGCTGCCCGCATTCGGAAACCGCGGTCAATCGCGCCGGCATCCCCTTCAACGGCTATGGCGGCCTGGTCGCCGACGTGACCGGCACGCCGCGCGACGCGGCGTTCATGATGCTGGTGGCGCAGGGACTGCGCATCGCCCACGTCACCCTGCACGAATCGGTGGCCGCGGCGCTCGCCCGCCTGACGCCGGCCCTGGTGGTCGCGGCCGGCGAGGCGACCGTCGCGACCGCGCGGCGCCTCGGCATCGCCGCGCCGAGGCTGGGTGTATTCGGCATCAACCCCCACGCCGGCGAGGACGGGCTGTTCGGCGACGACGACGAGCGGGTCACCAAGCCGGCGGTGGCAGAACTTCGGCGGCGCGGCATAGCCGCCGACGGACCGGTCGGCGCCGACCTGTTGCTGAGCCAGCGCCGGCACGACGTCTATCTCGCCATGTTCCACGACCAGGGCCACATCCCGATCAAGCTGGTGTCGCCGTTGCGCGCCTCGGCGCTGATCCTGGGCGTGCCGGTCGTCTTCGCGAGCGTGGCGCACGGCTGCGCCTTCGACATCGCCGGCCGCGGCATCGCCGATCCGACCGGCGTGATCGAAGCGATCGATCTACTTGTAGGATGAGACTTCGATGAGATTGCCGTCGGGATCGCGGCAATAGACCGAGACGATGGTGCCGAGGGCGCCGTTCTTTTCCGACGGCCCCTGCTCGATGGCCACGCCGCAGGCGCGGAAGTGGTCGGCCACCTGCTGCGGCGTCGACCCGGTCAGAAAACAGAGGTCGTCGCTGCCCGGCGCCACCTGGCGGCCGGTGAACCACTGCTCCTGGGTCGCCGCGATCGGCCGCAAGTTGATCTTCTGCCGGCCGAAATGCATCGACGTGACGCGCCGCCCGGGCATCGGCTCGGTCTCGACGCGCCGCATGCCGAGCACGCGCCGATACCACTCCGCCGCAACCTCGACGTCGCGCACGTTGATGACGAGGTGGTCGAGGGCTTCGACGACGACGGACATGGGTCAGTGCCTCGTCACCCGGGCGTGGAGCACGGCGGCCTGGCCACCGCGCACCGCCTTCAGGCAACGCGCGATCGCAGCCTCGACCTCGTCGGGATCGCTGACCAGCTCGCCGTACGCGCCGCTCGCCTCGGCAATCCTGGCGAAATCGGCCGGCGGCGCGAAGGTCGAGCCGAAATCGTTGCCCGCCTTGGCCTCGCCCGCCGGGTAGACGCGCAACGTCGCCTCCTTCACCGCTGCCCAGCCCGAGTTGTCGAGCACGACGGTCAGGATCGGCAGGCCGTACTGCCTGGACACGGCGAACGTCGATTGCGGGTTGGAGAAATAGAACGTGCCGTCGCCGACGATCTGCACCGGCAGGCGATCGGGCAGGGCGAGCTTCAGACCGAGCGCCACGCCGCCGGAGAAGCCGAGACCGGCGCCGGCGAAGCCGACCAGGCTGCCCGGTGCGCGCCGCGGCATCTGCTGGAGGACGACCGGGCCGTTGCGGATCGCCTCGTTGATCACGATGTCGGTCGGCTCGAGTGCGCGCGCCAGCGCCGCGCACAAGAAGTGCGGATTGATCTCCCCCGGCTTGCCCGGCTCGGCGGCTGCCTTCGCCGCCTGCTCGCGACGCAACCGCAGCTCCTCGGCCATCGCCTCCACGCGCCCGGCCGCGCGCGCCCTGAAGCCCGCATCGGCGCGTGCCTTCAGCGCCGCCAGGAGATCGACCAGGAAGCGATGGCTGTCGCCCTGCAGGCGCAGGTTGGCCGGGAAAGTCCACATCGGGAAGGCGCGCTTCTCGGCGTCGACGTCGACATGCGCCCACCAGGTCGAGGGATTGTCCGGCATGTCGCGGGGAATCCACGGCACGTCGACATCGACCAGCAGGCCGACGTCGGCCTCGGCCAGCGGCTTGGCCGGCATGAAGCCGCCATGGCAGGGCGAGTCATGCGGCAGGCTCATGTGGATCGGGCTGAACTCGACGACGCGGATGCCAGCGAAGCGCGCCAACTCGTCGAGCACCGCGACGCTTGCGGGGTTGCGGCCGGCGTAAGCCGTGATCAGCAGCGGGCGCCCGGCGGAGAGCAGGCGATTGGCGATGACGTCGACGGACGGCGCATCGACGCTGCCCGCCGATGCTGGCCCGAAGCGCTCCTCGGGATAGGAGCGGATCTGGCCCTCAGACCACAGCTCGGTCAGGGTCTCGCGCGGGAAGGTCATGTACACCGGCCCGCGCGGTTCGCTCATCATCACGGTGTGGGCGCGCCGCAGCGCCTCCTTGGCGACCACGCCCGAGGGCAAGTTGTATTCCCACTTGGTGTAGGGCCGCACCAGGCCGGCCTGATCGAAGGGTTCCTGTACGAAATGGACGTAGTTGTCGCGGGTTCCCAGCAGCTCGCCACGGGTCGTGAACGGCGCCCGACCGGCCATCAGCAGGACGGGAAGGCGCGCCCGGCAGAGATTGTGCAGGGCCATCGCCGAGTTGGCGGTGCCGGCGTCGACATGGACGATGACGCCCTGGCCGCGGCCGGTCGCCAGGGCATAGCCCGCCGCCATATGCACTGCGGTGACCTCGTGCGGGCAAAGGATGGTGACCGGCGCCTTGCGGCCGGCGCCCTTGAAGGCGGCCAGCGCCTCGATCAGTGGCGCGTGGTCGGTGCCGAAGTTGCAGAACAGGTAGTCGATGCCGATCTCGTTCAGTCCTTCGAGGAAATAGTGCGCGGCGGAACGGCGGGCTTCATTGGTGTCCATGCGAACCTCACTCGACCTTGACGTTGGCCGCCCGTGCCACCGCCTGCCAACGCTCCAAGTCGCGAGCGATCAGCGCGCGGAACTCGGTCGATGTCATGCCGCTCGGATCGACGTCGATATTCTCCAGCGCCTGCTCGACGGCCGGCATCGCCAGCGTGTCGGCGATGGCGTCGTGCAGCATCGAGACGATGTCGGCCGGGGTCGCGGCGGGAGCCACGATGCCGGTCCACAGCGCGATCTCCATGTCGGCAATGCCCGTCTCGCCGAACGTCGGCACGTCGGGAAAGGCCGGCGGCCGCTTGGCGGTGGTGATGGCGAGGGCGCGCACCTTGCCGTCCTTGAGCGGGCCGGCGATGGCGGCGGCGTCGGAGATCGTCATCAGCACCGCGCCCGAGGCCACCGCCTGCACCGCCTCGCCGCTGCCGCGGAACTCGACCGGGGCGAACTTGGCGCCTGTCCGCTGGTTGAACAGCTCGGCGGCGAGCCGGAACGGGGTGGCCGCCGAGGCGTAGCGCGCGCGATCGGGATTGGCGCGACCGTAGTCGATCAGCTCGCGCACGCTCTTCACCGGCTGATCGGCGCCAACCACCAGCAGCAGGGGAAACTCGGCGACCAGCGAGATCGGCACGAAATCCCTGAGCGGGTCGTAGGGCAGACGGGCATGGACGGCCGGGTTGATCGCCATTACGCCGGTCGGCGCCATCAGGAGCGTGTAGCCGTCCGGCGCGGCCTTGGCGACGTACTCGGCTGCCACGATCGACTCGGCGCCGGGCTTGTTGTCGACCAGCACCGGCTGGCCGAGCTTGTCCTGCAGCTTGGTCGCCAGGATGCGCGCGATCAGGTCGTTGCCGCCGCCCGCCGAATAGCCGACGACCAGCCTGATCCCCCTCGTGGGAAAGGTTTGGGCGCTCGCAGGCATCGCGAGGATGACGGCGAGCGCGAGGCCGAGCAGCAGACGCGGCATGGGGCGCCTCCTTTCAGCCACCGTAGATCACCTGCTCCCGGTTCAGCCAGAGCGGCGAGCGTGGCAAATCGATGAACCCCGCTTCGGACTCGGGCGCACCGCGAGCCGCGCATACTCCCTGCAGCAGGATCGACAGTCGAAATTTCCAAGGGGAAGGGCTTGCGACCCGGGGTGCGTGATGCCTCCTGGCACAGGATGCGAGATCTCGCCTGTGAGGGCCGCGGCGCTCGATCGCCGTCGACACCGACATCCTCGTCTAGGCTTGGCCATTCCCTGGCCCTGCCTACTAATGGCGCCATCGTGACGCATTCGCGCATCTACGCTCCCCCCCTCGCCGCTCGAGGCGGCTCTGGACCAGGTCGACGCGTGGCTCGAATCGCCCTCGCTGGTGACGCTGGCCGAATCGGCGTCCCATTGGACCACACTGCGGCCTCTCCTGCTGGCGGGCCGAATCTCGGGCGCGCGTGCACGATGCGCGCATCGTTGCCCTTTGTCCCAGCACGGCGTCCGCGAGCTTTGGTCGGCCGACCGCGACTTCAATCGGTTCGCCGGGCTTTCGGTGATCAACCCACTGCTGTAAGCCGCGACGATGGAGCTTCCGGTCGACGAGGCCCTGCCGCGCCTCAAGGCGGCGCTCGGGACGCACAACGCCGCCGTGCTGGTGGCGCCGCCGGGCGCCGGCAAGACGACGCGCGTGCCGCTGGCGCTGCTCGACGCGCCTTGGCTGCAGGGCCGCAAGATCGTCATGCAGGAGCCGCGCCGGCTCGCCGCCCGTGCCGCCGCCCGCCGCATGGCCGCCACGCTCGGCGAGCCGGTCGGCGCGACCGTGGGCTATCGCGTGCGCCTCGACAGCAAGGTCGGCCCGCGCACGCGCATCGAGGTCGTCACCGACGGCCTGTTCCTCAGGATACTGCAGGACGACCCGTCGCTTGACGGCATCGGCTGCGTGATCTTCGACGAACTGCACGAGCGCGGGCTGGAGACCGACCTCGCCTTCGCCCTGGTGCGCGAAGCCCAAACCGCGCTGCGCGAGGATCTGCGGGTCGTCGCGATGTCGGCGACGCTCGATCCCGGCCCCGTCGCCGAGCGGCTGGGCGGCGCGCCGCTGGTCGAATCGGCGGGCCGCATGTTCGCCGTCGAGACGCGCCATCTCGACCGCGACACCGCCGGCCGGCTGGAGGACACGGCGGCCTCGGCGGTGCGCCGGGCGCTCGCCGAGGAGACGGGCAGCGTGCTGGTCTTCCTGCCGGGCGTCGGCGAGATCAGGCGGGTCGCGGAACGCCTGGCCGATCTCGACCGCGACATCGACGTGGCGCCACTCTACGGCGACCTTCCGTCCGCCGAACAGGATCGCGCCATCGATCCGGCGCCGCCCGGCCGGCGCAAGGTGGTGCTGGCGACCTCGATCGCCGAGACCAGCCTGACCATCGAAGGCGTGCGCATCGTGATCGACGGCGGCTACATGCGCATGCCGCGCTTCGCGCCGCGTTCCGGTATGACGCGGCTGGAAACGATGCGCGTCAGCCAGGCCTCGGCCGACCAGAGGCGCGGCCGCGCCGGCCGCCTCGAGCCGGGCGTGTGCTACCGGCTGTGGAGCGAGGAAACGCAGCGCGGCCTGCTGCCATTCACGCCACCCGAGATCCTCGAAGCTGACCTCGCGCCGCTCGCGCTGGAACTCGCCGCATGGGGTGTCGCCGACGCCGGCGCCCTGCCCTGGCTGACGCCGCCACCCGCCTCGTCGCTCGCCATGGCGCGTACCCTGCTGCTCGATCTTGGCGCCATCGACCAGGCCGGCGCCATCACGCCACACGGCCACGCCATGAGCCGTCTCGGCCAGCATCCGCGCCTCGCCCATCTCGTCCTGAAGGGCCGCGAACTCGGCCAGGGTCGCGTCGCGGCGCTGCTGGCCGCCATCCTGAGCGAGCGCGACTTCCTGCGCCTGCCGCCCGGCCAGCGCGATGTCGACCTGCGCCATCGCATCGATCTCGCGCTCGCCGGCCGCGCACCCCGCCAGATCGCCGAGATGGCGCGCCGCATGACGCCGCGCGAATCGAAGGACGAAATGCCGGATCTTTCCACGACCGGCGCCCTGCTCGCCCTCGCCTATCCCGACCGCATCGGCCGGCGGCGACCGGGAGCGGCGGGCCGATACCTCCTTTCCGGCGGGCGTGGCGCGGCCCTGCCCGAAGGCGACCCGATGGCCAACGAGGAGTTCCTGGTCGTGGCGGATCTCGACGGCACGGCGCAGGACTCGCGCATCTTCCTCGCCGCCCCCATCGCAGCCGGCGAGATCGAGGAACTCTACGGCGAGCGCGTCGTCGACGAGCAGGTCGTGCAGTGGAGCGTGCGTGACAACGCGGTGCTGGCGCGCCGGCGGCGGCGGCTCGGGGCGCTGGCGCTCGAGGACAAGCCCCTCGATCGGCCCGATCCCGGGAAGGTGAAGGCCGCCTTGCTCGAGGGCGTTCGCCAGCGCGGACTGCCATGGACCGACGAATTGCGGGCGTGGCGCGCGCGCATCGCCTTCCTGCGTGGGATCGATCCGGGCTGGCCCGACCTGTCGGACGCCACTCTCGGCGCGTCGCTCGAAGAGTGGCTGGCGCCGTTCGTCGATGGCGCGACCCGCCGCATCGACTTCGCCGAGGCGATCCGCGCGCTGGTGCCGTGGGACAAGCAACGCGAGCTCGACCGCCTCGCGCCGACGCACATCGAGGTGCCGAGCGGCTCGCGTGTCCCGGTCGACTATGCGAACGCGGCGGAGCCGACCCTCTCGGTGCGCCTGCAGGAGATGTTCGGGCTCACCGACACGCCGCGCATCGGCGGCGGCAAGGTGCCGGTGACGATCCATCTCCTGTCGCCGGCCCGCCGGCCGGTGCAGGTGACCCGCGACCTGGCGAGTTTCTGGAAGACCGCCTATCGCGACGTGAAGGCCGAGCTGAAGGGCCGCTACCCCAAGCACTATTGGCCTGACGATCCGCTGATCGCAGAACCGACGGCGCGGGCACGGCCCCGACGCTGACGCGCCGATCCGAGGTCAGTTGCCGGTGAACAGCATCAGCACGGCCGGCCCCGTTCCCGTTTCGACGACCGTGTCGCCGTGAAAGCCCGCCTTGGCATAGGCGCGCCGGGCGCGGTGATTGCCGACGTCGGGGTCGATGGCGACGACGGGAGCGCCGGCACGACGCAACGCCGCCGCCAGCTGCCTCAAGAAGGCCGAGCCGTGACCCCGCCCCAACATGTCCGGCTCGCCGATGAAGGCGTCTATCGCCCGCGTGCCTTTCGGCAGCCCATCAAAATGCGGCTGCGGCCAGCTTTGGACATCGTAGTGCTGCGCATAGGCGAACGGCCGATCCTCGTGCGCCACCACGAGCATCGTCATCCTCGGCTCGCCGAGATCTTCGGCGAGCAGGCCGAACTGCTCGTCGGGATCCCCCCACCAGCGCACCACCTCGGGTGTTCTCAGCCAGCGCTCGAACAGGGGCAGGTCGGCGGTGCCGGCCGGACGAAAGTCATAGGTCGACGGCGTCAACCGGCCGACCCTTCGATCGCGACGAGCAACAGGCGCCGGACAACGGGCATCAGGAAGAACATCGTCGGAAAAGCGATGACCCAGGAGATCATCCACGAGCTCATCCACGTCTCGACCATGCCCGCTTCGAGACCGACGGCGCGATAGGTCGCCACGCCGGAAACGAGGAAAGTCATGACTAGGGTGAGCGCCAACGGTAGGGCGAAACGCATGGTCCAAGCTGGAAGTTTCTTCACGTTGCCCGCCCCGATATGCTACGGCCTTGGCATGTCCCTACCGCTTCCCTTCCGCACCGCCAAGCAGCTTGCCACGGCCGTCCGGAAGAAAAAGATCGGCTGCCTCGAACTGCTCGATCTCTACCTGAAGCGGATCGAGGCTCTTAACCCCGCGCTGAACGCCGTCATCGCCACCGATATCGAGGGTGCCCGCAAGCGGGCGAAGGCCGCCGACAGGGCGGTCAAGGCCGGCAAGACGCTGGGGCCCCTGCATGGCGTGCCAATGACCATCAAGGAATCGTTCAACGTCGCCGGCATGGTCACGACCTGGGGCGATCCCGCCAACAAGGGCAACGTCGCGTTGGAGAATTCGCTGGTCGCCCAGCGCATGCTCGACGCCGGCGTCACGCTGTTCGGCAAGACCAACGTGCCGCTGATGCTGGCCGATTGGCAAAGCTACAACGCCGTCTACGGCTCGACCAACAATCCATGGGATCCCGGCCGTACGCCAGGTGGATCGTCGGGCGGCTCGGCGGCCGCGCTGGCGGCCGGCCTGACCGGCATCGAGGCCGGCAGCGACATCGGCGCCTCGATTCGCAACCCCGCCCACTATTGCGGCGTGTTCGGCCACAAGCCGACCTGGGGAGTCGTCAGCCCCAAGGGCCATGCCCTGCCCGGCAGCGTCGCCTACGGCGATATCGGCGTGGTCGGGCCGCTGGCGCGCGGCGCCGACGACCTTGAGATCGCGATGGATGTCATGGCCGGGCCCGACGGGATCGACGGGCGCGGCTGGAAACTCTCGTTGCCGCGCTCGAAGAAGAAGAAGCTTCGCGACTTCAAGGTGGCGGTGCTGCTCAGCGACGCCAACGCCGAGGTCGACGATTCGGTGCAGGCCGAGCTGCAGAAGCTCGCCGACTTCCTCGCCCGCAAGAAGGCCAAGGTCAGCGACAAGGCACGCCCCACCATCGACACGGTCGAGCTGAACGACGTCTATGTCCGGATGCTGCGCGCCGCCACGTCCGGCCGCATGTCGGATGAGGCGTGGGAGCAGGCCCGACACGACGCCGCCGGCTTGCCGGCCGACGACATGAGCTATTTCGCCCAGATGCAGCGCGGCAACTCGCTGGCGCACCGCACCTGGCTGCAGCTCAACGAGAAGCGGCACCGCATGCGACTCGCCTGGGACGCCTTCTTCGAGGACCACGATCTGATGCTGTGTCCGGTCGCGGCGACGGCGGCCTTCCCGCACGACCAGGAGGGCCTGCGCCACAAGCGCACCATCGTGGTCAACAACAGGAAAGTGCCCGTGGTCGACCAGATTTTCTGGGCGGGCTACTCCGGAATCGTTCTGCTGCCGGCCGCGGTTGCGCCCATCGGGCAAAGCGCGGAAGGCCTGCCGATCGGCGTGCAGATCGTCGGCCCCCAATATGGCGACTACGACTGCATCCGCTTCGCCCAGCTCCTGGAACGGGAGTATCGCAGCTTCACGCCGCCGCCGGCCTACGTCTGATCGGGGAGAGCCATGTCCGAGAAAATAGATCTCAAGAAGCACATCCGCTCGATCCCGGATTTTCCCAAGCCAGGCATTCTCTTCTACGACATCTCGACCCTGCTGGCGCATGCCAAGGCCTGGCACTCGGCGATCGAGCATATGGCCGAGGCGGTGCGGCCCTACAAGCCCGACGTGCTGGCGGGCATCGAGTCGCGCGGTTTCCTGCTGGCGGCGCCTCTCGCCATCGCCATGGGCACCGGCTTCGTCATGCTGCGCAAGAAGGGCAAGCTGCCCGGCATCACCGTGCGGCACACCTATGCGCTGGAGTACGGCACCGACACGATCGAGATCCAGAGCGACGCCGTCGAGAAGGGCAAGCGCGTGGTGCTGGTCGACGATCTGCTGGCGACCGGCGGCACCATGGCAGCGGCCGTCACCTTGCTGGAACAGGTCGGCGCCGTCGTGCCGGCGGCGGCCTGCATCATCGAGCTCACGTTCCTCGACGGCCGGCAGAAGCTGAACGTGCCGGTCGAGACGCTGTTGCGCTACGAGAGCTAAGAAGTCGGACGCGACCGAAGCGACCGAGCCGGCGGGAAGTTTCGCCGATTTGCGCGTCCGATCTCCCACCGTCCCTACCGTTCGTCGGCGCGATTGAAGGCGCCGACCCCATCCGGCAGCACGGCGAAGCTCGAGATGGATTGAGCGATCGGGTCGGACGAGCCGTCGACAAAGAAGCCGACCTCGCCGAAGGCCGTGCTGCGGCCGATCTTGACCGCCCGCGCCACACCCAGCACGTCCTGCCTCACGGCAGCGCGCAAAAAGTTGGTGGTCATCGAAATCGTCGCCAGGGTGGCGAAGCGGCCGAGCTTCTCGCAGATCGCCAGCACCATCACGGTGTCGGCGAGCGCCATCATCGCCTGCCCGATCACGACGCCGCCCGGCCGCACGATATGCTCGCCGTAGGGCAGACGGACCCGCACCTCGCTCGCCGATATGTGCTCGACCTTCAGGCCGAGCTGCCAGATCCAGGGCCCGAAATTGCCGCCCGGGGCAAGCTGGGCCTGGGCCGTTTCCAACGTGAAGAATCCCATGGCCGGTCCATGCTACCATTGGGTGGGGAGGAGTTAAGTCGATGGTTTCGATTTCCGGGTGTTTCTCGGAGAGCTACGCCGAGGCGCGCGCCAAATTCTGCGGTGCGGCGGCGAGCGCCGGCGGCGCGCTGCGCTCGTGGCTCAATCCGAACGCCCTGGGGCCGAACAGCGAGCGGCTGTATCTCGACACCGCACGCTTCGGGCCGGCCGACGCCGCCAACATGCTGGTGCTGATCTCGAGCACCCACGGCGTCGAGGGCCATTGCGGCTCCGGCGCGCAGATCGCGTGGCTGCGCAGCGGCGGACCGGCCGGGCTGCCCAGGGACACCGGCGCGTTGTTGATCCACGCCCTCAATCCCTACGGCTTCGCCTGGAGCCGCCGGGTCACCGAGGACAATGTCGACCTCAACCGCAATTTCGTCGACCACGACAAGGCCTATCCGGTCAACGAGGGCTATGTCGCGCTCTCCGATGCCATCCTGCCGAGCCACTGGGACGAGGCGAGCCTCGCGGCGAGCGCACAAGTCTTCGCCTCCTACGCGCAGAAGCACGGCGCCTTCGCCCTGCAGGGCGCGCTGAGCCGCGGGCAATATTCCCATCCCGACGGCATCTTCTTCGGCGGCCACAAGCCGACCTGGAGCAACCGCACTGTGCGCGCCGTCGCCCGCGAGGAGCTCGCACGCGCCCGTCGTGTCGGCATCATCGACTTCCACACCGGCCTCGGCCCGTTCGGCCACGGCGAGCTGCTCTGCCCCGTTCCGCCCAGTGCCAAGTCCTATGCACGCACCCGCACCTGGTACGGCGACGAGCTGATGTCGCCGGAGGCTGGCACCTCGGCATCCGCCGTCGTGATGGGCGTGATGATCGACGCCTTCCCGCAGGAGCTGCCTGATGCGGAGGTCACGGCGGTGGCGATCGAATACGGCACCTACAGCGTGGCGGAAGTGCTGACCGCAGTGCGCGGCGACAACTGGCTGCATCGCCATGGCGATCCGGCGTCCGAGCTCGGCAGGAAGCTCAAGGCCGACATCAGGGAGCGTTTCTTCCCGGCCGGCGACAAATGGCGCGAGATGGTCTGGGCGCGCGCCGACCAGACGATCGGCTGGGCGCTCAAGGGATTGGGCGGTGGATGACGGGCCGCAACTGACGACGCCGGCCGTCGACGGCAGTGCCGATCCGACACGGCTCCGGCTGCAACGGGCGTTGCAGCGCGCACCCCTGTTCGCCGACCTCGACCGCAAGGCGATGTCGGCAATCGAGCGCGAACTGTCGTTGTTGCTACTGCCAGGCGGCGCGCCCCTCTTTCGTCAGGGCGAACCGGCCAACGCGGTCTATCTGGTGGCGAGCGGCTGCCTCGGCGTGTTCCGCCACGACAACGAGGGCGAGGAGCCGGTGCTGATCGCCGAGATCACACCCGGTAACCTGGTGGGCGAGATGTCGCTGTTGTCGCACACCCAGCGCACACGCAGCGTGGCGGCGCTGCGCGACAGCGAGGTGTGGCGGCTGGCGCGCACCAGCTTCGACGCGCTGACCGCCGATCATCCCGAAGCCCTGCCGACGCTGATGCGCAACGTCGCTGTGCGCAACGCGATGGGACCGGCCAAGCGCCGGCGCCAGCCTCGCACCTTCGCGCTGCTGCCGACCGGCAATCACGTTCCGGCGGCGCGCTTCGCCGTCATGCTGTCGAGTGCGCTCGGCCGCATCGGCGACCAGGTGCAGATGCTCGGGCCGGACTCCCAGGATCAGGAGCCCGACTGGTTCGCCCGCTGCGAGATGGACTCGTCCTTCGTGCTCTATCGCGCCGACCCGACCCTGACGCCATGGACCGAACTCTGCCTGCGCCAGGCCGATTGCCTGCTCGTGGTTCGGGTGTGCAACGACGACGAGCCCACCAAGGTGCCGTTCGAGATCGAGGCCACCGAGCCCGGCGCGGTGTTCCGCCGCCGCCGCGAGCTGGTGCTGCTGCACGAGGGCCACGATCCGCGCTCCGGCTCGACGACATCGCAGATCGCCGGCGGCATGTACGGCCAGCACCATCACGTGCGGCTGGACATCGGCTCGGATTTCGACCGCCTGGCGCGGCTCATCACCGGGCACGCCGTCGGCGTGGTGATGGCCGGGGGCGGCGCGCGTTCGTTCTCGCACATCGGCGTCGTCAAGGCGTTGCGCGCGTCGGGGGTGCCGATCGACCTGACCGGCGGCACCAGCATGGGCGCGATCGTCGCCGCCGCGGTGGCCGCCCGCTGGACCGACCAGGAGCTTCGCGAACGCTTCCGTGCCTCCTTCGTCGAGCGCAACCCGCTCAGCGACTACACCCTGCCCTTCGTCTCCTTCTACGGCGGCCGCAACGTCGTCGGCCTCCTGCGCTCGGCGTTCGGGGAGAAGGACATCGAGGACCTGATTCTGCCCTTCTACTGCGTCACCGCGAATCTCACGACCTCGACCGCCGACGTGCACATGGTCGGGCGCCTCTGGCGCTGGCTGCGCGCTTCCGTCTCGCTGCCGGGCGTTCTACCGCCGGTCAACGACGCCGGCCAGGTCCATGTCGACGGCGGCGTGATCGACAACTTCCCGGTGAGGCCCATGCGCCGGCAGGGTCGCGGCGTGACGATCGGCGTCGACATCGACACCGGCGGCGCCTTGTCGGCCGGCGCCGGTGTCGAGGAGTCGTGGTCGGCCTGGGAGTTCTTCCGGCGCCTGGTGTGGAAGCGGCAGGAGACGCTGCCGATCCCGTCGATCGTGCGCATCCTGCTGCGCGCGGCGCTGGTGTCGAGCGCGGCGCGCGCCACGGAGGATCGCCACGCCGCCGACTTGCTGATCGTGCCGCCGATGGAGCGCTACGACCTGCTCGACTGGACGACTTTCGATGCGGCGATCGAGACGGGCTACCAGGCGACCATGAAGAGGTTGGACGAGGCGCGCAGCCTGCCGGTCGGCGCCCGCCTCTTCATCGGCTGAGCCTTCAGCCGAGAAACCTCAACCCGTTGACGATCTTGTCGATCGTCCTGCGCGGGCCCCTGGCGCCGAGGCCGACGAGGTCGAGCGCGTCGGCCGGCGCGCTCGCGACCGCGGCGCGATTGTCGGCATCGTTGGTGGTGGCGAACATGGCCTCGATGTAGATCGCCGGCACGAGTTCGCGCGACAGCGCGCGCTGGTGCGTGCGGCGCAGTTCCTCGAGCGTGCCGCCGAAGACGAAGACCGGCTCGCGGATCAGCGCGCTATAGCTCCGGCCGGCGGCATCGCGGTAGGGCTCGCCCATCATGTCGGGCTGTGTGCCGGCCAGCCCCCCGGCCAGGAAGGCGGCGACGTTGGCGGCCTGCCAACCGGCGAGGTCGCGGCGCAGCACCAGGGCGGTCTTGGTTTCGTAGAGCATGGTCGTCATAGTGACCGGCAGTCTCCCACGGTCTTGAACGTTTGTGCATGCAGCAAGACGACCGCATCCAGTTCGACGAGCCGAGCGCCGGCCTGCAGCGCCTGGCTGCCCGTTTCAACGGCCACGCCTACGACGCCCATCGCCACGAAACCTATAGCGTCGGCCTCACGCTGCGGGGCGTCCAGGAGTTCCACTATCGCGGCGCCCTGCACGCCAGCCGGGCCGGCCAGGTCGTCGTCCTGCATCCCGACGAGGTGCATGACGGCCACGCGGGCGTCCCGGGCGGCTTCGCCTATCGCATGCTCTACGTCGATCCGGCGGCGATTGCGGCGGCGCTCGGCGGTGCGGCGCCCTTCGTTGCCGACGCCGTCGCCGACGATCCGGCCATGGTGGCGCTGCTCGGCGAGGCATTCGCCGACTTCCCGCATCCGCTCGAGCCGCTCGCCGCCGATGCCGTCGTCGCCGGGTTGGCCGAACTGCTGATGCGGCGCGGCGACGGTGTCCGCCGGCGGCGGTGGACCGCCGTCGATTCGCGCGCCGTAAGCCGGGCGCGTGACTATCTCGCGGCGGAATCGCCGCGCCGCGTCGCCTCGCGGGAACTCGAACGGATCACGGGGCTCGACCGGTTCACGCTGAGCCGCCAGTTCCGGGCGGCCTGCGGAACGTCGCCGCACCGCTTCCAGGTCGGGCGGCGGCTCGATCGGGCGCGCACCCTGATCCTGTCGGGCCGGGCCCTCGCGGACGTGGCGGCAACGACCGGCTTCGCCGACCAGAGCCACTTCACGCGCCACTTCACCGCGCGCTTCGGCCTGACGCCCGGGCGCTGGGCGGCACTCGCGCACGGCGCCCGCTAATCCTCGGCCGCGAAGGCGACGAAGTCGCCCAGGGGGATCTTGCGCCAGCTCTGCGCGCCATAGTCGACGAACGAGCGCAGCATCAGATCGGCCTTGCCGTTGTCGACCAGCCGCTTCTGCACGATCACGTAGAGCCGCGGGACGCGACCGTGCAGCTTCACCGTGCGCAGGAAGTCGGGTGACTGGAAGTCGGCATGATTGGCCATCACCCGGGAGTGCCGCACCTCGAGGCCGATCTCGGGCGACGTGACGTGGATCAGGGTCGCGCGGCGGTCGGCGCCCCGCCGATCGACCGAGCGAATGAAGTCGAGGGCCTCCGCGCTGGCGATCCAGTGGCGAAATCCGCGATCGCCGAGCGGGCGCCGGGCATTGTCGGCAAGGCGGGAAGCCTGGGCCGCGGCGCCGTAGGCACAGGCGAGAATGGCGATCGCGGCGAAGGCAAGCCGCGGCAGGCGCCACGGCAATTCTAGGAAACAATGCACCATGCCGCCGAACAGCACGAGCGACACGATGCGAAAGTGGCGCTCGTCGCTGCTGACCACGCTGCCGCGCGCCCAGGTCCACACCAGCACGGCGGACACCGCCGCCGCGAACAGCGCGGCGAACAGCAGGTAGTCGGCGAAGTCGCGCCTCAGGCGCCACCACATGAGCACGAACGTGGCGAGCGCCAGCGGAAGGAACAGGTAATAGACCGGCAGCACCGAGCCCAGCACCGGCCGGCTCGGATGGACAAGCAGATAGGCTGCCAGCTCACCGAGCGACAGGGACGAACTCCACACCGCGCCGACCGCCAGCGCTCCGTGACTGACCAGCAGGGGCCATTGCAGAGTCGTCTGCTCGGAAACCGCCGTCCAACCCCGCGAGAACCAGGCGAAATAGAACACCAGGCCCATCGCGGTGATGGTCACGCCCGCCACGACGGCCCGCCGTGCCAGGGCGACGCCGAGCCATCCCCGCTCGGGACGCGGCACGACGGCGCCGATCGCCGCGGCTGCCAGAACGATGCCCGACAGCTTGGCCAGGAACAGGACCAGGGGGGCGGCCAGCAAGGGCACGACCGCCGACCAGCGCAGGTCGCGCAGGCGCCAGACCACCAGCAGAAACCAGGGTGCCGTCCCGAACAGCAAGACCTCGCCGCCGTTGTAGATGCCGAAGGCGAGCCCGACATGGCGCGTGCAGGCCACAATCAGCACGGCAATCGCGCTGCTCCGCACGGGAAAGCCGAAGGCGCGATAGAGCACATACCATCCGAGCAGGCCGGCGATCGTGGCGGCGGCGGCCACCAACACCATCGCCCAGCCGAGGTCGAGGCCCGCCTCTTCCAGCCATCCCGGCAGGAGGTGCTGGCCCGGCGACCACGCGGTCATGAAGCCGCTGACATCGCGGGAGATGTCCCCGGGATCGGGCCCCGACGACATGTTGAAGGGCAAGCCGGCGCGGTTGTCCCAGCCCAGGAGGCCCCATCCGCTGTCCGAGAACATGGTCGGCCGAACAACGCCGTTGGCGATGGTATACGCCGCCACCAGCACGGCAACGAGCGACCAGCAGACGACGAACGCGCTCCGTGACCACGGCAGATTTTTCCACAAAGCGACGTTCAACGGCATTCCCCCAGCCTCGAAAGACGGTAGCGTGCCGAGCGGCGACTGACGACCGTGAAAGAGGCCTCCATCGGATGATCAAGAGCGTGGCGCAACTCCTCCATCAAGGGATGTCGCGCGCGCCGCGACCCGTCGCCCAGGGCTATCTCCGGTTGCTGTCCGCCATCAGCCGCAGTCTGCTTCCCCGCTCGGTGGCGCGGCGCGTCCACAACTCCGTGTGCGGCTACGGCCATCCCTGGCCGGCGATGACCTTCACGCCGCGGCGCGTCGTTCTCGGCGAGTCGACGGAGGTCGCCCTCGTTCCCCATCTCGGCGAATTCGACGAACAGGCCCTGTTCGGCCGACGGCTCGAGTACGAACAGGAGGTGTTCGCGTGGCTCGAGCGCAACGTCGCGCAAACCTACGACCTCGTGATCGAGATCGGCGCCAATGTCGGCGTCTACACCGTCTTCCTCGATGCGCTGTACCGCCGCGCGACGCCGCACACCGCGCCCCGGATCGTCTCCTTCGAACCCTCGCCGGAGGCCCATCGCCGGTTGGTCGAGAACCTCCGCGCCAATGGCACCAGGTTCGTTTCCGTCCACCAGGCCGCGGTCGGCAGCGCCTCCGGCCTGCAGCCCTTCTTCGAACCGCGAGGCCATCTCACCAACGGCTCTCTGCTGCGCGAATTCTCGGAGATCTTCTCACCTTCGGTCGCCGAGCATCTCGTCGTCGTGGTCGCCGCCTCCGAGCTGGAGCGCTGGCTGAAGCAGGCAACGCATGCGTTGATCAAGCTCGACGTCGAGGGATACGAGCCGGCGCTGCTCGAGGCCCTGCAGCCGATCATCGAGCGTCACCGGCCGGACCTGCTGATCGAGGTTCTTCCCTTCACCGTCGACGCGCTCAACGCCGCGCCGGCGCTCGCCGGCTACGACCGCTGCCTGATCGTCGACGACGGTCTGGAGCCGGCGTCCGCCCTGCGCGTCTCGGAACGACACCGCGACTGGCTGCTGCGGCGACCCGATCGCTAGCCCAGGCGGCCGCCGCGCAGCCTGTGCAGCAGGCGCTGCAGGCCGAGGCCGGGCGACAGGCCGAGGGTCGCGGCGAACCAGGCCGGCGAGAAAGCCGAGCACCAGGCATGGCGCTTGAGGCGATCGGCATCGATCGAGGCGAACAGCTCGGCCGCCGCGGCGTTCTCGCCGGCATGGAAGAGAGTGAGCACGAAGCGGAAGATCTGGCGGTCGAAGGCCGCGCGCCGCTCGTCGTCGAGCGCGAAGGACGCCTTCATCTCGCACCAGAAGCGACCGGCCTTGACCGGATCGAAGTGGTCGTAGAGCACGGTCAGGCGGCCGTCTGAATCCTGGCGCATCATGACAATGTCGCGGTCGACATGGGCGATCCTGGCCGCCGGGTCGCTCAGCGCCCGCAGGTAGCATTCCGCCATGTCCCACGGCAGCCGCGACTTCTCCTCCGGGCAGACGGGCCGCAGGCTGCGCTTGAGCAGCGCGCTGCCGGTCGCCCATCCACCGTCGACCACGTTGGCCAGCGCGTCGCGATAGGGGAAGGACGGGCGGAAGTGGCGCTCCGCCCGTCCGTCAACCAAATCGCGCCAGTTGCCGACGACGGCATCGAAATCGCCCTCGCGCGCCCGCGCCAGCAACACCTCGAGGCCGCCCGGCACCAGCAGGTCGTCGGAATCGAGGAAGAGGACATGGTCGCCGCGCGCCTCGCGCAGCGCGGCGTTGCGGGCCGCCCCCGAGCCGCGATTGTCTTGGCGGAACAGCCGTATCCTCGCGTCGCCGTCGCCGCGACCGAGATCCGACGGCTTCAGCGGCTCGCGCGAGCCGTCGTCGACGATGACGATCTCGAGATCGGTCAGCCCCTGCTGCAGGACCGACTCGACGGTCTCGCCGATCAGGCCGTGGCGATTGTAGAACGGCACGATGATGGAAATGGCCGGCACAGGCGGGTCCGCGGCGAGGGGGCGTCGCACCCTACTGTCTGGCGCCACGGCCGCCAAGCCGGGCGTCACTCGCGTCGATAGCGACGATCAGGGCGTCTTCTTGTTGATCACGGCAAGGAAATAGCCATTGTGCCAGTCGCTTTGCTCGCGATTGACCGCCGGCAGGGTGCCGTCGAGCGACGTTCGAATCTCGCTCGCCGCCTCGATGCGGCAGCCGAGATCGATCAGCGCCCTTAACGTGCCGTTGCGCACCGCCCGCCAGTTCCAGTCATCGACGATCAGCAGATGCCGCGCCGCCAGGGCGGGCTGCGCGAGCATCACGCCGTCATACTGGTCGTGCTCCTTGTGCGGGCCGTCGAACAGGTAGACGTCGAACGTGCCCAGCGCCCGGTAGTCGACGGCACGGAAATCGCTCTCGATGAAGCCGAAGCGTACCTTCTCGGACCGGGCGAGCGCCACATTGGCGAAGAAGGTGTCGCGCGGTCCGCCGAACTGCGACCAGTTGTCGATGCAGATCACCTCCACGTCGTTGCCGTACATCGCCGCCGTCGCGGTCGATCCGCCCCACGAACCGACCTCGAGATAACGCAGGCCAGGCCTGTCGCGCAGGTAGTTGTTGATGAACGACCGGTAGAGCTGGCCCGACATGCCGGCGATGGCGCGGATCTCCGGTACGAGCCTGCTTTCGCCGCGGATGGCGGCCTCCAGACTCTGCGCCATCCGCGTGGCCTCCGCAGAAGCGATGCCACGACCCGTGCTCGCCATCGCAGGCAGCACCGCCGGCATGTGCTGCGGCAAGGCGAGGCGCAACCGGTACCACCGCTCGCGCAGCATGTTGGCATGCTTCGACAACTGCCACCGGATCGCCGGCAGGAATCGCCCCTCTTGCACCACGCGCGAGAGGCCCTGGGCGCGTTTCAGCATTCCCTAGCTCCGACCCGCGGGCAGGGACCCAGCCGACGCGGAACTGAAGTACGGGTTGAAGCCCGTCGAACCAATCGATTCGCCGATGGGTCCATGCCGCTTGCGGAACGGAACGAGGATCGAGCAGGCCGGCAAGGAAACGGGTCGCAGAACTTTCTGGTCGCGACACTAGGTCAAGTCACCGCGACGACCAAGAGCGCCGTTGCTACCTTGCATTGAAAAAGGCGCGATCCATCTCGCAGTCGATCTGCAATGCCGGGACCAAACGCCTTCCCCCTCTAGAGGGAAGGCTATCGGATGGGTCGCGGCCGTCGTGTCACAGCCCGCCGTTCACCACCAAGCATTGGCCCGAGACGTAGTCGCTGTCGGGGCTGCAGAAGAGATAGACCGATCCTGCCGCCTCTTCCGGCAGGCCGCCGCGGCCGAGCGGGATCATCTGGTTCATGGCGGCGATGCGGCCGCCCTGGACGCCGATCTTGACCTTGCGGCCCTGCACCTCGATCTCGCCAGCCTCGCCTTCGCTCAACGGCTTGGTGAGCCGGGTCTGAATATAACCGAAGGCCACGGCATTCACCGTCACGTCGTAGCGCCCGAACTCCTTGGCCAGCGTCTTGGTGAGCCCGATGATCCCGGCCTTGCCCGCCGAGTAGTTCGACTGGCCGGCGTTGCCGTTGACGCCCGAGGTCGAGGAAATGTTCACCACCTTGCGCACGACGCGTTTGCCCGCCGAGCGTTCCTTCTCCACCTCGCCGCGAAAGTGCTGCTGGAAGGCACGCAGGATGCGGAACGGCGCCGTCAGGTGAACGTCGAGGATGGCGTACCATTGCTCGTCGCTCATCTTCTGGATCACCGAGTCCCACGTGTAGCCGGCGTTGTTGACCACGACGTGGCAGCCGCCGAAGGCGTCCACCGCCGTCTTGACGATGCGGTCGCCGAAGTCGGGCTTGGCCACGTCGCCGTTGCACATGACCGCCTTGCCGCCGAGCCTCTCGATCTCGGCCACCGTTTCCTTGGCCGGCGCATCGTCGATGTCGTTGATCACCACCCTGGCGCCGTCGCGCACCAGACGCAGCGCGATCTCGCGGCCGATGCCGCGCCCCGAACCGGTGACGATCGCCACCTTGCCGTCCATCTGACCCATCGATGTCTCTCCTAATTGAGCGCGACCGTTGCGTCGCCCTGCAGCGTGTCCTGTCCGTTCTGATTGGTGCACTTGACCTCGAGATCGACCAGCTTCTGGCCGTTCTCCTCGCGCTTGCCGGTGACCTTGCCACTCACCGTAATGACGTCGCCCACCCAGGTGATCGAGGTGAAGCGGGTACCGAGCTTCCGCACCTGGGCTTGCGGCACCCACGAGGTGACGAGACGGCCGAGGAAAGCCATCGACAGCATGCCGTGCGCGAACACGTCCTTGAAACCGAACTTCTTGGCGAAATCGATGTCGACGTGGATCGGGTTGTGGTCGCCCGAGCCGCCGCAATAGAGCGCCAGTTGATGCCGGCTGATCGGCGGCAGAACGAGCGGCTTCAGCGTGTCGCCCACCTTGACGTCGGCGAACTTCGGAGCATTTGCCATGGTTCGTCCTCCTACTTCTTGGCCGCGTCGGGGTTGCGCACGACGGTGATGCCCTTGGCCTTGGCCACCGGCTTGCCGGACTGGTCCTTGAGCTCGGTCTCGCTGACCACGAACCAGAGCGCCCCGCCCTTCTTGTCGTAGATGTCGACGACCTTCTGCTGGCAGGTGATCCTGTCGCCGGCGTGCACCGGCGCCAGATACTCGTAGTGCTGCTCACCGTGCAGGATCAGGCCGATGTCGACGTTGAGCAGGCGCAGCAGGCCGCCCTTGTCGGGATCGTCGTTGGTGACGGCAGTGAGATAGGTCGGCGGCGCGGGAATCGCGCGGTAGCCGGCGGCCTTGGCCGCGGCCTCGTCGACGTAGATCGGGTCGTCCTCGCCGATGGCCTTGCAGAATAGCCGGATCTTGCCGGCCTCGACGGTCGTGGTGAAGGCGTTGAACTTGTGTCCGATGAGCTTCTTGTCGAGCTGCATGCTGGTCTCCTCCTCACATGAAAAACCCTCCCCCCGGTCGCCCGGAGAGAGGGTCGTTCGCTCGCCCCTTTACTCGTAGCGGCCGACGATGGCGATGCTCGACACGTTCTCGCGCGGCGCGCCGCCGAGGTTGTGGGTCATGCCGATCTTCGGGTCCTTAAGCTGCCGGGGGCCCGCCTTGCCCTGGAACTGCAGGTACATCTCATAGAGCATGCGCAGGCCCGAGGCGCCGATCGGATGGCCGAAGCACTTCAGGCCACCGTCGATCTGGCAGGGGATCTTGCCGTCGGCATCGTAGAAGCCGTCGAGCACGTCCTTCCAGCCCTGGCCGGGCTTGGAGATGTGCAGGTCCTCCATGGTAACGAGCTCGGTGACCGAGAAGCAGTCGTGCACCTCGAACATCGAGACCTCCTGGCGGGGATCCTTGATGCCGGCCTCCTCATAGGCCTTCTTCGAGGCGATGCGCGTGGTGTGGAAGTAGCTGCCGTCCCACGAATTGTGGCCCGACTCCGAGCCGTTCGACACCGAGAGCTGCAGCGCCTTCACCGAGACGATGTTGTGCTTGCCGAGCGACTTGGCGATCTCGGGCGTGGTGACGATGGCCGCCGCCGCGCCGTCCGACACGCCGCAGCAGTCGAACAGGCCGAGCGGCGAGGCGATCATCGGCGCGTTGAGGATGGTGTCCATCTCGACGGCCTTCTGCAGATGCGCCTTGGGGTTCTTGGCGCCGTTCTGGTGGCTCTTCCACGAGACATGACCGATCGCCTTCTTGAGGTCGTCGTAGCTCACATTATGGGCCGCCATGTAGGCCGAGGCGAGCTGGGCAAAGTTGCCCGGCGCCGTGCCGTTGGCGTTCCACAGCGCCTGCAGCGGTCCGCCGCGGCCGCCCGGCAGGCCGCCGTAGCCGGTGTCCTTCAGCTTCTCGACGCCGAGCGCCAGCGCGAAATCGGCCGCGCCTGAGGCAACGGCATAGCAGGCGCCGCGGAAGGCCTCGGTGCCGGAGGCGCACATGTTCTCGACGTGCGTGACCGGGATGTTCGGCAGGCGCAGCGTCATGCTGAGCGGGATGCCCGACTTGCCGACATGCACCTCGTCGATCGCGGTCGAGAACCAGGCGGCATTGAGCTGCTTGGCGTCGATACCGGAGTCGGCGATGCACTCCTTGTAGGCCTCGACCATCAGCTCCTCGGCGCCGCTGTCCCAGCGCTCGCCGAACTTGGAGCATCCCATCCCGAGAATGGCGACCTTGTCCTTGATACCCCGTGCCATGTTGGTCTCCTTGGATCGTGGGGTTGAGGGTTAAGACTCTAAGCTCAAACCGGCGCGGCCTTCCAGAAGTAGCGCTTGAAGCCACCGCGCATGATGTCGTTGTCACGGATTCGGAAGGTCATCCGCAGCTTGGCGCCGACCTTCACCTGTTCCTTATCGCAGTCGGTGAAATCGGACATGAAGCGGCCGCCCTCCGGGAAGGTGATCATGCCGTAGTAGGCCGGCGGATCCGGCGAATAGGTGAGCGAGTCGGCGGTGAACGAC